>PXSF01000089.1 GCA_003022845.1 Halobacteriales archaeon SW_10_66_29 | reverse complement strand
GAACGACTCTACCGAAGGATCATCTTGCAGGGTCGCTGAACTCATCCACCTCAGCGTTCACCCTGCTCTTTGGTGTGCTACTCGTTCTATGACACCCTCTATACGGGTAAATCGTTTATAAAAGAGTGTATTGCCGGGTACGTGGTGGTTCCAACCATTCACCGAGCCGCGCGTGAACCATCCGATCAGTAGATCTGTGTACGGACCGTCGGCTACTCTGTAAGATTGTATTGATGTTCGGAACAGAATGCAACATGGAACGCACCACTTCCTCGGGTACTGATTGGTTGAATCGGTCCAAGGTTCCGCCTTTCGTGGGACAAGAAATCGGTATCTAGTGGTCCAGCCGACCTACTGATACACAGTATCACGAGTGTCGATTTCCAACACCCTGAGTTCGTCCTGCTCTTTGACCCACTGGATAATCGCTCGGCGCTTTCCAATCCGAAGTGAATACTCGTCTCTGCCTTTCAACGGCTTGAGGTGCCGGTCTGGGTTGGTACCTGCTTCTTCCAACTTCGACCGAATCCTGTCTTCGATGTCGTCGGGAAGCGAGTCCAACTTCTTCTCCACATCGGGATGCAACAGTACCGTCGCCATCTGTTGCTACAGTTGTTCCCACTTGTCGGATTCCTTCCGAGTATCGACCGTATTGGCAGTCTGCGTGTCCAGTTCCGGGGCAACTTCAGCCCACCAGCCGACTGCTCTTGCCCCGAGTTTCTTCCGACTCACCAGCCCTTTCTCAGCCATCTGCTCCAGTCGGTTTCGGACGCCTTCTGGAGTGAGCTGTTTTCCGAACCGCTGCAATCCGTCAGCGACTTCCGGGGCGGTTAGAACAGGATCATCCTCATAGTCAAATACTTTGAGGATATCCTGCTCAGTGACTGTTTCTTCGAACCGTCCTGCATCGTCTCGTCCTTGGCTCATATGGTGAACAAAGCGGTCAAGCAATATAACCATTTGGCTCGTGCAAACCGGCAGAGTTCCGCTGAGGAACGGAAAAATTGTTCTGATTGGTGACTTCACTTTCCAATCCGCTCCATCTTACGTGGTCACGAAAATAATCGCAACAATCACTATGAGAGAGTTATAGTGGTTGTTGTGATTATTTTCAGAGTGCCCCGGAAAAACAGGTGTTTCGGGGCTTGAACCGTCGGTATTCTGTCTGCCCGGCGGTAACGAGTCACAACAACTACTATTAGTGGGTGGCGGCAATAGTCGACGGATGTGATCGACCTGGTCGTCCTCCTCGCGTTCGTTCCGGCCGTGGCTGCGATCGTCGTCTCCCCGGGCCCGGACTCGATCTACACGCTGACACAGAGCCTCAGCGGCGGGCGCGCGACCGGCCTCGCGGCCAGTCTCGGGACGGCGACGGGCGTGCTGGTCCACACGGCCGCTGCCGTCCTCGGGCTCTCGGCCATCCTGCGAACGACGGCGTCGGCGTACCTGCTCGTGAAGTACCTGGGCGCTGCCTACCTGGTGTACCTGGGGGTGCAGCTACTGCGATCCGAGGAACAGTTCGACCTGGGGACAGACGCCGGGACGGCGGAGCAGTCGCTGGCGGGCTCCTACCGGAAAGCGGTCGCCATCAACGTCTCGAACCCGCAGGTGGCGGTGTTCGTGCTGGCTTTCTTCCCCCAGTTCGTCCCGCCGTCGGCGAACGCCCCGCTCCAGCTGTCGCTGCTGGGCGTCGTGTACGCCGGGCTGAGCCTGCTGTATCTCGCTGGCGTTGCGCTGTTCGCCAGCCGGGCCCGGCAGTTCCTGCTGGACTCCGCGCGGACACAGCGGCTCGTGCGGTACGCGAGCGGCAGCGTTCTGATCGGGTTCGGCGCCAAACTCGCGCTCGAAGGGCGACCTACCTGATACTGATTGTCAGTCATCTCGACCTGGCTGTATATCGTGTCCTGACGTGTCACAGAGCCACGCACGACCGTATGACCCCAGCTGCCCGCGGTCAGGGCTCTGCAGGGAGCGGGACTGCATCGACGAGCGCAGCGTCGTCAGTCCGGCGGAGTCGCGAGCGGGGAAACGAGTACCGCCGCGGCTGCTCGCGGCCAACTGCGCCGAGGTACACCGCCTCGACGACGGGGTCGTCGGTGGGGTAGCCGTCGTTCGTCGGGTGGTCGGCGACGGTCCGTCCTGTCTCGGGGATGGTCACCTCGTCGGCGCGGTCCGGCGTCACGCCGACCACGACGAGGCGGTCGCCTGTCTCCCGATCCAGCACGACCTCGCCAGGCTCCAGGTCGCAGGCCGGGCACAGCGGCGGCTCCGCGGCGTCGCGGTTGACCAGCGTCTCGGTCCCGCAGGCCACACAGTCGACGCGGCGTCTGCCCGGCGGCGGGACCCGGCGGGACGTGATCTCGATCGCGACCCGTCGGAGGTGCTTGCAGGTCTCGCCCCGGAGCTGCTGGTCGGGGCACGTACACGTCCCCGCGACGGGGTCGACGACGTAGGTCGCGCCGCTCTCGCTGTCGACCGCGTACCGGTCGCCGAGCGGCCGCACGGCCATCCGCTCGGTCCAGGCGCGGATCGCTCGCTCCGAGAGCGACCGGAGGTCCGGTGCCAGGGCGACCTTCTCCGTCGGCGTCGGGAGTGTCGAGTCGATCATGGCGGGAGCTGTTGTGGCGATTCGGATCGCCGTCTTCAGGTGAACCGTAGGTGCTGGACGACCCTAAATGATTCGCTGAATTCGGCTGCTTGCTGGCGATTCTCGGGTAACACCTTCACCGACAACGAAAACGGATCGATCAGTTACAGTCCGGCGTCGCGCTCAGCGCAGTGCACTCTCGGTGACGAGGGTGTCGTCCTCGAGGTAGTGCTCGATGTGGTGAGCGTCCTCCTCGGTCTGGACGAGGATCTCCCGGAGCAGGTTCTCCAGCGAGGTGCGGATGTCGTAGACGTCCTCGTCCTCGGCCTCGACCGGCGAGTGCTCGGCGAGGTTCTCCATGCTCGCCACGGGCGTGCCGCCCAGCGCCTGGGCGCGCTCGGCGATCTCGTCAGTCGCCTCCTCGGCGTGCTCGGCGGCCTCGCCGAGGAACAGGTGCAGATCGCGGAACTCCGCGCCCTCGACGTTCCAGTGGTGCTTCTTGAGCTGGTGGTACAGCGTGTACCCCGCCGCCAGGTCGGTGTTCAGCGCGTGGTGCTTCTTGAGCTGGTGGTACAGCGTGTACCCCGCCGCCAGGTCGGTGTTCAGCGCGTCGATAATCTGCTCTGCCTTCTCGGTCTCGAGCCGGAGACTGTTCTCCTCGACTGTGCCGAACTCCTGTAGAACTCGCTTCTGGGTACTCATACAGGCCTCAATTCTCCCGCCAGGGGTATAAATCTTCCTGTCGAGAAAAATAATTTGCATATATACGAATATGAGGTTTTAGATTGCGACTTCAGAATTAGATTGTCCGAATATCCGTCCGGATCGGTTCGGGATCGCAGTCGAAGCGAAGAGGGTTTGAGTGGGGTCGTCTAGTGAGAACGTAATGGCTAGCGAGCACGGATCGGACCAGGAGTCCGCAGGGCAGGAGGGTGTGCGCGAGAGCGCGGGCCGGGTGGGCGCACACGAGAACGCAGCGCAGGATGTCGTCGCGGTCGACGCGGATGACACCGAGCAGGGTCTGGCCAACCGGCTGGAGGCACACACTGGCGAGGGCATTCGCCACCGGGCGTTCACCACGCTGCTGTTCGACGAGCGGGGGAACATTCTGCTGGCCCAGCGGAGCCCCGAGAAGCGCCTCTGGGACACCTACTGGGACGGCACGGTCGCCTCGCACCCGGTCCAGGGGGAGACCCAGGTCGAGGCTGCAACGGCGCGGCTCGAAGAGGAACTCGGCGTCGACGAATCCCAGTACGACGGCCTCGAAGTGACCGACCGGTTCGAGTACAAGCGCTACTACTACCAGGAAGGGGTCGAACACGAGGTGTGTGCCGTTCTGCAGGCGACGCTGCACGACACGAGCCTCGATCCCGACCCCGCGGAGGTCGGCGGGATCATGTGGGTACCCTACGAGCGCCTCCACGAGAACCGGCGCTGGTACCGCCAACTCCGGCTCTGTCCCTGGTTCGAGATCGCAATGCGTCGCGATTTCCAGGAGTAGCTGTCTTGTTCGGGCCATAAATGTCGCTGCTTGTATCCAGCCCGGTAGTGGCAACTCGCTGGGGTTCGCCGCTCCCAGTAGAGGCCGTCCGGTCGTCCGGCCCTCATAGTGATTGTTGTGACTCGTTACCGCCGGGTATTCGTCAGACGCCAGTTTCGGGCCGTGAAGCCGCCGCTATTGCGACATGGTGGCGAAAATAATCACAACAATCACTATCACTCCTCGGCGGTGCGCGAGCGGACGGCCGCCCAGACCGCGGTCGCGCCGAGTAGTAGTGCGGGGAGCATCGGCAACGCGAGGTACGCCGCCCGGAGCGTCAGCCCGAACGATTCGATGAGCGATCGGGCGTGGGGGAGAAAGAGGATCGCGATCGGGACGACCAGAAACGAGAACACGACGACCCCGACCAGGATCCAGCCGCGCCAGTCGAACGTCTCGTTCTGCGGCGGGGCGTAGTGTGGCCGTCGCGCCTCGGCTCCCCCGTCGTCGGCGTCCGCCGGCGACTCGACGCTGTCGTCGACCGGCGAGGTCCCCGTCCGCGACGGCTCGCCCGCGGCGGCCCCGGTCGTCTCCCCCGCGGTCGCCTCGGTGCCGGGCGGCGAGGCGGTCTCAGCCTGGTTATCGGTCATACAGTGTATCCGGCTTTACGACTACTTTGCCAAAGCCTTCACGCTCGGCGCCGCAGGTGACGAGCCGCCCGCCTTTCGCGAGGCTGCGCAGCGAGTCGTCCCAGGTATCCGCGCCGACGTGATCGACCACGACATCGACGCCGCGTTTGCCGGTGTGTTCGCTGATCGCCCCAGCGAACGACTCCTGCTCGTAGTTGATCAGGTAGTCGGCGCCGATCTCCGCGGCGTAGTCGAGTTTTGCCTCGCTGCTGGCGGTCGCGTACACCTCGGCGCCGACGTAGTCGGCGATCTGGACCGCCGCGTGGCCGACGCCGCCGCTGGCGCCGAGCACGAGCACCGACTCCCCTGGCCGGAGGTCGCCGCGGGTGACGAGCATCCGCCAGGCGGTCTGGAACACCAGCGGCGCGGCGGCGGCCGTCTCCCAGTCGACGCCCTCGGGGACCGGGACGAGGTTCTCCGCAGGCACGACTGCGTACTCTGCGTGCACGCCGCGGACGTGCTCGCCGATGAGGTGGAAGTTCACGCACATCGTCCGGTCGCCGTCCCGGCAGAACTCGCACTCGCCACAGCTGACGCCGGCCGACACCGCGACCCGGTCGCCGGCCTCGAAGCGCGTCACGCCGTCGCCGACGGCGTCGACGATACCGGCCCCGTCGCTCCCGGGGATGTGTGGCATCGAGAGGTCCAGCCCCGGGAGACCGCGGCGAGTCCAGACGTCGAGGTGGTTCAGTGCCCCCGCGCGGACCTCGACGCGGACCTCGTCCCGGCCCGGCGCGAGGGCCTCGTACTCGCCGTACTCGATGACGTCCCTGTCGCCGTGCTCGGTGAACTGAACGGCCTGCATATCCGGAGCGACGGCCAGCGCGCAAAAAACGCTGCTGGTCGACTCCCGGACAGCCCGTTCCCGCCCGAGTCCCCGGAGCCCCCTTTTTTGTAGCGGGGACCGCAACCGCCGATATGGTCGACTTCCAGTCCAGGGACACCAAGCGCGGTCTCGACGACGGAGACGAGGAGGAGGACGAACCGGAAAAGCCGGCCGAGGACGAGGCGGCGCTCGACGACGAGCCGACCCAACCGGAGACCGAGCCCGCGGTCGAGGAACCGCCGACAGCGGAGGCGGCGCCGGCGACCGAGGACGAGGCGCTGGCGTACGCCGTCGTGACGGTGACCGACGACCGATCGCTGTCCGAGGATGTCCAGGGCGACGTCGCCGTGGACGCCATCGAGAACAGCGGCGGGCAGGTCGCCACGCGCGACCTGGTTCAGCCGGGCTACGACGGCCTCCAGACCACCATCACGACGCTCTCCAAGCGGTGCGACGTCGACGTGATCGTGACGATCGGCGGCACCGGCGTCGAACCGGACGACGTCACGGTCGACGCGCTGCGGTCGTTGCTCGACAAACACCTGCCGGGGTTCGGCGAACTGTTCCGGCTACTCGCCCACGAGACCGAGGGCACCGCCGTCGTCGGCACGCGCGCGACCGCCGGGATCGTCCAGTCGACGCCGGTGTTTGCCGTCCCGGGAACGGTCGACGGCGCCCGGACGGCTGTCGAGGAGATCGTCGTCAACGAGGCTCCCCACCTCGCTGCCGAAGCTACCGACCCTGCCGAGTCCCAGCAGTAACTCGATCCGGTCCGCAGTTCCACTAAGCGCCCGGACACATCGGTCACTCGTCACAATACTGGCGGGCGAAAATCCCGGCGGATTTTCGTCCGACAGTATCACCAGGCCGCATCGAGCACGTCCCGCAGCTGCTCCTCGCTCGCCTCGAACCCCTCCGGGACGTTTGCGAGCAGCGAGTCGGCGGCGGTCGTCTCGGCGATGGAAGCGAGCGTTGACCGGTCGACGTCCGGGACGTCCCGCAGCCGCGCCGGCAGGTCGAGGTCGTCCCGGAGGTCGGCCACCGTCCCGACGACGCGCTCGGCGATCCAGTCGTCGGACCGGCCGGCAGTCGGAACCCCCAGCGACGCCGCGAGCAGGCGACGCCGGCCGTCGACCTGTTCGAACAGCGCCGCGAGCGCGTGCGGCGCGACGACGGCGTGAGCAGCGCCCTGCTGGATCTCCGAGTGTGCGGTCAGGCCGTGGCCGAACGCGTGGATCAGCGAGAGCGTCGTCCCGTCGGGCCGCGAGATGCCGTACTGCACGAGCACGATCCCCTGGAGAATCGCGGGCAGGTCCCAGTCGCCGGGGTCCTCCGCGGCGAGCGTCGGCAGCCCCTCTGCGAGCAGTTCGAGTCCGCGGCTCGCGGTCGCGTCGGTCACCGGTGTCGTCGTCCGCGCGTACAGCGTCTCGATCCCCTTGTCGAAGCCGTTCATCGCCGAGGCCGCGAGAATACTCCGCGGCGTCGTCGCGAACAGCGCGGGATCGTAGAACAGCGCCGCCGGCATCAGTCGGCGATCGGCGATCCCGCCGCCGACCGGTTCGTCGACGAGGCGGGAGTCCGGGGCGGCCGTCACGCCGGCGAGGATCGACAGATCCGCCCCCGCGAGCGTCGTCGGCACCGCGACGACCGGCGTGGGATCGTTCTCGGGGATCGGGATGGTTCCCGTCTCGGCGAACTCGGCGGCGATGGCCTCGCGGTCGCTAGCCGCCGCGACGCTCATCACCTTCGCCACGTCGAGACTGCTCCCGCCCCCGAGCGCGACGAGTGCGTCCGCGTCAGACTCGCGCATGCGTTCGGTTCCCTCGAAGGCAGTCGAGAGGCGCTTTGCAGGAGTCGTCTGGTCGAAGACGCCGACGAGACGGTCGCCGAGGCCCTCCCTGACCGGGTCGATGACGTCGGGCGTGCTGCCGACAGTTCGCCCGCAGACGACGAGCGCGCGGTCGAGGCCCTGGCGGCCGAGTTCCGCGCCGAGGTCGGCGACGCAGTCACGGCCGTAGGTGATCGTGCCCGGGTCGTACTCGAACCGGAACGGATCGCGGTTATCCATGCTGCAGTGGTTGGTCCGAACTGCCATAATCCCCGTCCTGGCGTAGTTGATCCCGTAAGCGGAGTGCCGTGGACGGTTTTCAGTGCGTTACAGGGGAATGCAACGTTTACTCGACGGGCTGTGCGAAGCCGTACCGGGGTTTCACGTCGTCGACGCGGACCTCCAGCGTCTCGCCCTCCTCGACGCCCGAGACGAACAGCGTGAATCCCTCCACGCGTGCGATCCCGTCGCCTTCGTCGCCGATGTCCTCGATCTCGACCGCCAGCACGTCGCCCTCCCGGACTGGCGCGGTGAGTCGGTTCTTCGCTACCAGGTACAGCTCCGAGGACGACTCGCGGGAGGCGTCGGGCCGGAGCTGCCGGACGTACTCGAACTCGCCCTCGACGTCCGCCTCCAGGTCCGCCAGG
>PXSF01000088.1:6593-8989 GCA_003022845.1 Halobacteriales archaeon SW_10_66_29 | reverse complement strand
CCGCCGATCCCATGAGCACCACCGCACCGCCGCCGTCGCGGAACTGCGCGACCGCGTCGAGTTCGTCCTGGGTGAGCGCCGTCGCGGGCGTGGTGATGATGAGCGCCTGCGCCATCGAGAGGCGGTCGAGCGTGAGGTCGTTGAGCTGTTCGAGGTTGACGCCGCGGCCCTCGAGGTGGCGCTGGTAGTACGCCATGTCCTCGCTGGACAGCGCGTAGTCGGCGCCGAACTGCCCGTGCCCGCCGTCGACGAACACCAGGCCGTCCTGGTCGGTGAGCGACTCGATGTGTGTCGTCACGAACGAGAAGTTGTCGTAGCCGGACGTGTCGACATCGAAGCCTTCGAGGCGCTCGTAGCGTTCGTCGATCAGGAGGCTGCCACCGACCGCCGTCCGGGCGTCCTCGTCGCGGGCGAACAGCGGGATCCGGCCGGACTGTCGGGGACTGTCCCGTTCGGCCGAGGGCTCGGCGAACAGCGTCCCGCTGGGCTGTGCCGGGGGGTTGCCGACCGTGCCGACGCTCGCCGCGACGGGGGCGAACACCTCCTCCAGCCCGTCGTCGCGGTACGGCGTCGCGTCGTCGATGTCACTCTCGGCCCAGATGCCGGTGTCGGCCTGCCGGGCGTCCCACTCGGCCTGCCAGAACTCGTCGTGGCGGCCCAGCGTTGAGCCGTAGACGCGGCCGTACCCCTCTTCGCGTTCTCGTCGAAAAACAGCGTCACCTCTTCGCCGTCGAGCCGGTTGGCGAACTCCGTCGCCTTGCCCGCCCACTCGACCAGGTACTCGGTCGTGCGCGCGTCGGGGTCGTCGTCGATCCCGGCCCGCGTCTCGAACAGCGACGACGACCCGTCGAAGTTCCCGGTCGTCGGGACGAACGGTGGCCCGGCGTTTTCGTCCTCGTCGAGCACCTGATCGTCGTTGAACCGGAACGCCAGCCCGAGCGCGTCGGCGATGTCGTTGAGGTTCGCCGTCGCGTCGAAGTCGTTGAAGTCGGACTGGTCGTGGAACAGCACCGCGCCGCCGTCGGCGACGAACTCCGACAGTGCCGACAGCTCCGAATCGGAGAACGCGTCGCTGGGTGAGGTGACCACCACGGCGTCAGCGCCGCAAAGGTCGTTCTCGAGGTCACCGGTCGCCTGCAGGTCGTACCCCTCCGCCTCGGCGTAGGATTCGAACTCGGTGAACGATTCGAGGTCGTAGAACTGGCCGTGGCTCTCGTCCCACAGCACGGTGTCGCCGTCGATTAGTTCGTCGTAGAGGTTCAGCAAGAACTCCTCGTTGTCGGCGGTGGCGTCGAACCCATCGTCGACGAACGGCGCGCCGAGTCCCGCCACGGTGCCGTCGACGGCCACCAGCGGGATGTCGGCGTCGTCGGGGTACTCGACCGCGTCGCCGTTGCCGTCCTCGTCGACGTTGAACGCCGTCGGCTCGGCGTAGACGACAGCCGGACCGTCGCCCGTCAGCGGCTGGCCGTCGGCGTCCAGCAGGCTCGCGGTGGAGTCGAACACGAGTTCGTCGATGGGGTCTACCTCGCCGGCGTCGTAGGCCAGCCCCTCCCACTCCTCGGGGCGCTCCGCGGACGCGGCGACGCTGGCGCTCTCGGGGGTGTCGATCCCCAGGAGCCGGATGGTCCCGGTGTAATCGGTTTCGAGCCCGACGTCCGCGCCGTCGAAGACCACGTCGACCGTGTCGCCGTCAGCGATGTCCTCGACGGTGACGTCGTACTCCCGGCCGACCTGGAGGTCGATCGTGATCCCCTCGCGATCCGCGAACAGCGGGAACGCGTCGTTGAAGTTCGCCGTCAGCGGGAGGTAGTAGATGCCGACGTTGTTCTCCTCGTCGCCCACCTCGGCGTCGTTGAACCGGAAGCCGAGCCCGAGGTCGGCGGCGATGTCGTTGAAGTTGGCCGTCTCGTCGAAGTTGTTGAAGTCCGACTGGTTGTGCATCACCAGCAGGCCGCCGTCGGCGACAAAGTCCGACACCGCCGACAGCTCCGCGTCGGAGAACGAGTCGCTGGGCGAGGTGACGACCAGGACGCCTGCGTCGTCGAGGTCAGCGGTCAGGTCCGTCGTCGCCTCGACGGTGTAGCCGTTGTCCTCGGCGTACGCCGCGAAGTTCCGGAACCGGTCGAGGGTGTAGAACTGGCCGTGGCTCTCGTCCCAGAGGATCCGGTCGCCGCCCGCGTACTCGTCGTAAAGGTTCAGCAGGAACTCCTCGTTGCCGAGGTCGCCCAGCGGGTCCTCCCCCTCGAGTTCCGGCACCAGGTTGCCGTCGTCGACCAGCTGCGAGCCGATCGCCGCGACGGTGCCGTCGCCGACCTCGTCGATCCCCACCAGCGGAATGTCGACGTCGTCGGGATAGTCGACTGCGTCGCCGTCGCCGTCGCGGTCGTTGATGA
>PXSF01000088.1:0-6566 GCA_003022845.1 Halobacteriales archaeon SW_10_66_29 | reverse complement strand
GACCGCGTCGCCGTCGCCGTCGCGGTCGTTGATGACCGCCGTCGACTCGGCCCAGACTGCAATCAGGGAGTCGTCGGTCAGCGGCTCCATGTTCGCGTCGAGCAGCCCGCCCGTCGACGGGAACAGCAACTGGCCGATCCCCTCACTCTGGGCGGACAGCTGTTCGCTCGTCGTGTCGAACTGGCCCTCGCCACTGGCCGTGCCAGTCGCGAGCAGTCCAGCGATTCCGAGCAATCCACGTCCGAACTCTCGTCTGCGCATGTGCGTTGGTGCCAACGAAACTGGTATAAATCCTGCTATGACCGGTCTATAGCCCACGGTAGACGGGGGGAGCCGATCCGGTGGAGCCGGAAATATTCACGAACTCACGTCCACCGGTATATCAGTACTTGGGTTCGGCGCCGGTGACCTCGTACACTTCGTCCATGATGGCGTCGCGGCGGTCGCGCCACTGCTCGAAGCCGTCGGGCGTCGTCGGGTACTCGTCGTAGACCTCCTTCAGCTGGGAGGCGAGCTGACCGACCTTGTAGGCGTCGTACAGCGTCCTCCAGTGGCCGCGCGTTTTGACGAGCGTCGTGATGCTGGTCGTGAGCTTTTCGGTCAGCGACAGCGAGGTCTCGCCTTTCTTGCCCATGAGGTCGATGACCATCTCGCCCGGCAGCGCCGTCACGATGTCGGTCAGTTCGTCGACCTCGTGTGCGGAGCCGAAGACGTTGTACAGGTCCATCGCGGCGAAGCGCTGGCCGAAGTCCGTCTGGACCTTGTGGTTGTACTCCCAGAGCGCCGACTCGGAGACGTCGCCGTCGGCGATGGCCTCGATTGCGACCTGGGCGGCCCAGTGGCCGGCTTTGGCCGCTCCCGGAATGCCGCCGCCGGTCGTCGGGTTGACGTGGCCGGCGGCGTCGCCGACGGACATGAACCCCGGCGCGACCGCCGAGTCGTACGGCCGCCGGGTTGGGAGTGCGGCGCCGAGCTTGTCCTTGACCTCCGCGTCGCGGAACTCCGGGCGGTTCTCCAGGTCGCGTTTGAGCACGTCCACCAGCTTCATCGGCGGCTTGTTCATCTGGAACCCCAGCCCGGCGTTGATCTCCCGGTCGGTCCGGGGGAAGTACCAGAGGTAGCCGAGTTCGTCCGTGGGCTTGAACACGATGGCGTCGTCGTACTCGACGGGCTCTTTGGTCTCGATGACCTCCCTGTAGGCCGAACAGAACTGCGAGTAGTCGACGTTCGTGTCGTAGGTCGTCCCCTCGAAGTCGACCTTGTCCTGCAGCAGTGAGAGCGCG
The DNA here is from genome assembly GCA_003022845.1 of Halobacteriales archaeon SW_10_66_29. GTDB lineage: Archaea > Halobacteriota > Halobacteria > Halobacteriales > Haloarculaceae > Halovenus. Next base: position 5,283 of record PXSF01000088.1, on the reverse strand, counting down.
CCGGCGGCGTCGACGACGACCTCGGCCTCGTACTCGATGGGGTCGCCCTCCCGGATGCCGGTGACCCCCGTCACCCTGCCGTTCTGCACGACGTCTTTGATGACGGTGTTGTAGTGGATGTCCGCACCGACGCGGTCGGCTTCCTCCAGCAGCACCTCGCCGTAGCGCTTGCGGTCGATGACCGCACCGTACTCCCCCTGGAAGGGGATGTCGTAGTTCTCGCCTTTCGGGTTCATGAACATCGCACGCTGGATGTTCTCGTTGGTGAACGATTCCTCGCGGAGGTAGTCGCGGTCGATGACGTCGGGGAACGTGCTTTTCCCCTTGATCGCGTCACCGCAGGCGATGTGGCCCCCCTCCTCCTCGCTTTTCCGTTCCAGGAGCACCACGTCGAGGCCCTCGCCCGCCGCTGTCGCCGCGGCAAAACAGCCCGCTGTTCCGCCACCGACGACGACAATATCGCGGGTTTCGGTTGGCATAGTCGACGGTTGCACCGTATGCGGTAAAAAACCTGTATATGTGTGTCCCCGCTCGTCGGGCTGCGACCGACAGGATAAACAGGGCGCCGGTCCCACGGGAGCACAGATGCTGCAGCGCAGCGCCGGGCGGCTGGCAGGCAGTCAGTCGCTCCCCACGTCCGTCCGGGCGGTGTTGGGCTACTACGCCCACTCCGGCGTGTTCGACTACGGGAGCATCCAGCTGAAGCGCCGGACTGACGAGCGGGTGGCGGAGCTTATCGAGGACGCCTTCGCCGCCGTCGAGGCTGCCGTCGCCGAGGAGTTCGGCCACGAGTTCGTCGCGTTCAGCTACGACACGAAGCTGGTGTTGCCGGCGAAGCTCACGCTCGGGTACCTCTACCGCGAACTGCCGCCGGCCGAGCATGGGCGGGCGGAGTCGATGACGCGGCTCGCCGTCGAGGCGCTGATCGACGGCGACGTGCGCGACGCCATCAACGACGACGAGTTCGAGGACTTCGCGGTCGATTTCGAGACCGACGCCGACGACCGCCGGCGGATCGCCGAGGTCGCGCAGGCCGTCCTCCAGGACCGCGTCGAGGAGCAGTTCGAGCGCTACGACGACGCGGTCCGGGAGACGTACCGGTGGGCGGTCGACATCTCGGAGGCCCACCAGGAACAGGATCCGGCGTTCCGGGAGCTGATGAGCCGCGCGGGGGACGGCGACGACGGCGCGCTCGACGAGATCGAGGAAACCTACAAGTACGCCGACTTCGAGGAGCCGCCGGAGCTGTTCACCGACGAGGAGCTGGAGCTGCCGTACCTGAAGACCCAGTACGACCGAGTCGGCGTCATCTACGACGCGATGATCGAGATGTACCGGGCGGCGGACCTGCCCGTCGAGCCGGCGTTCCAGCGGTCGATCGTCCTGGCGATCATCGGCGCGCAGGTGTGGCTCGACGACGTCGACGACTACAGCGCCGACATGGCCGACGGGCAGCTGACGCCCGTCACGGCGGAGTACCTGCTGGCCGAGGACGACCGCGTTGCCTACGAGTCGGTCCGCCGCGTCGGCGAGGCGTACCTCGACCGTGCGCGCGACCAGGCGACCGCCGCGGACTCGCCGCTGACCGGTATCGCGACGGAGTACATCTACCGGGACGGGATGCTCGAACAGTTGCCCGGCGGCAACGGCTGACTGCCGACAGGAGCAGCCGGAACCGGACGCTCACCGCCGTTTCTTGCCGCGCCGCGCCGACACGGGCGCCCGGTCCTCGAACGATTGCTCGCAGCTCGGACACAGCCCTTCCTCGAAAAAGATCGTCGGCCCCTCTCGTGTCTCCGGATTCCACCGCACGCGGTAGCCACAGTTGTCACACCGAGTTGTCTTGCGAGCCATACTCCCACCGGTCCGTGAGGACATACTCACGCCTTCTACTAAAAAGTGGACCCGATAGCGGAGGTTCTCGCGTGTTCGGCCACGCGTGCAGCGGCCAGCCCGACCAGCAGGAACGTGCCGTACACCCCGGGCTGGACGAGAACCGCATCCGGCGCTCCAATTATCTCGTTGACAAGTTTCGTCCCCGGGGTGTGGAAGTGCACCAGCAGCAGCGCGAACACGGGGAGCCACGCGAGGCCGTCCTCCCGGTCGAGTTCGATCCCCAGCAGTATCAGTGCCGGTACGAGCAGGACGACCAGGTCGTGGGTGTACGCCCGCGGTGCGAGCAGCGGCACGACGGCGACGCCGAGCGCGAACGTCGGGTGTGCGGCCGCCGGCGCGTCCCGGGCCGCGAGCGCGAGGGCGATGACCGCCAGCACGCCGAGCACCGTCGCGCCGACGATCCAGACGTTCGGGACCGTGATGCCGAGCGATTCGACGAACTGGTCGATCAGGTAGAACGGCCGGAAGTAGGCGGTCTGCCACTCCGCGGGCGGGAGCTGCGAGGTGCCCCAGCCTTTCCCCCAGGTCAGCACGTCCAGGTACCCCCGGTGGGCCTCGACGCCGAAGACGAGCACCGACCCGGAGAGCAGGACGACGCCGCTGGCGACGGCGCCGGCGAACCGCCGCCCGTCCCGCAGCAGGTGTGCGCCGGCGGTCAGGTAGAACAGCTTCACCGTCGCGCCCAGCGTCGTCAGGACTCCGCTGAGGACCGCGCTGCGCGTTCCGGCTCCGTCCTCGCTGGCGTTCAGGCGCTCGCCGCGTTCGTACGCCAGGAACGCGAAACAGAGGATCGCGGCCAAAAGCGTCGACACCTGGGCCCACTTGAAGTCCCAGAACGCCGGGTGGAAGCCAAACAGTGCGAACAGCAGGACGATCCGCTCGGGGACCGAGAGGCTGGCCCCGAACGACTCGGCGATGCCCTCGACCCCGACCCACAGCAGGAACAGCGACAGCACCCCGAACAGCACCGGTCCGGCCTCGAACCCGAGCAGCGAGAAGGGGTAAAACAGCGGCAGCACGAACGGCGGGTAGAGGAAACTCCCGTGGTAGCCGCCGTCCTCGTTCTGGACGTAGATCGGCTCGCCGTCGAGCCAGGCGTCGACCGTTCCCGAGTAGACGCCGAAGTCATTGAAGCCGTAGTCGGAGACGTGAATGAGCCCGGTCGGGCGGAGCAGGGCGTCGGCGAGCGGCCACAGGACCGTCGCAAGCACCGTCGCGACGGTGACGACGACCAGTAGCGGCCGCTCATGGCGGAGCGACCAGAGGCGGCGGGCGACCGACATCACTCGCCCGCAGGACGGACGGGGAAATATGTTTTTGGTCTTCGGTATCAGATCTGGGGCGTTACGTCGAGATACGCCGCGAGCGTCGTCAGTTCGCCCTCGGAGACGCCGAATGCGTCGACGTCGTTGTCTTCGACCGTGTTGTCGAACTTCAGCGAGCGGTACTGGTCGCGGCCGAGCGGGAACCCGGGGATCGATCCGGCGACGGTCAGCCCGACGCCCGCCAGCGCCATCGGCACCGGCAGCACCGTAACCGACTGCCCGCGGGCGCGACGGGCGAGTTTGGCCACGTCCGCGAGCGTCAGCACCTCCGGGCCACCGAGTTCGTACGTCTGACCCACGTGGTCGTCGTCCTCTATCGTGTCGGCGAGCATCGGCACCAGGTCGCCGACGTGGATCGGCTGGAAGCGGGTCTTGCCGCCGCCGGGCAGCGGCGCCAGAACGGGCGGCGTGAGCGTCCGCGTGAACGGGACGAACTCGCCGCCGTCGCCGAACACCACCGAGGGCCGCACGATGGTCCAGTCGACGTCGGTGTCCCGGACCAGCCCCTCGGCGCGGCCCTTCGCCCGGATGTAGTGGGTGTCGCCGGCGGGATCGGCGCCCAGCGCGCTCTGCTGGACGAATCGGGGGACGTCGTGTTCGGCGGCGGCCCGCAGACAGTGCTCGGTGCCGTCCCGGTGGACCTCGATGTGACGCTCGTCGCCGCCCGGCGGCTTGCGCAACGGCGACAGCGCGACCAGATTGTACACCGCGTCCTGGCCCTCGAAGGCCGGTTCGATCGAGTCGTACGCAGTCACGTCGCCGGCGGCCGTCTCGACGCTGTCCGGCAGGTCCCGGGGATCCGGATCCCGGGAGAGCACGGTCACGTCGTGATCCCGATCGACCAGTTCCTCGCACAGGTGCCGTCCGATGAAGCCGCTGCCGCCGACTACGAGCACGTTCATGTGCAAAGCTACGGACTCGCCGGAGAAAAGAAGCGTGTTACTGGTCGCTCGCTACGTCCCGATGGGGCCGGCTCCCTCGCGGCGCGTGCGCGCACCCGCAGACCGCTCACTCGGCGAACGCTGCGCCGACGTCGACATCCTCGAGCTCCTCGTCGGGTGCGGTGAACAGCTCCTTGTCGGTAAAGCCCATCTGCCGGGCGAGGATCACGTACGGGAACTGCGCGATCCGGGTGTTGTACCGGGTGACCGCCTCGTTGTAGAACTCCCGGCGGTCGGAGATCTGTGACTCGATCTCCGTGATGCGCTCCTGGAACTGCATCATGTTCTCCTGGGAGCGAAGCTCCGGGTACTCCTCGACCCGCGCCCGGAAGTCCGCCATCGCGTCGCGGACCATCTGATCGGCGTTGGCCTGTTCCGTCGGCGTCTGCGCCTGTTCGGCCGCTTCGCGCGCTTCCGTGATCTTCGTCAGGACCCGCTCTTCCTGGTCCATGAACTCCTGGGCGGCGTCGACGAGCTTCGTCAGCTCGTCCTGTCGTTGTTTCAGTAACACGTCGATGTTCTGTTTCGCCTGGTCGACTCGCCTGTGGAGGCTCACCAGCTGGTTGTAGATGCTGACGATGTACCCCACTAGCAACAACAGCAGGACCAGCACCACGAACCCGGCCACGATCGTAACCACTGAGACCATGGTTCAAATGCCAAGTTGTTCGTTAAATCCGTTTCGATTTATATGGAAACTGATCTGTCGGGGATGATTACACTCGAAAGCTCCGGGAACCCCGGCCCCGTATGACAGTCGATGACAGACAGCTCCTGTCGCTGTCCAGCGATTGTTGCCGTCGTCGCGTCTGACGCTCGTCTGACACCATTTAATGAGGGTGGAAGATACAACGTGACGTATGCGCGTACGCCGGGGCGAGCTCGAGCGGATCCGTTCGGTCCTGGAAGAGGCCGAACACGACGGGCCGATGACAGCCCGGGAGATACTCGACGTGCTCGAGGAGCACGGCGAGGAGTTCGACAGCGCTCACCAGGTCGCGACAGTACTGGGCAGGCACGCCCGGGACGGCGACGTGGAAGTGATCCGCGGACAGCCCTACCGCTACCGGTTCGTCGACGAGAACAACTGACCGGAGCACGGCGCCGTGATTTCTCCAGAC
>PXSF01000087.1 GCA_003022845.1 Halobacteriales archaeon SW_10_66_29 | reverse complement strand
GAGGTCGGCGAGCAGCAGCGAGCAGAATGGTCCCGCGACGATGTGGCCCAGTTCGAGGACCGTGGCGTCCCCGAGGGGGTGGTCGCTCCCCGTCACGTCCGGCTCACCCCGCTGGCGCCCGGGGCGGCAGTCGAGCGATCGATCACGGCGACTCCTCCGGTTCCCGGAGATCGGTTCCGAACGCCACCGTCTCCCCGCCGGCGTCGAACAGGTAGACGTGTTCGGTGTCGAAGCCCGCGCGGACCGTCTCGCCGGGGTCGACTCCCGCGAGGTCGCTCGTGACCACGTCGAACGGCGTGCCGTCGGCGGTGCGGCAGTGGACGACCGACTCCGTTCCGAGCGGCTCGACGACCTCGACGGTGACGTCAAGCCCGTGGTCGCCGCCGTCGAGGGTGACGTACTGCGGGCGCACGCCGAGGCTGACCGTCTCGCCGACGCGGTCCGCGAGGGCGCCCGTCGGGAGCCTGACGGTCGTTCCCTGTCCTTTGACGACCGGCCCGCTCTCCCCGCTCTCGACGGCCGCCTCGAACACGTTGGTGGCGGGAGTGCCGATGAACCGGGCGGCGTAAGCGGAGGTCGGCCGGTCGAACAGCTCCGTCGGCGGCGCGAACTGCTCGAGGCGACCCTCGTTCAACAGCACCACGTGGTCGCTCATCGTCATCGCCTCGGTCTGGTCGTGCGTGACGTAGACGACCGTCGTGTCGAGTTCCTTGTGGAGGCGCTGGACCTCGACGCGCAGCTCGGCTTTGAGCTTCGCGTCCAGATCGCTCATCGGCTCGTCGAGCAGGAGGGCATCAGGATCCTGAACGAACGCACTGCCCAGCGCGACCCGCTGTTGCTGGCCACCCGACAGCTCACTCGGCATCTTCTCGAGCTGGTCGGTGATCTGGAGCGTCTCGGCGGCCTCCTCGATCTTTTCGTCGCGGTCGGCTTTCGGGACGCCGTCGATCTTCAGCGCGTAGCCGATGTTCTCCCGGACGGTCATGTGGGGGTACAGCGCGATGCTCTGGAACACCATCGCGACGTTGCGCTCCTGTGGCCGGAGGTCGGTCACGTCCCGGTCGTCGAACCGGATCCGGCCGCTGGTCGGCGTCTCCAGGCCCGCCAGCATCCGCAGCGTCGTCGTCTTGCCACAGCCGGAGGGGCCGACGATCGTCGTGAACGAGCCGTCGGGGATCTCCAGCGAGATACCGTCGACCGCGACGTGGTCGGTCCCGCCGACGCTGAACACCTTCCGGAGCTCCTCCAGGTGGATCGTCGCCATCTATTCGAGCCCCCCGACGTTGAACCCCTGGAGCAGGTACTGCTGGAGGAACAGCGCGATCAGGAACGGCGGGATGCAGATGAGCACGGAGACGGCCATCGTCTCGCCCCAGCCGATCGTCGGCCGGTCGAGAAACAGGCTCGCACCCACGGTGATCGGGTACAGGTTCTCGTCGCTCATGATCACCCGGGCCATCGTGAAGTCGTTCCACGCCACCGAGAACGCGAAGATGGCCGCCGAGACGTAGCCGGGGCGTGCGACCGGCAACACGACGTCCCAGAGGGTCCGCCAGCGACTCGCGCCGCGGACCCAGGCGGACTCCTCCAGCGCGATCGGGACGGTCTGGAAGTACTGCCACATCAGCCAGATCGTAAACGGCGTCGAGATGGCGGTCAGCGCGAGCGTCAGCCCGAAGTAGCTGTTCAGCAGCCCGAGCGCGAAGAACACGACGTACAGCGGGATCGCCAGCACGATGGGGCTGAACATGTACGAGAAGAGGATCGCCCGCGCGGCGTAGCTCTTGCCACGGAACTCGAAGCGGGTGAGCCCGTAGCCGGCCGACACCGCGATCGCCGTCGAGAGTAGCGTCGTGCTCGCGGTGACGACGAGGCTGTTGCGGAAGTACGTCGACGTGGCCGTTGTCTCGAACAGCACCCTGAAGTTCCGCAACGTCGGGTTCGTCGGAATGAGGTTAACACGGCCCCCGGCGAACGCGTCGGCCGGCGCCTGGAACGCGAGCGTCAGCATCAGGTAGACAGGGACGGTGACGAACACGGCCACCACGACCGCTGTGACGTAGACGCCGATCCGGGTCAGCCGCGCCTGGATCCGCTGTGGGACGGCGACCAGCCCGCGGGGCGAGGTCGCCATCAGACGTTCACCTCCTTGCTCGGCTGGAAGACGTAGAAGTAGACCACCGCGGTGGCCGCAAGCAGCGCGAACATGATTCCGGCGAGCGCGGTCGCGCGGCCGAACGCGACAGAGGAGAACGTCAGCCGGTAGACGTAGATCGGGAGCGTTGTCGTGGCCTCGATCGGGCCCCCGCGCGTGGACAGCCAGATGATGTCGAACTTGTTGAACATCCAGATCCCCCGCACGAGCAGGATGATCAGGATCGCGCTCCGGAGGTTCGGGAGCGTGATGTCGCGGAACATCTGCCAGGTGGTCGCGCCCTCGACGCGGGCCCGCTCGTAGAGGTCGTCGTCGATCGCCTGCAGGCGCGCGAGGATGATGAAAAACGCAAAGGAGCCGTACTTCCAGACGCTGGCGACGATCACCGATGGCATCGCCCACTGCAGCGACGAGAAGAAGGCGATCGGTTCGTCGACGACGCCGTACTCCACGAGGAACTGGTTCAGGACGCCGACGTTCTGGTCGAGCAGGAACGTCCACAGGAAGATGACGATCAGCGTCGGGAGCAGGTACGGGAAGATCATCATCGTGCGCAGCCCGAGCCGGCCCCGGATCCGGCGGTTGACCGCGAGCGCGAGCCCGAGCCCCACGAGCAGGCTCAACACCGTCGATCCGACGGCGTAGACGACGCTCGTCCAGAGGAACTCCCAGAACCGCGGCGTCGTCAGCAGCTCAACGTAGTTGTCGAGGCCGACGAACTCGGCCGCGGTGGTCGGGTTCTCGAAGAAGCTCATCCAGAGCGCGAACACGATCGGGACGACCCACACGGCCGCGAAAAACAGAAACAGCGGGACGAAACACGCGAGCACGAGGAGTGTTCGTCCGTCGAGCCCGCCGAGCGGGGGGCGACGCCCCGTTCCCGTGCTCATTCTTGCAGGGTGCGAAGTTCGTCCGCCACCCAATCGACGGTGTCTTCCGGCGAGCGGTCACCGATCAGCAGCTCGTCGGCGCCACGCCCGAAGACGTGGTTGGCGTACCCCTCGGCGCCCAGCAGGTTCGGGGCGCCGCCGTCGGCAGTCTCGAGGATCGTCGTGAACACGTCCCAGTACTCCTCGGCGAGGTCGAGCACGCCGGGATACTCCTGGACGATCTCGTGGTTGCGGTAGGTCTCGTTGCCGAGCTGGTCGCGCGTCGGCGGGAGCTGGAACAGCGGCGCGGTCAGCAGGAAGTCCATGAACCGCTCCGATTTGCTGAAGAACTCGACGAACTCCTGGGCGCCCTCGGTGGCGCTCCCGTCGTTTCTGACGACGTGGCCCTCGTAGTAGGCCCACCAGTTCTCGTGCTCGCGGCCCTCCGGGATCGGGAACGGCGCCGGCGAGAGGTTCTGTGCCAGCTCGGGCCGGTTCTCGGCGATCGAGAGGATCGGGAACCCGCCAACGCTCGGGATGGCGGCGACGTTCTCCTGCTGGAGCGCCCCGATGGCGTCGCCCCACTCCCAGCCGCTCCCGTTGGGCGAGTACTCGTTCATCTCCTGGATCCACTCGTAGGTCTCGATCGCCCGCTCGCGGTTCTCGCCCTGGTCGATGCGGACCTCGACGTCGCCCGTGGGACCGCCGTACGGCTGGACGCCGTTCTGCCAGAGGTACTGCGTGTGCTGGGTGTCGGCGTTGTTGGTCTGGCCGGTCTGGACGCAGAACCCGTTGATGTCCTCCTCCTCGGTGACCCGCTGGGCTTCCTGCGACCAGGCATCCCACGTCTCGGGGTACTCCTCGTAGAGGTCCGTCCGGTACCAGAACATCAGCGGCTCGACCATCGTCGGCGCCATGTACGACTCGCCGTCGACGTTGACCGGGTCCGGCAGGCCGACGTCCTGGACGGCGGAGGTCACTGGCGCGAGGTTGCCGTCGAGCTGGTACCGGTAGGCGTCCGCCGACGTATCGAAGATGATGTCCGGCGGGTTGTCCGCTGTCACCATCCGCTGGAGCTCCTCGTCAGTCGAGGTGCCAGTCGACGTGTACGTCACGTCGACGGTGTAGTCGAACTCCGACTCGAACTCGTCGATGATCTCGTCGACGAGGTCGCGCGAGTCCCCCCTGTCCGAGAGGTAGGTGATCGTCGACCCGCCCCCGTCGTCGCCGTCGAACAGCCCCGTACAGCCCGCGAGGCCGATCGTCGCTCCTGTGCCCACCGCCGTGAGGAACCGCCGTCGTGTCTGACCACCGTGTGACATGGTAGTTCATGACAAACCCGTAGCGGGTTTGCGTTCTTCCTACACCTGTAGGCTCTTTATATACCGCACCGGATCAGCTCCCGGCGGTGGACGGGGACCACGACGGTGGCTGTCGGGACCGCTCCGGGGACGAATCGCTGGGTACGGGCTGGCGTCGCTACGCTTCCGATCCGGGCTCTTCGAGCATGAACGCGCGTTCTTTCGGCGGGCTCGCCGTCTCGGAGCCGTGATCGAGCGCCTCGACGAGGAGCTTCTTCTCGGCCTTGCGCAGGTGTTCGAGCAACGTCGGGTGGGCGATGTCGAGTTTCTCCGCGAGCGTCTCGGCGTCGGTCTCGCGGGGCCACTCGAAGTACCCGTGGTCGAGGGCCAGTTCGACCACCTCGGCCTGGCGCGCCGAGAGCGTGCCGCCGCGCTCGTCGTACGGCGAGAGCTGGCCGAGGCTGACCGTGCCGATGTCGTTCAGCTCCTCGACGATCCGTTTCAGGTCGCCCCGCCGGAACACGAGGATGTCGAACACCCGCTGGCTTCCGCTGACCCGGTCCATCCCGCGGAGCTTCCCGTGGTTGCGCCGGATGACCGGCAGGGCGCCACAGGACCGCTTGGTCACCAGCAGCCGCCCGTCGTCGATGCGCTCGACCTCCGTGACCTGCTCCTCGCTGAGGATGCACTGTTTCTCGAGGTCGAAGTAGAGTTTTGCACGGAGCACTGGTCTTCCCTTATACTGGTGGCTGTAATTCTTTTACTCACCAGTCTCTGCTAGACAGCCAGATGTGATTCAGTTACGCCATGCCGTCCCAACTCTCGTTATTCGGGCCATGACACAGCCGATGGACTGTCCTGGCACTGTCCGGAGTCACGTCTGGCTGTCTATCTGCGGAGACAGACCCTTTCGGCCTGGATTCTCAATTCGAGTTTTCACGTACGTACAGCCACCAGTATCAGTGTGGGGTGGTACCGGCAAGAGTGTTGTGGTAGTTGGTACCAAACTGGGTGGGAGGAGAGCCGACGACAACGTTTAGGGGGTGGCCCCTCCCACGGTCGCACATGACCGAGAAACTCGCGGCCCTGATCGACAGTCTGGAGCGCGAGGCCGAACGCGACCGGTCGCCGGCGGAGACGCCCGAGATCGGGATCGTCATGGGCTCGGACTCGGACCTGGACGTGATGATGGGG
>PXSF01000086.1 GCA_003022845.1 Halobacteriales archaeon SW_10_66_29 | reverse complement strand
AGCGTGATCAGTGCCGCCTGGCGCATGTAGGTGGACTTCCCGCTCATGTTGGGCCCGGTGACGATCAGGAACTGCCGGTCCTCGTCCAGCCGGAGGTCGTTGGGAACGAACTCCGTCGTCTGCTCGACGACCGGGTGTCGGCCAGCCTCGACGGCCAGCGCCTGCCCCCCGTGCAGCTCCGGCCGCGTCCAGTCGTTGTTCACTGCGTGGACCGCGAAGCTCGCGAGCACGTCCGTCTCGGCGAGCGTGTGCCCGACCGACTGTAGCAGTTCGGCGTGCGCCGCGACGCGCTCGCGCAACTGCTCGAACAGCTCCCGCTCCAGTTCGTACCGCCGTTCCTCCAGGCGCAGGATCTCGCGCTCGCGCTCCTCCAGCTCCGGCGTCGTGAACCGCTCGCTGTTTTTCAGCGACTTGACGTTCTCGAAGCGATCGGGCACCCCCTCGGCCTCGCTGTTGCCGACCTGGACGTAGTAGCCGTCGGTCTTGTTCCGGTCGACGGTGACGTGCGTGAGCCCGTGCTCGCGCTTGACGCGCTCGTCGAGGCCGTCGATCCACGAGAGCGCCGCCTCGTGGTCCTCGACGAGTGTGTCGAGGTCGGTGTCGTACCCCTGGCGGATCAGCCCGCCCTGGGTGATCGTTCCCGGCGGATCGGGGACGATAGCCGCATCGAGGTCGGCGGCGAGATCGGCCGCTGCCTCCGCGTCGGGCCGGTCGAGGATCGCCGCGAGCGGCGAGTCGAGGAGTCGCTCGGTCTCCGCGACGGCGGATCGCAGGTCTGCGAGCAGCCCGCCGCCTTCGAGGCGAGCCGTTCGAGGTCGTAGGCGCCGTTGAGGGTCTCCCGGAGCTGTTCGCGGGCCATCGCGGCTTCCGCGAGCGCCCCGACGGCCGTCCCCCGCCGCTCGATCGTCGACCGGTCGCCGCTGGGGCGGGTCAGCCACTCCGCGAGCAGCCGCCGGCCGGCGCTCGTAACGGTGTGATCGACTGTCGCGAGCAGGCTCCCCGAGCGCTCCCCGCTCATCGTCTCGGTCAGTTCGAGGTTGCGCTGGGTGGTGGCGTCGAGTTCGACGTGATCGTCGGCGGTGTGGGTCTGCAGCCGGGTGATCGATGCGAGCAGCCCCGCGCCGGTTTCCTCGACGTACGAGAGGACGGCGCCGGCGGCCCGGACCGCCGCCTCGCTGTCGGCGACGCCGACGCTCTCGACGGTTTCGGCGCCGAACTGCTCGCGGACCCTGTGGCGGGCCCGTCCGGGCGCGAACGCCTCCGTTGCGTGGAGCGTGAAGGTGGCGTCGGTCCGGTCCCGGAGGCGGTCGAGCAGCTGGTCGTCCGTCCGCAGCGCCGGCCCCGGCAGGATCTCGACCGGATCGAACCGGTACAGTTCCGTCAGCAGTCCTTCCCGGGCGTCCTCCCGGCTGACGTCCGTCACCCGGAACTGTCCCGTGGTCACGTCGGCGAACGCCAGGCCGTATGTCCCGTCGTCCTCGACCACGGCGGCGAGATACTGGGCGTCCGCGTCCGTCGTTTCGAGGTGGGTCCCGGGGGTCACCACCCGGGCAACCTCGCGGGCGTGGCCCCCGTCTGTCTCGTACTGGTCGGCGACGGCGACCCGGTAGCCGCGCTCGACCAGCGCGGTCAGGTACGGCGTCAGGTCGTCGACCGGGACGCCGGCCATCGGGTACGAGGAGCCGTGGGAGGACTTCTGGGAGACTTTCAGATCGAGTTCCTCCGCGACGGTTTCGGCGTCCGCGGCGAAGAACTCGTAGAAGTCACCACACTGCATCGCCAGCAGGTCGGCGTCCGTTTCCGATTTGAGGTCGAAAAACTCGCCGACGATCCCCCCTGCCTCTGTCATACGACACCCTCTGTGCGGCACCGGTTAAAACACTGCGGGTCCTCGTTTTGTCCGGGAACGTGTCCGAGTATCACTCGGAGTAACAGAGTCACGTCCGGCAGTATCCGTCGCCGGGAGGTCGGTTGGTCTGCAACCTGACTGCTGTGGGCTGTGTGGCCGGCAGACGCGCGGCGGTTCTCCAGCCGTTGTTCTCACTCGCGGCTGACGGCGTCGAGCAGGTCGAGGGTCCGATCGGCGAGTGTTTCGGCGTCCGGCGCGAGGAGTTTGACGATGGCCTCCTTGCCGACGTCACCGGGGTCGGCGACCGCAACCGGAGTCCGGTCCGCACCCTCGAACGCCTGCCGGGCGCCCCACTGCATGGTGCTGCCCTCCTCGGCTTTGACGTCTTCCGGTTCCTCGGCGCGGTCGTACTCTGCGACCGGCCAGGGGAGGGCGTCGAGCGCGGCCGCGACGTCGTCGTCGTACCGGCAGTTGACCGCGAACCGGAGGTCGGGATCGAACTCGCGGGCGGCGAGCAGGAACCGGGCAACGTGGCTCGACGCACCGAACCGGACGCCGCGGTTCGGGTCGACGCCGGAGAGTGTCCGGGTGATCCGCCCCTCGACGGCGGCACACTCCTCGGGTCCCTCCGCGTACGGCGTCGCGCTGACGACGTTCATCCCAACCTCGGGGACCAGCGGCGAGACGTCCGCGCGGACGAACCCCTCGACGGCTCCCTCGACCGCCTCTGCGGTGGGTTCGCGCGCTGCCTCGTTCCGGACCTCGACCAGGTGGTGGACCGCCCCCGGGCCCTGCCCGACGTCGAGGCCGTAGCGGACGGCCCTGGCGAGGAGATCCACGCCCGACTCGACGGCCCGCGCGAGGGTCGCTCCCCGGGCCAGTTCGGTCGCGATCGCCGCCGAGAGCATACAGCCCGAGCCGTGCGTGGCGTCGGTGTCGACCCGGGGATGGCTGAACGTCTCGACGCTGTACTCGGTCGCCAACACGTCGACGACCTCCTCGCCCGGCACGTGCCCGCCCTTGACGAGCGCGCCGGTCGCACCCATTCCCACGAGCTGCTCCGCCGCCTCGCGGGCACGCTCGGTGTCAGTGACGTCGACACCGGTCAGGATCGCCGCCTCGTCGGCGTTGGGCGTCACCAGCGTCGCCTCGGCGATCAGCGACTCGTAGGCGTCCTCCGCACCGGTGTCGAGCAGGCGATCGCCGGAGGCAGCGACCATTACCGGGTCGACGACCGCCGGCGCACGTCGCTGACCGAGCTGTTCCGCCACGAGTTCGATGACGTCCCGCGTAGCGAGCATCCCCGTTTTCACCGCCGCGACCTCGAAGTCCTCGAACACCGCGTCGATCTGGGCCTCGACTTCACCGGGCGGCAACACGTGAGTGCTCTCCACGCCGCGGGTGTGCTGGGCTGTGACGCTCGTCACCGCGCTCGTTCCGAAGCCGCCACAGGCCCCGATCGTCTTGAGGTCCGCCTGGATTCCGGCGCCGCCGCCCGAATCGCTCCCGGCGATCGTCAGCACCACTTGCCGCGAGTCGGGTGCACGCTTCCGTGTCATGGTCGGCTGTACAACCGGGTAATACAAAGGAGTGGTGAAATCTATCCGGCGGGAGACATGACAGCCGGTGTGCTCCCGATAGGTCGCCTACCTCGGGCGGTATTGCGGTCGGCGTTACTCACGGATCGGTTGATACCAATTGATTTAACTAGCGGCCCTGTGTTAACGGGAAGCATGACCGGGAACCCGGGCGAGTTCGACCGCAGACGGGTGCTGGCGGGCGCCGGCTCACTGATCGCCGTCGGACTTGCGGGCTGCAGTGGCGGCGACGGCGGCGGTGGTAACGGGAACGGCAACGGCAATGGAAACGGCAACGGCAACGAGAACGGGAACGGTAACGGTAACGGGGACGGCCGGACCGAGGGTGCCGAAATCGTCAACGTCGTGGCGAACGAGTTCGATCCACAGATCCTCGAGATCGAACCCGGGACGGTCCTCCGCTGGGAGCACCGGGGCGGGACCCACACACTCACGTTCTATCACGAGGACAACGACCGGCAGCACCGGGTACCGGAAGGGGTCGAAGCGGTGGACACAGTCATCAATCCGGGGGATACGTACTACGAGTTCACGTTCGAGGAACCCGGCGTCTACGACTACTACTGTCAGCCCCACGAGAACAGCGACCAGATGATCGGGTCCATCGTCGTGACGGGCAACGACGATCCGGAGCAGCCAGGTCTGGCGGAACCTGACGACGAGGATTTCGAACCGTTCGCTGCGCAGGAGATCCAGGACCTCAACGGCCAGGCCCGCGAGACGCTCGGCATCTGATCGGTCGAACGTCCGATCCCACGGTGCGGTCGAGAGGACAACCTATTTTTGTGACTGTCGACCTATTTTCATACATGACCGATACGGTGACACCACCCCGGGACTTCGGAAGCAAGAGCGGGATGAACCTCGTCGGGTGGATGATCGCGATCCCGATCGCACTGCTGTTGTTGCCGCTGCTCCCGCTGTACCTCCTGGTGAAGCTCATCGGCGCGATCCGCGGCGAGGAAAAACCGGTCGACCGGGAGTAGGCCATCCTCCCGCCTGATCGGTCACTACGGTGCTCCCTGGCGACGGTTCTCCACCGGCTGCGCTCTGACGAACCCGTTCATTCCCGACGTTTTTCAGTGATGAACCGACCAGACGGCCTCGATGGACAGTCGACACAGCGGTCGCTTTTCCGATGGTGGTCGCCGTGGGTGAGCGAGCGCTCGCTCTGTACGAGCGGCCGGACGGCCGTTACGATGTCTTCGCCTCGCAATGGGCCGGCGAGTGGGCGGCGATAGCGGCCGTACTGGCGAGCGATGGCACCCACCCGGCAGTGCTGGACCGCTACCGCTGGGAGCGGCGCGACGCCGGACCGCGGGCCGCACTCCTCGCCGGCCTCGATTACCCGATCCGCGCCCGGCTCGGATGCCGCTGGCTGAAGGCGGCCGCCGGCCGGGCAGTCGAGACGGGACTGCTGTCGGTCCCGCAGGCCGTCCGACTGCTGGTGCTGTTTCTCCTGCCGCGACCGCAGGACGTGCCGCCGGCGGTCGCCGCGTGGCTTGATACTGCATCCGTATTCATCGACGACTGCGCATGCGAGTGCCGACTACCGTCGTGCCTACAACGCCGCCAGTGAACCGAATACGAATGCTCTACTGATACGGTCGTTCGTGATTCGTTAATCACTATCAGTCGTCGGCCGGCTCTGCGAGCCCCTCGACGTTCGAGAGTTCGAGCCCGCCGCCGATCGTCCGGTTCGGGTACGGGATGTTGATGTCCTCCTCGTCGAAGCGCTGTTTCACGGCCTCGATGTACTCGCCGCGCGTTTTCACGTAGTCAGCGCGGCTGGGATCGGAGATCCAGATCCGCGACTGGAGCCCGACCGACGAGTCCCCGAGTTCAGTGAGCCGCACCGACGGTGCCGGATCGTCGAGGATCCCGTCGTGCTTTTCGGCTTCCTCGATGATGATCTCGGTCGCTTCCGGGATGTCGTCGTCGTAGCCGATGCCGAACACGAACTTGACGCGGAGCTTGTCCTTCGCGACCGGATTTTTGATGACACCGTCCATCAGGTCCCCGTTCGGGACGGTCAGCAGTTCGTTGTCGAACGTTTTGACCCGCGTCACGCGGAGACTGATGTCCTCGACGACGCCGGCGTTGCCGTCCCACTCGATCCAGTCGCCGATGCGGAACGGTTTGTCCGTGAAGATGAAGATCCCGGCGGCGAAGTTCTTGATCATGTCCTGGAGTGCGAACCCGATCGCCAGCGTCGCGGCCGCCGTAATCGTCGCGACCGCCGTCAGGAAGCTGCCCAGCCCTGCTGCACCGAACGCCACGGCGATCGCCAGGAAGATGACGAGAAAACTGACGAGCTTCTGGAGCGGTTTCTTCGCGTGAGCGTCGAGCCCGCGCGAGTTCATCATCCGGTTCGTAATCGGCGACAGGATCAGTCGGCCGAAGAAGATCACGCCCACAAATGCGACGAAGAACGCGATCGCCGCCGCGAGCGTCTCCACGTACGCTCCTTCGAGGCCAGCGTCGTTGAGGAAGTCCGCGATCGGGTTGACCAGGCCTACGGCCACAGAGAGGTATTCAATCACGGGCGATCACCGCCGTGTGCCCGCGTGTCTCGGCCACAGTCGCGTCGACCATCTCCGCGAGTTCGTCAGCGAGATCAGCCGTTTCCGTACCCGCTCGGGCCGATCGGTGAAATTTGACTTTCACCATCCCCCTGTCGTCGAGTTGACTGTCGAGTTCGTCCCTGACTGACTCGATCCCGTGTTTGCCGACCCAGACTGTCACGTCTAAATTGTGTATCTGTTCCGCCCGATTTACCTCGCTCATATTTGCAAACAGACGGTTTGAAGCCGTATTAAAACTTGCATACGTCCTTCGTGCCATGGTTTCATAGTGATTGTTGGATTATTTTCGTGACCACGTCACAGGAACGGTTGTCTTGCGGGCTGAAGACCACAAATTGTGACGTTCCAGCGGTAAAGACTCCCAACAATCACTATCAGGAAGTGTCGTACGGATGTCGTGTCTGCTCGCCGCAGTCGCAGGTTATGACAACGTGCCCGGACTGTAACCGAACGCGTGCATTCCGACCGGGGACCAGATACACGTCACAGGCCTCGCAAGTGAAGCGGACGAACGACCTGGGGAGACGGAGCCGGTTGCGCTCGGCGTCACGGATTGTTCGCGGCACAAATGCGTGGGACCGGATTCGAACCGGCGGACCCCTACGGGACAGCGCCCTCAACGCTGCGCCGTTGGCCTGGCTTGGCTACCCACGCGCTCCGCATTGCCTGGTTTTGCGCTACCACTAAAGCCACTTTCGTTTTGTCCCCGGGATCCGCCTGCAGGTCGAAATACTATCATTTTTCTGTCAGTAGCTGCCGCCGATCCTGGCACCGGTTAGCTCACTTTCCACTCCGCTGCTGACATACAGCCAGACGTGACTCTGTCCAGTGTCACGACAGTATGCAGTTACGCCGAGAGCGGATCCGTCTCCAGGTACCGCGCCTCCCATTCCCGGCGCGCTTCGAGTTCGCGCTGTCCGCGGCGCGTCACCTCGGCGGACTACTGGCCGTCACGATCCCGTGGTCTGGGGGCAGATCCCTCAGCTGTCCGACTCCGCGTAGGTCGTGTTCAGAAATTCGAGGATGCGGTCTGACTCTGCCATCGTCACGCCGAACCGGTCGTCGATCAGCACCGGGACTGCTCGCTGTCCCGAGACGCGCTCGACCTCGTCGCGGTCGGAGTGGAGCGGCTCGACCCAGATGCTTTCGTAGGAGATTTTCAGTTCATCCAGCCGGTTGGCGACTCGTTCACAGTACGGACAGCCGTCGAGCTGATACAGCGTGATGCCCATACCGGTGTGTCGGTGGCCTCAAAAGTAAAGACTCCGCTACCGCGGCCCACGACTGTTACTCCTGGTTGCTTCCTTGCCACTGTGTCTCTCCATGCGTCGTAGGGCATCCGAGTGTTATAAGGAAGGTCCGACCAGACCCACCATCCGGGGAAGCCTTTTATCGTGTCGGATATAATCCGGGGGCATGAGCCCTGAACGGGCCATCCTCGAGCAGGCGATCGAACGGGGTGAACGCGAGGGTGGCAGCGTCGAGTTCAAAGAACGGCTCACCAAGGATCTCCACCTCGCCGACGGTCGACTGGAGAGTCTGGCTGCGCAGCTCAGACACCGGGTGTTGTCCGGCGACGGCGAGGCGACGTACGTGGTCGGCGTCACTGACGACGGGGGGATCGCCGGCATCTCCCCCGACGAGTTTTCCGAATCGATGGACGTGCTGTCGTTGCTCGCCGAAGAGGCAGGTACCCACATCGACGCGGTAGAGACGTGGGGCGTCGACGAGGACGGTGCGACCGAGGGCGCCCGCGGCGAGGGTCTGGTCGGGGTCGCAACCATCCGGGAGGGGACAGTGATGCAGGACGACGAACACATCGTCGTGGGTACGGCCGGCCACGTCGATCACGGCAAGTCCACGCTCGTCGGGTCGCTCGTGACCGGCCAGGCGGACGACGGGGAGGGTGGCACTCGCGGGTACCTGGACGTCCAGCCCCACGAGATCGAACGGGGTCTCTCCGCCGACCTCTCGTACGGCGTCTACGGCTTCGACGAGGACGGCCCGATCAGGATGGAGAATCCCCACCGGAAGGGCGACCGTGCCCGGGTCGTCGAGGAAGCCGATCGCCTCGTCTCGTTCGTCGATACTGTCGGCCACGAGCCCTGGCTCCGCACGACGATCCGTGGACTCGTCGGGCAGAAACTCGACTACGGCCTGCTGACGGTCGCCGCAGACGACGGCCCGACGCGGACGGCCAGAGAGCACCTGGGCATCCTCCTGGCGACGGAACTGCCGACCATCGTCGCGATCACGAAGGCCGACCTCGTGGACGAGGAGCGCCTGGCGGAGGTCCAGCGCGAGGTCGAACGGCTGCTCAGAGACGTCGACAAGATCCCGCTCAGCGTCGAGCGCCACGGGGTCGACGCCGCGATCGAGGAGATAAGCGAGACGACCGTCCCCGTTGTCACCACGAGCGCTGTCACGAAGGAGGGGCTGGCGACCCTCGACGAACTGTTCGAGCAGCTCCCGAAAAACGGGGAGGTCGATACGGGCGGTCGCTTCCGGATGTACGTCGATCGAACGTACAACGTCACGGGCGTGGGCGCAGTGGCGTCGGGGACGATCAAGTCCGGGAGCGTCCAGGCTGGCGACGAACTTCTGCTCGGACCGCTCACGAACAGGGAGTTCCGCGACGTCGAGGTCCGCAGCATCGAGATGCATTACCACCGGGTCGACGAGGCCTCGGCGGGCCGGATCGTCGGCATCGCACTCAAAGGCGTCGAGGAGCGCGAAATTCGCCGCGGAATGTCGCTGCTTCCGCGCGACGCGGAGCCGGACCCCGTCCGGGAGTTCGAGGCCGAAGTGATGGTGCTCAACCACCCGACCAGGATCGACGACGGCTACGAACCGGTCGTCCACCTCGAAACGGTGAGCGAGGCAGCGGCGTTCTACCCCAGCGACGGCCAGTTGCTCCCCGGCGACAGCGGGACTGCGACTGTCCGGTTCAAGTTCCATCCCTACGTCGTCGAGGAAGGCCAGCGGTTCGTGTTCCGTGAGGGGCGGAGCAAGGGCGTCGGGACTGTCACCGGAGTCCCGGACTCCTGATCGCTTACTCGACGCGCTCTCCGTCGGCAGCTCTCCGGTATCGCTCATCTTGCTTCGCCACAAGTCCGAGTTCCAGACTCCAGCCGAGGAGCCGTCTCACCCGGCCCTCGATATCATCCTCCGCACTGTTCGAGGATCGCGGCTCGAACCCGTCCGAATCCGTCAGAGCCGGAACGAGCTGGTCCAGTGTCGCCCCGGTCTCCGAGTCCAGCACTTCGAGCAGTTCCCTCGCACCGAGCACCCGGCGTTCGAATCGATCTCCGAGCGTCTCTCCGTCCGCGGGCCAGTCACACCGGTAGTACCCGTCCTGGTTGCTGTCGACGAGTTCGAGCGCTTCCAGGAAGCCAAGCCACTCCCGGGCTGTCCCCCTGTCGGGGAGTGACGCCGCCGTTGCGACCGCCCTACAGCAGTCGTCGGTGTCGGTCGGATCCGCAGGTACTGCCCGGTGGATCGCCCGCAGTTCCTCGAGCGACCGCGGCTCGGGGAGCGGTTTGTATCGGATCGTCACAGCCCGAACCTCTCAGCGAGACGGTCCGGAGCGAGTGCTCCAAGAGTGTTGGTCTCGCCGCCGCGGACGTCGACCGTGACCTTTGCCGGCCCGAACAGGCCGACCGGGAGTTCCGAGAAGTCCCAGTCGACGTCCCCGAAGATGGTCTCGAACGACGAGTCGTACTCCTTACGAGCCGTCGAGACGACCTCGTCGAACCGGTCGAACGGTTCGTCGACGACCAGATGGACCTGCCCACCGAACGCGACGGCGTCGGTAGTCCGGGCGATGGCGGTTTCCTCGTCACCAGCGACCGGCGGCACGGGCGCCGATCCCGTCGCAGAGAGGATGTCCAGCGGGTCGTACCCGAGTTCGTGCAGCCGGAACGCCGCGAGTTCGGCCGCGCGGGCGGCGGCGACGACGCTGCCTGTCACGCTGGCCGTCGAAAACGTCGGCAGGAACACGCCACTCTCCGGGACGCCGGCCCGCTCTGCGACGGTCGCTGCGACCTCCTCGTCGGGGAGGCGCTCGGCTTCCAGCGCCAGCACGGCGAAGTCGAACTCGTCGCGGTAGCCGATCACCTGGAATATCTCTTCCTCGGCCACGAGCGCGCGTGCCGGACCGCTGCCGAGCCCTTCGAACCCCTCCGTGCTGAGTTCCCAGCCCCCCTTCCCGGCACAGAGGAGGGCGAGCGCCGGGTGGTCGGTCGAGAGTTCGACGTGCGTGCGCGGCGTGGCTGCCACCTCGCCCATCCGCGTCTGGACAGTCGCCAGCCCAGCCGTCTGGATCTCCGCGAGCAACAGCCCCGCCTCCACGGCCCCCGGCCGCTCGACGCCGAAGTCGAGAACGGCCGCGTCGCCCTGGAGGGAGTGTACCTCGACCCCGAGCTCCGGTGCGAAGTCGATCGCTTCGTCGACCAGCTCGGTCGCCATCCGGTTGAGACTCTCCATACCGCATCTCCGGCAGCCACCGTTATGAAGCCGTGGGCTTCGACCGCGCCCGCGAGGCCCGGCCCGCGAACAACACGGTTAACAGCACGCAAGCCAACCCGAACGTATGCAATCAGTGGATGCCGCCGGGCTGGGTATCGGAGACGACTACCCACCGCGGATCATGGGCGTCCTGAACGTGAGCCAGGAATCGCCGTACGAACCCTCCGTGTTCGACGATCCGGGCGCCGCGGCGATGTACGTCGACGAGGAGCTGATCGACGAGGGTGCGGACATCGTCGACGTCGGGCTGGAGTCGGCGAACAAACGCTACGAAGTGCTGTCCGCCGAGGAGGAACTCGACCGCCTCGACACTGCTGTCGAGACCATCGAGAGCACGAGCGGTGACGCCGTGTTTTCGATCGAGACGCGGTACCACGAGGTCGCCGAGGAGGCGCTCTCGCGGGGGTTCGACATGGTGAACGACATCTGCGGGTTCGCCGACCCCGAGATGCCCCGGGTCTGCCGGGAGTACGACGTCGCGGTCTGCAAGATGGCGAGTCCGCCCGACCTGGAGCGGCCGGGTGCGATCGAGGACGTCGACGACATCTACGACGCGCTGTCCCGGAACGGCCTGACGGAGAAGACGATCGTCGACCCCGCGTTCGGCGGCTGGAGCGAGGCGAAGACCCTCGCCGACGACCGCGAGACGTTCCACCGCCTCCGGGAGTTCCGGGCGCTCGACCGGCCGATCCTCGTCTCGATCAACCGGAAGAACTTCCTCCGGTCGATCGCCGGCCGGGAGACCGAAAAAGCCCTCCCGGTCTCGCTCGCCGCGACGTCGATGGCCGTCGAGCGCGGGGCCCACGTGATCCGGACCCACGACGTCGCGGAGACGCGGGACGCCGCACTCGTCGGCGCGGCATTCACCCGGGAGCGGTTCCGGGCGGCAGACGGAGCCCAGGTCGGCGTCGAGGAACTCGACGTCACCAACAGCGACGAAGCCTCTCGACACATCGACGCCGCAAGCCGAACTGCGACCGGTCTGGACGACACAGGCGGCGTCGTGCACCATCCCGAGGCGGAGCAGGGGGTGGGCCGCTGGTATCGTCTGGCCGGCGTGCCGGCAGGGGAACGCGACCGTGCCCGTGCGCTGGCTGCAGACAGTTCCGTCGTGGTAGCGGGCAGCGACGACACGCTCGTCATCGGTGGGTCTGTGCGTGCGTTACGGGAGATGGCCGGTAATCTCGGTGAGGCGCCGTCGATCCAGGTAGCACTGCAGCATGCACTCGATGCGAGGAAGTAACTCGATGCGAGGGAGTAACCCGATGCGACGATCCGGCGGTGTCGACGCGTGACCGGGCCTGCCGTCCAGGGGATGACGTTCGACACCTGGGAGCCGGTGTACGAGCGCATCCTCGCCGACTTCGGGTTCGACCGGAGCGCGGACGAGCGCGCACGCGACCGCCTCGACGCTCTGTGTGAGCGCGACGTGGCGGGGGAACTGGCGGGACTCGATTTCACCGGGCAGCGAGTTGCCATAGCCGGCGCTGCGGCACAGCTCTCGTCCGATCTCGATGTCGCCCGTGGCGCTGACGCCGTCGTCGCGGCGTCGACTGCGGCCGATCGTCTGCGGGAGGCCGAAATCGAGGTAGACCTCCAGGTCACCGACCTCGACGGGAATCAGGACACGACCCGGGAGTTGACGGCTGCTGGTGTCCCCGCCGCCGTCCACGCACACGGCGACAACATTTCGGCCCTGGAGGAGTACGTGCCACGGCTCGATCACGCGTGGCTGCTCCCGACGACACAGGCGGCGCCAGCGGGGGCTGTCGCCAACTACGGCGGGTTCACCGACGGTGATCGGGCGGCGTTTCTCGCCGACGCACTCGGGGCGGAGCGGCTGGTGTTCCCGGGCTGGGCGTTCGACGACCCCGACGTGAGCGAAGGGAAGCGGCGGAAACTCCGGTGGGCCGAGCGGCTCCTGTTCTGGCTGGAACGCCGGCGCGGCGAGCGGTTCGAGGTTCTCGACGACCGTCGCGAGGGGATCGATACCTCCGTGCTGCCGCTGTGACAGCCGGGGGCTGCTTGCAGTCGTAGCAAGCCACAGCCAGTGGCACAAGGTACATGCGTCGGGGTGTCGGACACTCAGGTATGCCACGAGATGGGTACCAGAAGCAGCTCCAGTCCCTGCGCGAGGATGTCCTCTACATGAGCGAGATCGTGCTGGAGCGGCTCCAGATGGGGTTGCACGCGCTCGAACAGAAAGACGAGGACCTGGCCTGGGAGGTCATCGAAGGGGACCACGAGGTCAACGAACTGTACCTGGAACTCGAACAGGACTGCATCGATCTGCTTGCGCTCCAGCAGCCGGTGGCGGGTGACCTCCGATTCATCGCGGCGTCGTTCAAGATCATCACCGACCTCGAACGGATCGCCGACCTGGCGACGAACCTCGGCGACTACACGCTGGACGCGGAGCAGGACCTGTTCCCGGGCGTTGACGCCCAGGAGATCGGCAAGGAGGTGATCGAGATGGTCGAGGGTGCCATGGACGCCTACGCCGAGGAGGACCCCGATGCCTGCTACGAGATCGCTGACCGGGACGACGTCGTCGACGACATGTGCGAAACAGCCTCCGAGACGGTGGCCCGCGACCTGATCAAACGCGAGGACATCGACGACGACGAGACGATCGAACTGATGATGCAAGACGTTCACCGGCTGCTGCTCACGATCCGCGACCTGGAGCGGGTCGGCGACCACGCGGTCAACATCGCCGCCCGGACGCTGTACATGGTCGAATCTGACGACGCGCTGCTGTACTGATCGACGAGCAGAACGCTGGAGACGGGCGATTACGGCCCGGGGCCTGCGCCGTCGAGCCCGTCACCGGTGATCCTGAACTGGACGGTCCCCCCGGCTTCCCTCGCGTGGTGTTTCTCCAGGGTCGCCCGGCGGTTGCCGCCGCGGAACCGGTCGAGCCGGAGGATGACTGCCGACCAGTGATCCAGCGTGTGGCCGCCGAGGGCGCTGGCCGTCTCGCTGTCGGGGTCGGTGTACACCTGGTTCGTGAACCCGACGGCGATGTCGTGTTTCCGCGCCAGCGAGAGGAGGTGCGTGATCTGGCGGGCGACAGAGCGCAGCGCCTCGCCCTCCTCCTGCTCGGTCCGTTCGAGCCGGTAGAACCCGGTCGCGCTGTCGAGAACGATCAGATCCACCTTCCCTGCGAACTCCGAGGCGTCCTGAACGGCTTCGCGCTGCTCCTCGAAGGTGAGTGCCTCTGTCACGATGATCCGTGAGGCGATCCCGTCGAGGTCGGCGTCGGGGTGGGCGCTGGCCAGCTGCTCCATCCGGTCCACGGAGAGCCCCTCGGTGTCGATGTACAGCGAGGAACGCCCTGCAGTAGCAGCCTCGACAGCCGCCGACAGCACCAGGTTGCTCTTCCCCGCCGCAGGCGGTCCGTACACCTGCGTCACGCCCCCGCGCTCGAACCCGCCGCCCAGTAGCTCGTCGATCGGCTCACAGCCAGTCGGTATCGGATCCGTCACTACCCGACACTATGCGCGCCCCATCATTGAAAGGATCGATCCCGGAACGGGACAGTCGACCGCCCTGATACTCACAACAGTCAGTATCAGTCCTGGAATCGCCGGTCGACGCTGTCAGCGTGCGCGTCGAGCCCTTCAGTTCGTGCCAGAGTCGTGACGGTGTCGGACAGGTCCGCGAGCGCGTCGCGCGAGAGTCGCTGGACCGTCGAGGAACGCATGAACGTGTCGACCGACAGCCCGCCGACTCGCCGCGCGCTCCCGCCCGTCGGGAGGACGTGGTTCGGCCCGCTGGCGTAGTCGCCGGCTGCAACCGGGCTGTACGGGCCCAGAAACACCGACCCGGCGCTGTCGATCCGGTCCAGCAGCGCCTCGTCGCTCTCCGCGAGAATCGAGAGGTGTTCCGCGGCGTACTCCTCGGCAAAGAGGGTCGCCTCGCTCATCGAGCGGGCCAGGAAGACGCCGCTCGCCTCGCTGTCCAGCGCGCCCCGGATGACTCCTTCACGCGGCTGCTCGGCGGCCTGCTCCTCGACTGCGTCGGCGATCGCTGAGGCGAGTGCCTCGTCTGCAGTGACGGCTGCGACGGCCGCGTCGGTGTCGTGCTCTGCCTGTGCGACCAGCTCCGTTGCGACGAGTTCAGGGTCGGCTGTTCCGTCGGCGACGACCAGCAGTTCGCTCGGTCCTGCCAGGAAGTCGATCTCGACGTCGCCGCGGACGGCGGCCTTCGCCGCTGTCACCCACCTATTTCCGGGGCCGACAACGATGTCACAGCTGCTGACGGTCTCGGTGCCGTAGGCGAGCGCGGCGACCGCCTGAGCGCCGCCGACCTGGTAGACGGCGTCGGCACCGGCGACGTCGATGGCGGCCAGCGTGGCTGGCGGCAGCGTCTCCGCGGGGGGCGTGGCCACCGCGATGTGTTCCACGCCGGCGACGTCAGCGGGGATGACGCCCATCAGGGCGCTGGAGGGGTAGTTCGCAGTCCCGCCGGGCGCGTACACGCCAGCGCTCTCCAGCGGCCGGAACCGCCGACCGAGTTCCCGATCGTCGAACGTCTCCCGCCAGTCCGCGGGTCGCTGGCGCTCGTGGAAGGCGCGGACGTTTTCGGCCGCGTCCTCGATCGCCGCGAGCACCTCGTCGTCGACCTGCTCGGTCGCCCGTTCGGCGACGTCCGTGACGTCGATGTTCCCGACGGAGACGTCGTCGAACTCCTCGCTGTACTCCCTGAGCGCCACGTCCCCTGCCTCGCGGACGCGGTCGACGATCTCGCGCACGTCGTCCCTGACCGCGTCGACCCCGCTCGCGCGCCGGAACACTGCGCGCCGTTCGTCGGGGGCTAGATCCCCGATGCTGCGTACGTCCATGTGAGTCCATTGGGGAGTGGCCACAAACTGTTTGTTATCTCCGGCGGGTGATTACGCGTCCAGTGCGTCCTCGACGGCGCGCAGCGCGTTCGGCCCGTCGGACCGACTGACCACGACGACGAGCGTTCCCGCCACGGCAGCGGCCGCGTGGACCGCGACAGCAGCGGTCTCACAGCGTCCGAGCACCCGACGGAGTGTTCCGGCCCCGACGTCACCGGTCACGAGAACTGCAGTCCGGGAGCCCTCGCCCGGGACGAACACCTCGTCTCCAACGCTGAGGAGCGCATCCGACGGTGGGCCGTCGCCGACGCCACTCTTCATCGTCACCCGCGCGGAACCGCCCCTCTCCCGCGGCTCCAGCTCTTCCTCGTATCGACGGAGTGCCGCACTGACCGCCGACTCGTCGCCGACGTCGAGGTATCGTGCTGCAGCGGTGTAGTTGAGGACTCCCGCGCGCAGTGCCTCGTAGACGAACGGCTCCGCCCTGACTGCGGCCCGCGTCCGCTCTGCGACGGTCATACCGCTATCGGCGGTCCGGCCGGGCATAAATCTCACTGCCTGCCGTCCGGTCCGCTGACGAGTTCGCTACCCTTCCACCACCGTGATCTCCCGGTTGTCGTCCTCGTCGACGTAGTCGCTGTCGGTCGGCGGGTGGACCTCGACTTCCAGCGTGCCACGGACCTGATCGGCCCGGAAGTCCGGGCTGGCCGCATCGTCACCGCTGCCGAACGAGAGGGTGGCCTCGTTCGAGTTCTCGCCAGTGTGTAAGTCAATCGGGCCGTCTTCCAGGGTCAACGACCCGCTCCTGATCAGAATGTTCGCGTCTTCGACCGGGTCGCCGTCCTCCGTGACGACGCTGATCGTGACGTCATCGTAGGACCCGCCGTCCGGCGTCACGAGGTTCTGATCGTGTTCGGTCTCGACCTCGGTATCGCCGAAGTTGTCGAACGTCGAAAGCATGTTCATCATCAACGACATGGCTGCAACGCCCACGACGAGGGCGATGACGAGCCGTATCGGCAGTCCTTCGATCGCTCGCTGATCGTCCGTGAATGCGTTCGGGTTGCGACGCATGGGGTGTGTGGCCCGGCTATCGGATATAAACCCTCGCGCCAGTGGGCAACCACTAAGACCCAGAGCGCACTCTGTCCAGTCGATGCGACTGGAGGACTACTGGGGAATCGGGCCGAAGACCCGGGACCTGCTGGCGGACGAACTCGGGGTCGAGGCGGCGATCGAGGCGATCGAGTCCGCGGACGTGCGGACGCTGACGGGCGCTGGACTCCCGCGCGGCCGGGCGACCCGGATTCTCCGGCACGCCCACGGCGGGGAGGCGATGGATCTCCTGGCGACCGGCGACGCGCGCCAGGTGTACAAGCAGTTGCTCGAACTCCTCGGCGACTACGCCGTCTCGGCGGACGCCGCGGATCGGATCCGCATTCTGACGCCGCTGTCGAGCGAGGCGGCGATGATCGAGCGCCTCGACGACGTGATGGAGGCGCGCGAGAGCTGGGCAGCGCTCACAGACGAGGAGCAAACGGCTGTCCTGACGGCGTTCGAGCAGTACGACGACGCTGGCGGGGGCGACAGAGCGGCCGTAAACGCCGCGTTGCGACTCCGCGAGAACGGGTTCGACAGCGGCGTGTTCTCACCGCTCGCCGACCTCGATCCCGACGACCTCGAGGACGCAATGGCGGCGCTGAGCGGGCTCGAAGGTGACGGGGACCGCGTTGGCGCCGGCGCCGAGGACCGACTCGACTCCCTCCGCGAGCAACTCGGCAGCGTCGAAGACGCGGCTGCGACGCCCGAGAACCTGCTCGAGGAGGTCCAGCAGGGTGCTCGTGGGACCGACGAACTCCAGGAGGAGCTCGCCCGGGTGGTGACGCGCGAAACCGGCGTGGACGTGGCTCAGGTCCGCGAGGCGATGCCGGCCGATGCGACCGACGCCCGCGACTTCGTGGCCGGAACCATGCGCACGCTGGCCTCGGATCTCCGGGGCGAAGTCGACGAGCGCGAGGCGGAGGTTGCGGCGGAGCTGTCGGCTGCGCTCGACCGGACGCAAGCGGAGATCGACGCAGCAGTCACGGCTGTCGACGAGATCGCCGTCTCCATCTCGCTGGCACGGTTCGCGCTCGCGTTCGATCTGGTCCGGCCGACGTTCGTCGAGAAGGACGTCTGTGGCGTCGTCGAGGCGCGAAATCTGTTTCTGGACGCCGCCGACGGGGCGGTCCAGCCGATCACCTACGCGATCGGCGACCACAGGCTGCCGGTTTCCAGTCCAAACGAGCCGCCGACTGGCGACCGCGTTGCGGTGCTAACTGGCGCCAACAGCGGCGGGAAAACCACGCTGTTGGAGACGCTCTGCCAGGTGCAACTGC
The DNA here is from genome assembly GCA_003022845.1 of Halobacteriales archaeon SW_10_66_29. Lineage (GTDB taxonomy): Archaea > Halobacteriota > Halobacteria > Halobacteriales > Haloarculaceae > Halovenus. Next base: position 13,614 of record PXSF01000086.1, on the reverse strand, counting down.
TCGCCCAGATGGGCCTTCCAGTCCCGGCCCGTCACGCCCACGTCGGCCCCGTGGAGACGATCGTGTTTCACCGCCGCCACGCCAGCTTCAACGCGGGCGTCCTCGAATCGACGCTCCGGTCGGTCGTGCCGCCGGTCTCCGCTGGCGGCAAGACGCTGATGCTCGTCGACGAGTTCGAGGCGATCACCGAGCCCGGTAGTGCGGCAGACCTGCTGCACGGCCTCGTTCAGCTGACCGTCGAGCGGGAAGCGCTTGGCGTGTTCGTGACGCACCTTGCCGACGACCTGGAACCGTTACCTGCGGCGGCACGGACCGACGGCATCTTCGCCGAGGGGCTGACCACGGAGCTCGAACTGGAGGTCGACTACCAGCCGCGGTTCGAAACCGTCGGCCGTTCGACGCCGGAGTTCATCGTCTCCCGCCTGGTCGCCGACGCCGCCGACAGGAGCGCGCGGGCGGGCTACGAGACGCTGGCGACAGCCGTGGGCGAGACGGCCGTCCAGCGGACGCTCGCCGACGCTCGCTGGCAGGAGTAGCCAGGCCGGATCAGCGCCAGTCGTACACCGTCACCGCGCGATCGGCCCGCGCGGACCGCCCGCGTGGATTCCGGCGCGGGGAACGGTCCCGCCGCCGCGCCACCACGCTATCTTTTGCCCCGCCGGCGATCCCCGTGAGTACGTCCCTGCCGGTGCCGAGCCACCACGACGGGAGTTCGTCGCCGCCCAGCACGGAGCGGACGCCCGACAGCGCGTCCGAGCCCGCGTGTGCGAGCAGCCGCCACGCGACCGAGGGCCGAACGCCGTAGTTTTTCACCATCCGGTAGGCGAGCGAGCGGTACTTCCAGTGGAGGTCCCTGTCGCGCTCGCCCCCGTCGGCGCTCAGCCCACCGATCGCCGTCATGTCGCCCGCCCACTTCATCGCGTAGCCGTTCGCCGCGAACCGGTGGGCGAGATCCCTCGCTCCGCCGACCGCCAGGTACTCGTCGAAGCCGTCGAGTTCGTCCAGCACCTCGCGGGTGAACGCCACGTTGCCCGGATCGAAGTACGTCACCTCCCGCCCGGCGATGGTCCGGGACTCCGGCCTGAGGTCGTCCCCGACACCGTCCCGCCGGGCGCCGGTCGGCCCCGTGGCGCCGTCGGCGTCGGCGAGCGCGGTCCCGATCGCCGTCTGCCAGCGTTCGGTCACCCGTAGCTGGTGATCGACGAACGCAACGGCGTCCCCGGTCGCCCTGTCGATGCCGGCATTGCGTGCCACGTTGATCGTCCGGTCGGCCACCTCGATCAGCACGTCGACGCCGTCGTGGTCCTGAACCATTCCGGTCGTCCCGTCCGACGACGGGCCGTTCACGACGATCAGCTCTACCCCCCCAGCGTACTCGGTGAGTGCGTCCAGACAGCCCGCGAGTTCCTCTCGGGCGTTCAACGTCGGGACCACTACCGAGAGATCCATACGTCTATACTCCTGCTTCCATCTATTTAAATACCCCGGGGTCGCGACCGGTATCATCTCGCGAATCATTCGCCGGACACAGCTCCTGACGCGGCGTTGGAGCGTTGTCAGAGAGCGGTGGGCGATCAAGTCGCAGCGAGTGACCGCCACCGCGAGGTCACTGCTGTTCGATGTAATCCTGGAACAGCGCCTGAATGTCCGCTATCGTCACCTCCGCCGGCTCTGCCCCGTCGAAGTTGAAGAACTCGGCGTTGTTCTGCACTACGGGATCGTTCCGGTTGTTGAAAAACACCTGCACGTCAGCGATCGTGAGCTGCCCGTCGCCGTTGACGTCGCGGTAGAGTCCGTCGCCGTTCAGGTCCTGCGGCGGGTCGTCGCCGACGACAGGTGGCGGACCTGGCTCGTCGCTGACGGTGACGTCCGCCCCGGTGACTTCGGTAACGTCGTACGGTTCGTTACTGTCGTCATCGACTGCGACCCCGCTCAGCGAGACGGTGGTCGATCCGGTCGACTCGCCGGAGAGCGTCAGCGACGCGACCTCGACGTCGCCGGGATCGAACGCGCCTCCGCCCATGTCGACGGTCACGTCGGCCCGGGAACCGTCGTTCCGGATCGAAACCTGTGAGGAGTCCGGATCGCCGGCCGGCACGACGTCCGTGATGGTCGCCACGCCGATATCACCAACCTCGGCGATAAACTCGTACTTGCCGACCCCGTTTTCCGCACTGCTGACGACAACACCCGCCTGGCGCTGCTGGTGCCGAGCCGTCGAGCCTGTAGGCGCGGTTCTCGCCCCCGATCACGCTGTCGGGAGTGGACGCGCCCACTGCCCAGACGCTTCCGCGTCGCATGGAGACCTGTTCGATGATCTCAGCAACCTCGAACGTGTCGAGTTCTGTGCCGTCATCCGCGTCGATCGCGTACACGGTACCACCGGTGGTTCCCGTATACAGCGTGCCGCAGCCGAGTGATAGTCCACCGTTTTTGATCTTATTCCCCAGTGATTCTTGCCACGATTTCTGGCCATAGGAGCCGCTCGCGGGGTCGTCGTCAACGGCGAACACGTCACCGGGGAGGCTCGCCCCGTACGCGGTGTCGGCGTCGACCTGAAGGCCCGTCACCAGGCCGCCGGCGTCGACCTCCCAGTTTTCGTCCCCGGTGTCCAGCTCTAGACTGGCCAGTGCCCCCTGGGATTGGACATCTGCAGAGTTGAAACCGGCGGTTGCGTACAGCGTCGAGTCGACGATAATGGATATTCCGGTCCACAGGAGGTGGTCATCGGGTCGCATTTTCGACCACTGCTCGCTCCCGTTCGACGCGTCGACAACGAGCAGTTCAGACGGGCCGTCGCCGCCGGATGTCTGATCCGCAAAGCTCATCGTAATCGTGTCCTCGGTCCCACTCGGTACCGACGACGCGGTCATCCCGGAGCGGGACACCGACCACAGCTCACGGTCCGACACTCCCTCCCCGGTGTCGATAGCCCACAGGTGTGCGGTGAAATCTTGCCCCCTCCGGTCGGACTCGTTGGCAGGGACGTACAGCGAGTCGCCCTGTCTGACCGGGAACAGGATATTCTGGCCCTGCGCAAAGTCTTCGCTCCACTGGACCGATCCGTCGCTTGCGTCGAGTGCCGTCACCGTCGGCCCGTCCGTAGTGGCGAACACCGTCCCACGGTCCGCATCGTACCTGATACCGACGATGAGTTTCGTCGGAGGGAGTGATTGCTCCCACTCGGTCTGACCACTGACCGGATCGAGCGCGACGACCCTCACAGCGGGGCTTGCTCGATCCACATCGCCGTAAAGCAGCAGGTCCTCACCGGCCGGCCAGGCGAACGGGAGGCCGCTCGTCTCTTCGGGCCACCCCTCCAGGATCTCCCCCGTCGACGGATCCAGCGCGTAGATCCGTCCCCCATCGGGCGTGAAGGGGTCGACCCCATAAGCGTACACCTGGTCCAACCCCCCTTCCGCCGGTGGCACGATCAACGACCCGACACCCGTCTCCAGGGCGGGACTCTGCCACGTTTCCGCCAGCGTCTCCGGCGGGCAGTGCCCACTTGACGGCGCTACACCGGCGGAGTTGTGCCAGGGATCAGTCCCCGGCCGGGGCCAGGCCGTGGCCTCTGGCCCGTTCGTTCCCGTCTGTTCTTGCGACGCCCCGGTCGTCCCGGCTACTGCACCCCTTCCGAGCCCCAGCACCGACATCGCCCCCGCAAGGGAGGCGAGTACCCCGCGACGCGTCCGGTGCATTCCATTCGCACGTCTCCCCAATCGTGCCCACGGATTTCTCTCTACTGCCCGTCGTTGCGGTGTCTGCTGCTCGTTGTCCCTTGACATATGCTATCTGGTTATCAAACAGTAATGATAAAACTGGTTACCGAGTTTCAATATTCGTAACGCATCCCGCAACTACGGAATATCAGCGCGGAGAGGAGGTCAATCCGGTTCGGGTCAGTCCGAGGCGCACTCTACGTCGTGGAACTCGAAGCGTGCGCCACCGTCGGGACCCTCCGTTACGGTGAGGCTCCAGCCGTGAAGGCCCACCATTTCACGCACGATCGTCAGCCCGAGGCCCGTCCCGTGCACCAGGTCGGTCATGCCGTGCTCGAGGATCACCTCCCGTTTCCCCTCGGGGATTCCGCGGCCGTCGTCCTCGACGTAGAACCCGTCGTCGAGCTCGCCGACCCGGACCGTCACGTCGTTGCCGGCGTGTTCGACCGCGTTGCGAAACAGGTTCTCCAGCAGCTGTCGCAGCCTGTCCTCGTCGGCCATGATCCGGGCGTCGGTGTCGATCTCGATGCTGGTGTCCGGGCTCCTGATGACGTCCCAGCAGGCGGCCACGACCGGCTGTAGCTGGACGGGGACCGTCTCGACCGGCACCTCCCCCTCGTTGGCGAGCACGAGCAGGTCGTCGATCAGCCGCTCCATCCGGTTGAGCGACCGTTCCAGGTGGTCGAAGTGCTCCTCGTCGCCGGTCTCCTGTGCCAGCGCCAGCCGCGATGAGATGACCGTCAGCGGGTTCCTGAGTTCGTGCGCGAGCCTGCTTGCGAACGCGTCGAGTTGCTCGTTCGTCCGTGCGATCTCCTGTTCGCGCCGGTTCCGCTCCGTGACGTCCCTGGCTATCAGTAACAACTTGGGCTCGCCCTGGAGCGTCAGTGGGGAGCAGTGGACCTCGACGATCAGCTCACCTGTCGGGAGTGCCAGCGGCACCTCCACTTTCATCGGTTCGACCGTCGAGCCTTCCTGGTCGAGCATCTCCGACAGCGTCCGTTCGAGCCGTCTGACTGCAGCATCGTCGCCCATCACCTCCGAGAGTTCCCTGAGCAGGTGGCTCCCCTGGAGTTCCTGGAGCGTCGTCCCCAGGAACGCGGTCACCGAGGGATTGGCGTACTCGACCCTGAGTTCCTCGCCGACTACGAACGCCCCGTCTTCCATCCCTTCCAGGATCGCGTGGTAGCGTTCGAGCTCCTGCTGGTGGTCGATCCGGTCCGTGACGTCGACAAACGACGTCGCCGAGAGCCCGTCGCCCAGTGCCATCGCGGAAACCTCGTAGTAGCTCTCCAGCGACTCGACGTGCTGGATGAACCGTCGAGTCCCGGCCTCAGTTACGACACTGGTGTAGGTGTCCAGAAACGACGTCCCCTCGATCCCGGGAAACACCTCGGTCAGCCGCTGGCCCTCGATCGCCGACCCATCGACGTTCGTGTACCGCTCGAACGCTTCGTTGACAGCGAGAAACCTGAAGTCGTTCGGCTCCCCGTCCTCGTCGGTGAGCACTTCGTGAACGGCGATCCCGTCGATCGACTCCTCGAACAGTGTTCGATACAGCTCCTCGTCCAGTCGCTGCGCGTCCGCGTCAGCGCTATCCGAGCCATCTCCCCCCTCCCGGGGCGTCATATGTCGGTACATCACGACCAACCGACAAAACGTTTCCCCAAACCTCCGTTCGTCGTCGGGCTACTCGACCCAGACGGTCTTCCTGTTGACGAACTCTTTGATCCCCCCTTCCGAGAGTTCGCGCCCGTATCCCGAGTCTTTTACCCCGCCGAACGGGATCCGCGGGTCGGATTTCGTCAGCTCGTTGATGTACACACAGCCGGCGTCGATCCCCCGTGCGAGGCGACGACCGCGGTCCCGGTCCTCCGTCCAGAGACTGGCTCCCAGGCCGAACCGGGTGGCGTTCGCGAGCTCGATCGCCTCCGACTCGTCTTCGACGCTGTACACGGCAGCGACTGGACCGAACGTTTCCTCGGTGTCCGCTGGACAGCCGCGCGGGATATCGGTCAGGACGGTCGGTGGGTAGTAGGCACCGTCCCGGTCGAGCGGTTCGCCGCCGGTCAGTACGGTCGCGCCCGCATCGACGCTCGCCTCGACCTGCTCGTGGAGGTCCGCCATCAGGTCGGGGTCGGCCTGCGGGCCGACGTCGGTGTCCTCGTCCATCGGGTCACCGACCCTCAGATCCTCGAACTCCGCGACCAGCCGGTCGGTGAACTCCTCGGCGATGGCGTCGTGAAGAACGAACCGCTTGGCGGCGATACAGGACTGGCCACCGTTCAGCGTGCGCGCGACGACGCCCGTCTCGACGGCGCTGTCGAGGTCGGCGTCGTCGAGCACGATGAAGGGGTCGCTGCCGCCCAGTTCCAGCACGGTTTTCTTGAGATGTCGGCCAGCAGTCTCGGCGACTGCGCGGCCCGCGGGACCGCTGCCGGTGAGCGTCGCCGCCCGGATGCGGTCGTCCGCGATGACGTCGTCCATGCGGTCGGAGCCGACCAGCAGCGTCTGGAACGCGCCCTCCGGGTAGCCGGCCTCCTCGAACACCTCCTCCAGCGCCATCGCACACCCCGGGACGTTGGAGGCGTGTTTCAGAACGCCGACGTTGCCGGCCGTGAGGTACGGCGCAGCGAAGCGGATCACCTGCCAGAACGGGAAGTTCCAGGGCATCACCGCCAGCACCGGACCCAGCGGGTCGTGGACGGTCCGCACTTCCGTTCCGGGCGGCGAGGGGAACTGTTCGGCTTCCAGGTACGAGCCCGCGTACTCCGCGTAGTGATCGCAGGCCCAGGCACACTTCTCGACCTCGCCGATGGCCTGACTGATCGGCTTGCCCATCTCCTTCGTCATCGTCTCCGCGTAGCGCTGCTTGTTCTCCCGCAGGACGTCCGCCGCGGACGCGAGCAACTCCTCGCGCTCACGGAGCGGCCGGTCGCGCCACTCGTCGAACGTGTCGACGGCCGTCTCCAGCGTCCGGTCGATCTCGTCGTCGGTGTGCTCCTCGTAGCTCCCGATCTGTTCGCCCGTCGCTGGATTGATGGCTTCCATATCCCCTACTCCGCTCCCCGCACTCTTAGTGGTTGGTGCCACTCGCCCGGATCTCACGAGTCAGGTGTCGAACCAGGGGATTCTTCCAGCCTACGCCGACCATTCGGTACGACCGACAGCTACGGTGTGACCGTCGTCATCGTGGCTCTCGGTATGTGCGCTGTCGAAACCGGGCAGAGGTCGACCTGATAGTGATTGCTGTGACTCTTTACCGCCGGGGAGTCACAGTTCCTGGAGTTCAGCCCGCGAACCACCCGTTCACGTGACGTGGTCACGAAAACAATCACAGCAACCAGGGGTTTCTTCCAGCCTACGCCGACAAGTTTGCGCAGCGGCTCCACGACGCAGAAATCGCTGCCACGGTCTCCCCGACGGAGGCGCACGCCGACCTGGAGCGCCTCGGCGAGGAGTTCGCCCTCGCAGTGCTGACCAACGGCCTTCCCGACTGGCAGCGCGGGAAACTCGCTGCATCCGACCTGGGCTCGTATTTCGACGCGGTCGTGACCTCCTTCGACGTGGGTGCGCACAAACCCGACCCGGAGCCGTTCCGCGAGGTCGAACGCCGAATCGACGCCGATGGGTACGCGATGATCGGTGACAGCGACGACGACGTCGACGGTGCCGAGGCTGCAGGGTGGGAGTCACTCCGCTACGACGGCGGACGCCTGGGCGACGTTCCCGCTGCGCTCGACTGGATCTGAGCGTCAGTGTTCGACGAACTCCAGCAGCACGCCGCCGGTGGATTTGGGATGCAAAAACGCCACGTCGTGCCCCCAGGCGCCGGGCCTGGGCTCCTCGTCGATCAGGTCCACGTCACAGTCGCGGGCCCGCGAGAGCGCCCCGGCGATGTCGTCGGTCGCCAGCGCGAGGTGGTGAATCCCGGGGCCGTTGCGCTCCAGATAGCGCGCGATAGCGCCCTCGGATTCGACCGGTTCGAGCAGTTCGAAGTAGCTGCTCCCGAATCGCAGAAAGACCACGTTCATGCCGTCGAACGTCTCCTCGTGAACGACAGGGGTTCCCAGCAGGTCAACGTAGCGGTCGGCAAGACCGGCGGCGTCGTCGGTGGCGATGCCGGCGTGATCGAACTGGAGGTTGGGTGTCTCCTTTTGCTCCGGGTCGCTCATAGCGACGCCCCTGGCTGGTACTCGCCGAACACCTCGCGCATCGCGTCGCAGATCTCCCCGGTCGTCGCGTAGACTTTCACTGCGTCGACGATGTACGGCATGAGGTTCTCCTCGCCCCGGGCGGCAGATTCGAGCGCGTCGAGTTTTGCCGCTACCTCCTCGTCGTCGCGCATCTGGCGGACCTCCTTCAGACGGGTTTCCTGTGTTTGCTGCTGGGCTTCCGAGACCTCCTCGATGTCGACGTGGCGGTCTTCCTCCTCGACCGTGAACTCGTTGACACCGACGATGATCCGCTCGCCGTTCTCGATCTCCTGCTGGCGCTCGAAGGCGGTGTCCTGGATCTGCCGTTGGACCCACTGGTCCTCGATTGCTTTGCGCATCCCGCCGCGCTCGTCGACTCTCTCGATCAGGTCGAACGCCTCCGCCTCGAGGTCGTCAGTCAGCGACTCGACGTAGTAGCTCCCGCCGAGCGGATCGATCGTCTCCGCGGCCCCCGACTCGTGGGCCAGGATCTGCTGGGTCCGCAGTGCCGTCCGGACGGACTGCTCGGTCGGCAGCGAGAGCGCCTCGTCTTTCCCGTTCGTGTGGAGGCTCTGGGTGCCGCCCAGCACCGCCGCCAGCGCCTGGTAGGCGACCCGGACCACGTTGTTCTCGACCTGCTGAGCCGTCAGCGTCGACCCCGCGGTCTGGGTGTGGAACTTCAGCTGCTTGGAGCCGGCGTCCTCGGCGTCGAACCGCTCGTCCATGATGCGGTACCACATCCGCCGGGCCGCCCGGAACTTCGCGACCTCCTCGAGGATGTTGTTGTGGGCGTTGAAGAAAAACGAGAGCTGTGGCGCGAATTCGTCGACGTCCAGCCCCGCGTCGAGCGCCGCCTGGACGTACTCGATGCCGTCCGCGAGCGTGAACGCCAGCTCCTGTGCGGCAGTCGAGCCAGCTTCGCGGATGTGATAGCCCGAGATGGAGATGGTGTTGAACTTCGGCGTCTCCTCGGCACAGAACTCGAAGATGTCGGTGATGATCCGCATCGACGGCTCGGGCGGGTAGATGTAGGTGTTTCTGGCGATGTACTCCTTGAGCACGTCGTTCTGGATGGTGCCGCGCAGTTGCTCCCGGTCGACTCCCTGGGTGTCCCCGACAGCGATGTACATCGCGAGCAGCACGCTGGCCGGCGCGTTGATCGTCATGCTGGTGCTGACCTCGTCCAGCGGGATGCCGTCGAAGACGGTCTCCATGTCCCGCAGCGAGTCGATGGCGACCCCGGCTTTGCCCACCTCGCCGGCCGCCATGCTGTCGTCGGAGTCGTACCCCATCTGCGTCGGCAGGTCGAACGCCATCGAGAGGCCGGTCTGGCCCTCGTCGAGCAGGTAGTTGAACCGCTCGTTCGTCTCCTCGGCAGTTCCCATCCCCGCGTACTGGCGCATCGTCCAGAGGCGGCCGCGGTACCCTGTCGAGTACACGCCGCGGGTGTACGGCTCGGCTCCCGGGAACCCGAGGTCTTCCTCGTATTCGAACTCGTCTAAGTCCGTCGGCGTGTACAGGCGGTCGACAGGCTGGCCGCCGGTGTCGGTCACGAACTCCTCCTTGCGTTCGCCGAACCGGTCGAGAACGGGCTCGACGTGCTCTTGCTCCCACTGCTCTTTGGCCGACTGGATCTCGTCGAGTTCGTCGGCGTCGAACATACCTCCTATCTCGACTCCCTGCGGCCTTAACAGTTCAGTCTCGTGGGTGGGTTCAGTCGCCCGTGTCGTACTTGTAGGTCGCCTCGTCGGGATCGATGCCGAAGTCTTCGGGGCCTTCCTCGGGCTCCGGTTCCTCGTCAGGCTCGGGGTGGGCTCCCTTGAACGCCTCGCGGAGGTAGCCAGGCATGTGGAACCGTTCGGAGTCGATCCGCAGTGGGACGGCGTCAGGATCGAGCCGTTCCTGTTTCGTCGTCAGGCGCGTCTGGAGCGCCTCCGGGAGCGACGCCGGTTCGATGCGCTCGAATCCGAACTGGCGCAGATACTCCTCTGCGCTCGTGAGTGCAGTTCGCAGAGCTCCCCGTCGTCGGTTTTGTGGATCCGGATCCGCCCGAACCCCGCCCGCTCGTTGTCGACCTCGTCCATCGCGATGACGTAATCCCGGGAGCGAAACGCCTGCTCGTCCAACCCCATCTCCTCGATGTAATCGAGTAACCAGACCTCGTCCCTGTTTTTTGCGTCCCGGACGTACATACGAGTACGTTGGCTTTCGCGGGGCAAAAGTATTTGCTGGTCCTGTGCTACGGTCGTGCGTGAGTATTTTCGGCACCGGGTCCCAGTATCGGTGGGTTCGCGGGCTGAAACGCGCAACGTGTGACTCCACGAAATTACGTCCGACAGTATAAGGAGTCTCACAACTATTTTGAGCCCGGTGGTCGACAACGAACATGGGAGACCATGACAGATTCACCGGCACTCGAGGAGATCGACGAGGTCGTCTACGAACCGTCCGACGAGGTGGTCCAGGGGAGCAACGTCTACCAGTTCATGCAGAAACACGGTATCGACGACTTCGAGGAGCTACACCCCCGGACCGTCGAGGACGTCGGTGGGGTCGAGGCCTCGGGGCTGGACTGGTTCTGGGACGAAGTGGTCGAGCATCTCGGCCTCGAGTTCTACCAGCCGTACGACGCCGTCCTGGACGACAGCGACGGGCCGCAGTTCACCGACTGGTACGTCGGCGGCGAACTGAACATCGCGCACAACGTCGTCGACCGCCACGCCGCCGTCGACTCCCCGAACCGGAACAACGTCGCCTGCATCTGGGAAGGGGAGGACGGCGAACTCCGGGAGATCACCTTCCACGAACTCCACCGGGAGTCGAACATGGTCGCCAACGCCCTCGAGGAGCGCGGCATCGAGACGGGCGACACCGTCGGCCTGTACATGCCGATGGTGCCAGAAGTCATCTCAATCCTCTACGGCTGCTTCAAGGTGGGGGCGATCGCCGTGCCGATCTTCTCGGGCTTCGGCGTCGACGCGACGGCGACGCGGATCGGCGACGCCGAGTGCTCGGTGCTGTTCACCGGGGACGGGTTCTACCGCCGCGGCGACGAGGTGCTGCTCAAGGAGTCGGCCGACGAAGCAATCGAGAAGGCCGGGCACGTCGAGCACACCATCGTCTACGACCGGCTCGGAGCCGACATTCCCTGGGACAACAGCCGTGACGAGTGGTGGAGCGAAACTGTCGCCCAGCAGAGCGACGAGTACGAGACCAAATCGCTGCCCTCCGACCAGGAGTCGATGCTGCTGTACTCCTCGGGGACGACCGGCAAGCCGAAAGGAATCGTCCACACGCACGCGGGCGGCCTGACGCAGCCGGCGAAGGAGCTGTATTTCTCGTTCGATCACAAGCCGGAGGACCGCTTCTTCTGGGTGTCGGACATCGGCTGGATGATGGGGCCGTGGATGCTGATCGGCAACCACGCGTTCGGCGGGACGGTGTTCATGTACGAGGGTGCGCCGGACCACCCCGAACCGGACCGGTACTGGGAGATGATCGACCGGCACGGCCTGACGGTGTTCGGCATCTCGCCGACGGCGATCCGCGCGCTCCAGAAGCACGGCGACGAGTGGCTTGAGGGCCAGGATCTCTCCTCGCTACGCCTGCTCGGGTCGACCGGCGAACCCTGGGACCCCGAAAGCTGGCTGTGGTTCTACGAGCACGTCGGCAACGGCGAGACGCCGATCATGAACATCTCCGGCGGGACCGAAATCTTCGGCTGCTTCCTCCAGCCGCTGCCGACCATGTCGCTGAAGCCCTGTACGCTGGGTGGGCCCGCCCTGGGGATGGATGTCGACATTGTGACCGCGAAAGGCGAGTCGATCGCCGACACAAACGAGCGTGGCTACCTCGTGGCGAACTCCTCGGCACCGTCGATGACCAAATCGCTGTGGAGCGGCGACGAGCGGTACCTCGAGGAGTACTGGGCTCGCTTCGAGGACATGTGGGACCACGGCGACTGGGCGCAGAAGGACGCAGACGGATACTGGTTCCTGCACGGCCGATCGGACGACGTGCTCAACGTGGCCGGCCGGAAAGTCGGCCCAGCTGAGGTCGAGGGTGCACTGATCGAACACGACGCCGTCAACGCCGCGGCCGCAGTGGGGGCCGACGACGAGACGAAGGGGACCGCCGTGGTATCGTACGTGATTCTCGAGGAGGGCTACGAGGAGAGCGAGGACCTCCGTGAGGAACTGCGCCGCCAGGTCGGCGAGGAAGTGGGCAAGCCGTTCATGCCCCGCGAGGTGCTGTTCGTCGACGAGTTCCCGATCACGCAGAGCGGCAAGATCGTCCGCCGGATCATCCAGTCCGTCTCCGAGGACGAGGAGATCGGCGACCTCTCCAGCATCGAGAACCCCGAGGCGCTTGACGAGATCGCCGAGGCGCGCTGAGGAGCGAACTGCGCCACCGGCCATAACCCCAGTTCCGACAAAGAAGGCACCGTGAAGTGTTCATATCCAGATGAGGGCTCTGTATCGACGACCCAGTACTCGGTGGGCTTCGGCACCTCTGCGGAGGACATTCAGAACGCCGAGAGCACGACCTAGATACACCTGGGCTGGTATACGGCGACTGCGAATATCCTGAAGATACTCCTTGCGACGAGGATGATGACGAACGGCCCCCGGCCGGATAAGATGGTCCGGGCTCCGGGAGCACAAACGCCTGCACTAACTACAACCAAGACGAGGACGTCGTGTTCTCGATCGAAAGCACGACCGGCGACCCGGGCGCGATCTTCTACAAAACGGAATGGGACTCGGCGGCCGGTAACGGTCGGCTTCACCCCAAAGAGCTTTATATCTTTTCGCTAATTAAACGAATATGAGACGTCGCACCCTCTTTAAGAGAGCGGTGGGGCGGCGCCGGCCTCGTCCTACTTTTACGTGTGCATCGGAGACGTACCGGATGGCGCAACAGTCTCCCACCTCGCCGAGCACGAGGACGAAATCGAGGATAGCGCCCTCGATTCCCTCGAGCGGTCGGCGGAGAAGATTCACGAGCCGGGCGATCTTACCCTTGTGGGGTGGAACCTGTCCCCCGACCCGATCGACTACACAGCGCTCGATTACTCCAGGCCACCGAACGCGCCGGACGGCTATTATGTCGACGTCGGTGAGAAGGTCGTGCTAATCGTGGGTAGTAGCGAACTCGAGGAGTACCCCGAGTTTACCGAGTAGGTGGCCGCGCGATTCCTGTCTTCGCGTGATCAGATCACGCAGAGCGGCAAGATCGTCCGCCGGATCTCCAGTCTGTCTCCGAGGACGAGGAAATCGGCGACCTCTCCAGCATCGAGAACCCCGAGGCGCTGGACGGGATCGCCGAGGCGCGCTGAGGGGCAACTGCGCCACCGGCCGCGTGGTGGAGATTCCGAAATCGGCGCGTGGTGATGAGATCATTCGCTATAAAGAAGTGCCCAAAGATATTTGTTTGTTTCTTGTGAGAGAAAATATATGAGACGAAGGAAATTGCTACGAGATGCCGGGCTGCTCTTACTGCCGTTTTTCCCGAGATTGGCGCCCTCAAAATCCGATGAACCGGGGGAGCGTTACGGTTTCACTTATCAGCACGTCGAGGACGTTCCAGAAGGGGCGACGGTCGTCGATCATGACGACGTGGCTCATGCCCGCCTTGTAGCCAGCGAAACCCTGAAGCGTCGGCTGTCCGTCGTTCTCGGGCCAGGAGTTGAAGCGCGG
>PXSF01000085.1:1344-38289 GCA_003022845.1 Halobacteriales archaeon SW_10_66_29 | reverse complement strand
CTCAACGGTGGCCGTATCACCATCGCCGCCCGCGGCGTCGGGATCGCACAGGCCGCACTGGACGAGGCGCTTGGGTACGCGGGGGACCGCGAGCAGTTCGACCAGCCGATCAGTGAGTTCCAGGCGATCCAGCACAAGCTGGCGGACATGGACACGAAGACGAACGCCGCCCGGATGCTGATGCACCTCGCCGCCGACAGGAAGATGCGCGGCGAGGAGTTCGTCAAGGAGGCCGCCCAGGCGAAGCTGTACGCCTCCGAGGTGTCCCGCGAGGTCGCAAACGAGGGGATCCAGATCCACGGCGGCTACGGCTACACCAAGGACTTTCCGGCCGAGCGGTTCTACCGCGACGCCAAGCTCAACGAGATCTACGAGGGGACCAGCGAGATACTCCGCAACACCATCGCCGACCAGCTGCTGGAGTAGGTACTCAGCGGCCCCGTTTGAGAACGACCGTATGAGTGGCTACTCGGCGTCGTCGCTCTCCAGCGCCCGTGCCAGGTCGGCAGCCGAGAGGTCGGCGACGTCTTCGGGGTCGTCCACGTCGAGTCCCAGCGCCGCGGCGACCTCCGGATCGCTTGCGACCAGCTCCTCGAACAGTACCTGCACGTCGGCGATCGAGACCTCGGGCGGGTCGCTGCCGGCGAAGTTGAAGTACTCGGCGTTGTTCAGGACGGCGTCGTCGTGGCGGTGCTCGAAAAAGGCCTGGACGTCGGCGACGGTGAACTGGCCGTCGCCGGTGACGTCGCGGTACAGCCCGTCGCCGTCGAGGTCCTTCGGCCGGTCGGTGCCGACGACGGGCGGCGGTCCGACGCCCTCGGCGACCGTGACGTCGGCGCCGTCGACTGACACGACGTCGTAGGGAACGGTCGTCGCGTCGTCGACCACGGTGACCTCGGGGACGTCGACGGGGGCGGTGCCCTCCCCTCGCGTCCGGACCGTCAGCGTGGCGATCCTGACGTCGCCGCCCTCGAGGCCGGACTCGCCCATGCCGGCCTCGATCGTCGCCCGGCTGCCGTCCGGGCGCACGTTCACCGACTGGTACACCGGGTCGCCCGCCAGGCGCACGTCCTCGATGGTCAGGGGGTCCGTGTCGGCCACTTCGACCGTCGCGGCATACGAGCGGATGCCCCAGTCGGCGTTCTCGACGACGAGATCGAGCGTCATCTCGACGTCGAGTGGGAGGGTCGGTGCGGCGGGAAGCAGCGCGACGCCGGTCTCGCCGATCAGGAACTCCGAGAAGTCGGCGACACACCGGTCGGTGTCGTGCCCGCCGGTCGCGAAGACGCCGGCGTGCTGGGTGAACCCGGCCGCCGGGACCGTGACGCTACCGATGAGCTGCCAGGACGCGTCGACGGGGCGGCGATACTCGGCGACGAACTCGCTGTCGCGCTTGGTCACCCGGAGGTCGAGCGGGCCGTCGAGTGACGGTGATGCCGCGGCAACCGTCTCGTACTCGCGGCTGTCGTCGTCGTAGACGGCGAGCGAGAGCCCGGTCCCGGGTTCGGCCGCCAACAGCAGGTCGCCGGCGACGCCACCCCCGCCGAGCACGTCGTCGGTCACCATCAGCCCCGCCGTCCGCAGGTCGTGGTCGCCGCGGAAGCCAGCAAGCGTCGTCTGGACGACGACGTCGCCCTGGACCTCGCCGTAGACGGCGCCGTAGCCGTGGTGGTCCCGCGGGCGCTGCCAGGGGCTCGTCCCCGCCGCGCGGATCCGGTAGCCGTCGCCCCAGCGGGAGAACGTGGCGCTGTCGGCCTCCGTCCGATCGACGGTCGGCCGGGAGACGTCCTCGATCAGCGTGGCGAACGCTTCGGTGTCGCCGGCGTCGGTCTCGGTCCCGCTGTCGGCCACCGCCCGGAACCCGTAGGCGGTGTCCTGCCTGAGGCCGGTCAGTTCGACCTCGACAGTGCCGGCCTCCGACAGCGCGCGGGACTCCGTCTCCTGGCTGTCGTCGCCCTCGCTGGCCCAGTACTCGACGCTGACCGTGGCGGTGTCGTTGGCGCCGAGCTCCACGAGATCCGCCGTCACCGTCGCGCTCGTGTGCCCGACTGCGGTCGCCTCCCCGGTCTCGACGGCCAGCGGTGGCTCGTCGGTCGTGAACGTCACGTCCTCCCTGGTGTCCGTCCCGGCGTCGGTCTCGGCGACCGCGGCGAACGCGTAGGTCGTCGCCGGGTCGAGGTCGGTCACCGTGACCTCGAACTCCCCGGTCTCCCCGAGGGTCGTGGGCTCCGTGGTCTGCTGGTCGTCGCTCCCCTCCTGGCCGTACTCGAAGAACACGTCGGCCGAGTCGGCGCCGCCGAGTTCCAGTAACTCGCCCTCCAGGGTCGCGCCGGACTGGCCGACGCTGCTGGGCTGGAGCGTCGCCACCGACAGCGACGCCGTCGAGCCGTCCAGCGCCGTCGCGGCGTCGATCAGCCCGGCGCCGGACTCGACGTCGCGGGCGCCGATATCAGTTGCCGATTCGCGGATGCGCGTCCTGATCTCGTCGCTGCCCTGGAGGTCAGTGTGGGCCGTGAGCAGGGCGGCGAGGCCCGCGACGTGCGGGGACGCCATCGAGGTGCCGGTGAGCCACCAGTGGTCGCCGTCGACGATGTCGGACTCCCGTTTCAGGTGTGCGGGAATCGCCGAGAGCACGGCGGTCCCCGGCGCGGCGACCCCGACCTCCGGGCCGCGGGACGACGTGGGGTTGACCGTGTCGTCGCGCTCGGTGTTGCCGACGGCGAGGGCGTCCGCGAAGGCCGCCGGGTAGCCGACGCAGTCGTCGGGATCGTCGTTGTGCGGGTCCTGGTCGCAGACCTCGCCGTCGTTGCCCGCCGAACTGACGAACACGATGTCGTGCTGGCCCACCGCGTACGCGAGCGCGTCCTCGATGACCGTCGTGGGGTTGGGGCCGCCGAGGCTGGCGTTGACGATGTCGTACCCCTGGTCGGCGGTCCACCGGATCGCGTCTGCGGTGTTCGACGACGGGGCCAGCGGAACCCACTGGTTGCCGTCCTCGAACCACTCGAACACGTTCGCGACGTGGATCGTCGCCTCGGGCGCGACGCCCGCGACCCGGTCGACGTCGACCGACGGGTTCGCGTCGTCGTCGAGCGCTCGGTCGACTGCGGCCGCCGTCCCTCCGACGTGCGTGCCGTGATACTGATCGTCGTCCCAGACGGCGTTGCAGTCGACCGTTGCGAACTGCCGCTCGGTCTCGACGCAGTCACCGTCGCCGAACGCGCCCCCGACGCCCACGTTGGCGCTGAGACTCTGGTGCTCCGGATCGCTCCCTGTGTCGACGATGACGACGTCCGCGCCGTCGCCGGTGTACCCGTCGGCGTGCGCGGCGTCGGCGTCGATCCGCTCGATACCCCAGGGGTACCCGCCGTGGCCGGTCGGCTCCGGATCCGATAGCGTCGGGCGGTGGGGTTCGAGAAACTGCTCCGGCTCGACGTACGCCACTGCCGGGTGGCGCCGGAGGCGTTCGCGCTGCTCGCGCGTGTACCACCCGGCGACGACCTGCCGGACGTCGCCGAGGTCGATCTCCCGGTGGAGCCACAGCGCGGTCGATTGTGCCTGCGCGTGCGCCTCGGCCGCTGCCTCGTGCCCGGGATCGACGCCGACGACGTACCGCCCGCGCCGGCCCCCAGTGAGGCCGGCAACCCGGTCCGCACCCGCGACGCCGGACGCGACTGCTCCCGCGCCGGCCAGCCCTTTCAGGACGTCCCGGCGCGCGAGCGAGGTGTCTACTGCCCGGTCGTCCGCACTCGACGGGGCGCCGGGATCGGTCCCGACGCTGTCCCGACCGCTCATTGGTGACTGTCGGCTGGCAGCGAGTATTTACTTTTCTCCGCCGCTACAATCTTTGATAATCGGGGGGCTACGGACGGGTCCCGTCGCCCGGCAACTATTGGGGTTTCGGGCGTCAGAACAGTCGTGGCCGGGCGCTACACCGAGGCCGCGGCCGAACGGCTGCACGCCAGGGACGACGTCGAGTACGTCGAACGCGACGACAAAATGGAGGCACTCGAGGGCAAGCGTGGTTGAAGGCTAGAGCAACTGACTGTGCGCGCCCACGAGCGCGCCCGAGAGGTCGATATCCCGGACAGTGGCCTCGCGGTCGACGATCGAGTCCCGGAGGTGGCCGCGTTCGACGGTCGCGCCGGGGAACACGATCGAGCGGTCAAGCGTCGAGTCGACGACCGTCGCACCCTCCATCACGTGGACGTTGTCCCCGATCTCGGCGTTCTCCACGGTGGCGTCGGCCGCGACGACCGACTGGCCGTCGAGCGCCCACGAGACGGCGTCGAGGTAGCTCTCGGGCGTGCCGATGTCGAACCACGCCTCCTCGAAGGTGAACGCGTGGATCGGCCGGTGGTCCTGGAGCCACTGGATGAACCAGCCGGGCTCGTCGGGGTTGTTGCCGCCGTCGAGGTACTCCTCGAAGCGAACGTCGCCCGCGGGGAACGCGTAGCAGGCGATCGAGACCAGCGTCGAGGGCGGGTCGTCGGGCTTCTCCTGGAAGTCGACGACCTCGTCGCCGTCGAGGTCGACCAGGCCGTAGGAGCTGGCCCGCTTGCGGGAGCCGACGTCGTAGGCGGCGAGCGTCGCGGTCCCCTTCCTCTCGAAGAAGTCGACGAACGTCGCGAGGTCGAAGCTGATGAGGTTGTCGCCGGCGACGACCAGCAGGTCCGAGGAGTCGATCCCTTCGCGGTCGACGAGCTGGGCCAGCGCGCCGATGACGCCCAGCTTCTCGTCCTCGTCGATCGTCTCCTCGACGCTCAGCCGTGGCTTCTCGAACTCCGAGTCCGCGATGTGGCGCTCGAAGTCGTCGGCGAACCGCTCGTTGGTACTGACGTACACGTCGTCGATGCGGTCGTCGGATTCGAGCTCGCCGAGAATCCGGTCGATGACGGTTCGTTCGCCGACCGGGAGCAGCATCTTCGGCCGGTTGCGCGTCACCGGCCACAGCCGGGTCGCGTACCCACCAGCCAGTACGACTGCGTGCATACTGAAACCAACGCGGGCAGGGGTAAATCCCTTTCCTTCCCCCGGGAACAAGAGCTTTGTCCCTCGCCGCGCTGCGTCCGGTATGCGAGAGACCAGTCGGACCACGCGCGAACGGATCACGGATCGGCTGCGCGGCGAGACGCTGTCGGCCGGCGCGCTCGCCCGCGAGTTCGAAATTCGGAGCGCCGAAGCGCTCGACCACGTCCAGCACATCGCCCGCTCGCTCGAGGACAGCGACGAGACGCTGCTCGTCGCACCGCCGGAGTGTCCCGACTGCGGGTTCGACGACTTCGACGACCTCGTCAACCGACCCAGCCGCTGCCCGGAGTGTAAAAGCGAGAACGTCGAGGAGCCGGCATTCCGCGTCGAGTGACGCTCCCAAGCGTTCCGCGTCGAGTGATGCTTAGTAGCAGGCCTCGACGCGCTCGTCGTACAGCCGCTGCAGGCGGCGGGTCACCGGGCCGACGTCGAACGCCGTTTCGTCCACCCGCTCGACGGGCCGAATCTCCCAGGTGGAGTTCGTGACGAACACCTCGTCTGCTTCGCGGAGGCGCTCGGGGCCGTACCGGCCCGTCTCGACCGGCAGGTCCGCCTCCCCGGCCAGTTCCAGCACCAGCGTCCGGGTGACGCCGGGCAGCAGCGGCAGTTCCTCGGTCGGCGTCAGCAGCCGGCCGTCCTCGACGAAAAAGACGTTGCTGGTCGCCCCCTCGGTGAGGTACCCCTCCGCGTCCCGCCGGAGGGCCTCGTCGTAGTCGGTCCCCCTGATCCGAAGGCGTGCGAGGATCCCGTCGAGGTAGTTGTGCGTCTTCGCGTCGGCCGGCACGGCGGAATCGGGCACCGACTCGGCGTCGACTGTCGCGACTCGGGCTGGCCCGTCCCAGACCCGTTCGCCGTCGACGCCGGCGCGAGGGAGCGGCGAGACGTAGACGACGACCGTCGGGTCGACCTCCTCACCGGGTGTGAGTTTGCCCGGCTGGACGCCGCGGGTAACCGAGAGCTTCGCGTAGGCGTCGGCCAGGTCGTTCGCGGCGACGGTCTCCGCGACCCGCTCGCGCAGGTCGGCGGCCGGCGGGAGGGCGTCGGCGAACCCCAGCGTCTCGCAGGTCCGGCGCAGGCGGGCAGCGTGGGCCGCCCACTCGAACGGCACCCCGCCGTACACCCGCAGCGTCTCGAACGCCGCGTCGCCGTACATGAACCCCCGGTCGCGGACGTTCACCGTCGCCTCCGACGCCGGTACGAGGTCGCCGTCGACGTGGTACTGCAGGTCGTCGCCCATCCTCACCCTCCGTTCCCCTCGGCCCCGGCCGTCGGGGCTGTCGCGTACCGGTCGAGGAAGTTCGCCACGAGTCGCTTGCCGCCCTCTGTGAGGATGCTCTCGGGGTGGAACTGGACGCCGACGTGTGGCTCGCGCTCGTGGCGGACGCCCATCACGACTTCCTCCTCGTCCTCCGTCCGGGCGGTTTCCTGGAGGGCGTCAGGGAGTCCGCGCCGCTCGACGGCCAGCGAGTGATACCGCCCGACAGCGAACCGGTCGGGCAGGCCCGCGAAGATGCCCTTGCCGTCGTGGGAGGTGTCGGAGGTCTTGCCGTGAACGACCGACTCGGCGTGGCCGACCGGGGCGCCGTTGGCGGCGCACAGCGCCTGGTGGCCGAGGCAGACGCCCAGCGTCGGGTACGACCGCTCGGCGAACAGCGGCATCGAGACGCCGGCCTCCCAGGGCGTTCCCGGCCCGGGGGAGACGACGATGGCGTCGGGGTCGATGTCGTCGACGTCGTCGAGCGCGATAGCGTCGTTCCGGCGGACGATCACCTCGCCGGTCGTACCCGCGAGCCACTCCTCCGTCGTGACCACCTCGCCGACGTACTGGACGAGGTTGTACGCGAACGAGTCGTAGTTGTCGACGACGAGCACGCGCATTCCGGACGCGTCTCCGGGGTGGGGAGGCATCTCAGTCGTCACCTCCGGACTGGACGCGCAGGTCGGCCCGTTCGCCCAGCGCCCGGTCGACGGCAGTGACCAGCGCCCGACCCTTATCGAGCGTCTCGGCGTACTCCCGCTCGGGGTCGGAGTCGTGGACGATGCCGGCGCCGACCCGCAGGTGGTACTCGTCGCCGTAGCGGACCAGCGTCCGGATGATGATGTTCAGCGTCAGCCGGTCGTCGAACCCGAAGATGCCGACGCTGCCGGTGTAGGGGCCGCGCCGCGTCGCCTCCACCTCGTCGATGATCTCCATCGTCCGGGGTTTGGGCGCGCCGGTGATCGTCCCCCCGGGGAACACCGCGCCGATGGCGTCCTCCAGGTCGTGTTCGGGGCGCAACTGACCCTCGATCAGCGAGACGAGGTGCATCACCTCCGAGTAGCGGTCGACGCGGCGGTACTCGGTCACGTCGACGCTGCCGAACGCACTGACCTTCCCGAGGTCGTTGCGTTCGAGGTCGACCAGCATCGCGTGCTCGGCGCGCTCCTTCTCGTCGGCCGTGAGATCACGCTCCAGGCGCTCGTCCTCGGCCTCCGTCTCGCCGCGCGGCCGGGTGCCCGCGATCGGTTCCGTGAGGAGGCGGTCGCCCTCACGTTCCAGCAACAGCTCGGGGCTGGCGCTGACCAGATCGACGCCCGGGAACTCGAGCAGCGCGGAGTAAGGCGCGGGGTTGACTTCCCGCAGCGCGTCGAACGCCGCGACCGGATGCACTGCGGCGGGGGCGCGCAGCCGCTGGGAGATGTTCGCCTGGAAGGTGTCGCCGTCGCGGATGTACCCCTTGACCTGCTCGACGCGAGCCGCGAACTCGGCACGCGTGCAGTCGCTCTCGAACTCGGTGGCACCCGTCCCGTCGGCGACCGGCGGGTCCGGGATCGAGGGGTCGCCATCGACGGCCCGGCCAGCGAGGGCGAGCGCCCGGTCGCGGCCGCGCTCGTAGGCAGCGCGGACTGCGTTCTCCTCGCCAGGGGCGTCGATCCGCGGGCAGGCAGTCACGCGGAGGGTCAGTTCCTCGCCGCGGGGCTCCTCCCAGGCGGCGAGGGCGTCGTAGCGGGCGACCTGTAGTCGCGGGAGGTCGCGGTCGCGGCTGGCGCTGGCCGGGAGCTCCTCGAGTTCCCGGGCGACGTCGTAGGAGAGCCAGCCGACGGCGCCGCAGGGGTAGGGGACGTCGCACTCGCCGCGACTGAGCGACTCGCCGTCGAGGAAGTCGGCGAGGGCAGCGAGTGCGGACCCGTCCTCGGGGTCGACCGGGAGCGTCTCGACGGGGTCGACGCCGAAGTAACCCCACCCCGGCTGGCCGCCCGTCGTGGCGAGGGACGCCCCGCCAGGCCCGTCGCGCGCCCGCCGGTAGGCGAGAAACGGATCTGGGACAGTCACGTGGACCTCGACGGGCACGCGTGCTCCGGGGGCAACACCCCCGGCCGCTGCGGCGAAGGACTCGAACGTCGTCACGACCTCCGGTTCCATGCTTCTAGGCAGGTCGACCGAGATTAACCGTTTTGCGGTCGCGGAAAGGGCCGACGCCGGACGGCCGCCTCCGGAATGTATCTGGCGTTGCGGCAGAATCGTCCTGGGCAGAGCAGGTTCGCAGCCCGTCGAACATTTATTGCCGGCGGGGCCGACCCACGAGGTGTGTTCCGATTCGACGACTCCGAGGCGGCCCGGGAACTGGCCGAGCGTGCGCGGGCGCTGATGGACGAGGTGGTGCTCCCGCTGGAACGCGAGGTCGAGGGCGGGACGACCATCTCCGAGGACGACGTCGAGGCCCTCCGCGAGGCGGCGCGGGAGTACGGTGTGTACGCCCCCCAGGTCAGCGAGGAGTACGGGGGGATGGGGTACGCGTTCGACGACCTGCTGCCGACGTTCGAGCAGGCCGGCCGGAGCCTGCTCGGCCCGACCGCGATGCGGGTCGACGCACCCGACGAGGGCAACATGCACCTCCTGGAGATGCACGGCAGCGAGCGCCAGAAGGCGGAGTACCTCGAACCGCTCGTTGCGGGCGATATCTCTTCCGGGTTCTCGATGACAGAACCGATGCAAGGCGCGGGGTCGGACCCGAAGATGATCCGGACGACGGCCGAGCGCGACACCGCCGAGCAACGCTCGACGAGCCCTGATCCGCCGGAGGCGGATAAGGACGGCGACGAGTGGGTCATCGACGGCCACAAGTGGTGGACGACCAACGGCGTGGAGGCCGACGTCCTGCTCGTGTTCGCCCGCACCGACGGGGAGGCCCACCCCTACCAGGGCTGTTCGGTGTTCGTCGTCCCCAGCGACGCCGACGGCGTCGGGATCGAGCGGGACATTCCACACCTCGGCGGCGACCCGATCGGCAGCACCCACGCCGAGATCACGTACGACGGCGTCCGGGTGCCCGAGGAGAACCTGCTGGGGACCGAAGGCGCAGGATTCAGGCACGTCCAGGAGCGACTCGGGCCCGCGAGGCTCACCCACTGCATGCGCTTCTCGGGGATGGCGTCCCGCGCGCTGACCGTCGCCCGGAGCTACCTCGACGAGCGGGAGGCGTTCGGGACGCCGCTGTCGGACAAACAGCACCCGCGGTTCGAACTGGCGCGCCGCGAGACCGAGCTCCAGGCCGCGCGGGCGCTCGTCCGGCAGGCCGCCGACGCCATCGCCGCCGGCGAGAAAGCCCGCCTGGAAGTCTCGATGAGCAAAGTATTCACGGCCAACGTCACCCAGGAGGCCGTCGACACCGCGCTGCAGTTCTGTGGCGCCAACGGCATCGGGAAGGACCTGCCGCTGGCGGACTTCTACGAGAGCATCCGCGCGTTCCGGATCGTCGACGGCGCCGACGAGGTCCACCTCCGCACCGTCGCCGACCACGTCTTCGAGGAGACCGACCCCGACGAACTCGATCCAGTCACGCGCTTCGGCCAGTAATCGTTCCCTCGAAGGCGACGCCTGCTATCATCCCTCACACAGGTATTTTGTCCCCGTGTCCGAACCCCGTCGTATGCCAGGCCCAGCCTTTCTGGACGGCGAGGCGGTATCGCTCCGGACGATCGAAGAGGAGGACATTCCGTTCCTGCAGGAAGCAGTGAACGACCCCGGGGTCTGGCGCGGCATCGGCCGGGCGGAACCGATCAACGAGCCCCAGGAGCGGGAGTTCTTCGAGGAGGTCGTCGGCGGCGACGGCAACATCACACTGCTGGTGACACGGGACGCCGAGACGCCGCTCGGGACGGTGAGCCTCACGATCAAGGAGTCCCGGCGGGCCGAACTGGGCTACTGGATCGCACCCGACCACCAGGGCCAGGGGTACGGTTCGGCGGCGTCCGGCATGCTGGTCGACTTCGGGTTCCGCCAGCGCGGCTTCCACCGCATCGAGGCCAGCGTCTTCGAGTTCAACGACGCCTCGCGGGCGCTGCTGGAATCGCTCGGGTTTACCCACGAGGGCACTCACCGGGACGGCCACTTCATCGACGGCGGCTATCAGGACACCCTCTGGTACGGCATCCTCGACGACGAGTGGAACTACGCTGCCTACGACGGCCTCTACTAGAGCGGTTCGTCGCCCTCGATGATGCGGAGCGCGCGGTCGGCCAGCGCCGGGACGGCGTCCTCCATCGCGGGGTACATCGGATCGTCGGCGTTGCCCTCCAGGTACCGGCGGAAGAACATCTCGCCGAGGCCGGCGAGTTTGTACACGGCGAGCGCCCGATAGAAGCGCTCGTGTTCGAACGCGAGACCGGTCTGTTCCTCCCAGCGGTCGACCAGTGCCTGCCGCGTCGGGTAGTCGGGGTGTTCGACGAACCGCATCGCGAGGTGGTCGATCGCCGGCTCCGGGTCGCCCTCGTCCCGCCAGTCGGAGAGCATCCACCCGAGGTCGGCGCGCGGATCGCCGAGCGTGCACAGCTCCCAGTCGAACACCGCGACGAGTTCGACCGGTGAGTTCCCACTGAACATCACATTGTCGAGCTTGTAGTCGCCGTGCGCGATAGCGTGCGGATGCGAGTCCGGACAGTGCTCGTCGAGCCAGGTGCCGACGCGGTCGAGTTCGGGTACCTCGCGCTCCTCGGCCGTCACTTCGAACGCCCAGGCGAGCTGTTTGCCCCAGCGTTCGACCTGCCGTTCGGTGTAGCCGGCGGGCCGGCCGAAGTCGCCGAGCCCCACCGCTTGCGGGTCGAGGTCGTGGATCGCCGCGAGCGTGTCGACGAGTTCGGTCCCGATCCGTTCGCGGGCGTCGGCTGTAGCGAACGCCGCGGACTCCTCGTCGCGGAAAACCGTGCCCTCGACGCGGTCCATGACGTAGAAGTCGCTGCCGATGACCGAGTGGTCGTCGCACGCGGTGACCGTCGGCGGGACCGGAACGTCGGTGTCCTGCAGCGCGTCGATCACGCGGTACTCCCTGAGGACGTCGTGTGCAGTCTCGGCCGTCTCGCCCGGCGGCGGCCGCCTGACGACGAGTTCGCGGTCGCCCCAGGTGACGAACAGCGTCTCGTTCGAGTGGCCCTGCTCGTGCCGGCAGACGTTGTAGCGCTCCGCAGGACTGAGCCGGTCGGTGAGAAAATCGGCCAGCGCGTCCTCGTCGACCAGCCGCTCGAAGTAGTCCTCGGACATGCTCGCCGGTACCGGTGGATCAGTCAAAAAGCCCGGGGCTGGGGGCGCAATGCCGCGGCGGGGCGATACAGGGAGAGCAGCGAGAGAGCCCACCCCCTTCAGTGGTGGGGTGAATCGCGTGCGCTTGGTGGCGCAACCGCAGGATTTAGGCCGTTCGGGGTCGAACGTTGGGTAACTCAATCGCTGAAACCAATCCGGAAACAGTGGGGTCCTTCCCGCCGACACGCGCCATCCGGCGCTCACAGTACCCCTGCCCCTGCAACACGGGATGGGGTGACGGCACGACTAATCCAACCCCGTCGGCGTGCGAGCCTGTTCACCGTGGCAGAAAGAACAGGCAGGCCGATGGCACGGCCCGTGTCCATCCACGCTCAAACCGTGGACGGTCGCCCGATGCGGTATCGGGCGCTGTGCGAGCGGATACCGTGTCCCTGTCGGGGCACGCAACACGCCACACCCTGCGAAGGGCCGAAGTACCGAGCACGAACCGGAGTACGCCCACGCGGCGGAAGCTTGCCCCCGTCGGCTGGGGCGGACCCACGTACCGTTTTGCCGGGTGCGATGGCCGGCCCGACCCCGAGCGCGGGGAACCCCACGACTTCAGTCCTGGGAGGATGTCAGTCTTCGAGGTCATTCCGTTCGGCGACGATGGGACAGTCGACGACGCGCACGGTGTCCACGTCCAGAAACTCGACGATCTCGGTCCCCTCGTGCGAGCAGTCGATCTCCGGCGGCTCCGAGAAGTACTCGCACTGCTCGCAGTAGCTGTGTTTCGACACCTCGGCGTACGCGCGCTCCGCTTCCGTGGTGACCGAACCGCGGGCCTCGGCGCTGGTGAGCCGCTGCCAGACATCGTCGGCGTCGACGCCCTCGATGTCCATCTCGGTGAAGGCGTCGCCCATCGACTCGAAGGGATCCCCCTCCCGGTGCTGCCCGGTGTCGATTGTCGGCTCCTCCCGGATGCCGTCGGCGTGCTCGTCGACTACTGGCTCCTCTCCGATCGCGGGCTGTTCACCCTCGCCGTCCGGTCGCGAGGCGCTCCCCGACCGGCTTTCCCTCACCTCGTCCGGGGTGTCCGGCTCCAGGGGTTCACCCCACGGTGACCGGGACTCCGCGTCATCGCCGGCAGCTTCACCGGCGTTCGAGCCGCGTTCCCCGGCTGCACCACCGGTCTCGTCATCGCCCTCGTCATCGCCCTCGTCATCGCCCGATTCCTCGCCCTCCGGCCCGTCGTCCGGATGCCCGAGGCTGTCGAACGGGTCGCCCTCGCGGTCCTCGACGGCCTCGTCCAGGTCCTCGAACGGGTCGTCCTCGCTCACTCGGGCTCACCCGATTCGAGCTGGGAGGCGACCCGGAGCTTCGGTTTCCGGAACCACCCCGGGTCGGCCTCGACGTTGGTCACCGTCGCGTCGCAGTGCGGACAGGCCGGATCGGTGAGCAGCGACAGCGTCACCCCGTTCCCGCAGTTCTCGCATTTCGCGCGGTCGATGTCGGCCTTCGCGGCGGCGCGTTTGATCCGTTCGACCGCCTCCAGGCCGTTCCCGGACTCGTGGGCCTCCCGGAGGTCGCTGACGACCCACGCGACGGTCTGGAGCCGGTCTTCCAGCTCCCCCAGGCGGGCGTCCAGCCCATCGATCTGCTCGTCGTGTTCGGGCACCAGCGCGTCCACCTCCGACCGGAGCTCCGACAGCTCCGTCTCCAGGGTCGCGACCTGCTGTTCGAGGTCCGCGACCCCCTCCAGCGCCTCGTGCGTGTGGTCCGCTGGGGCTTTCGCGTCGGTCTCCTTTTTGACCTGGATGACCCGCTCGCGGACGTCTTCGAGTTTGGCCTGGAACTCCTCCTCGACGCCCGAGGCGAGCTGGTCCTCCAGCGTCTCCGCGAGGATCGACTGGACCGTCGCCTCGATCTGCTCGTCGAGGTTCGACGCGAGCTCCTCCTCGACCGCCGACGCGAGCTCCTCGATCGTCCCGTCGTCCGGGTGTTCGGCGAGGGCGTCGTCCAGGTGGTCGTCGATCGCGTCCGGGAGGGTATCGTGGACCGCGTCGGCGACCTGTTCGTCGATCGCGTCGGCGACCTGTTCGTCGATCGCGTCGTCGAGGTGGTCGTCGAACTCGGCCGTCGTGCGGTACGCGCCAATTACCTGAACGAGGAGCTGGTCGCGGTCCACGCCGAGTTCGGCGGCCTGTTCGTCGAGCCAGTCGCGCAACTCCGACGGGAGATCGACGGACACGGTTCCCCCCTCGGTCGACTCACTCGCCATTACCGGTGTTTGAGTGACTGGCTAGTTAAGCGTTTGCCGTCTATTTCAGTCTGCGATAGGGCTCAGCGGATCTTGCGCACGTCGCTGATGTCGAACCCGGCGTCGCCGAGATCGGTCTCGAACTTCACGATGTTCTCCGATTCGATCGTCGAGAGGACGCCGCTGAAGTTCTTGACCACGAGCGTGCGGGCGCGGGTGCTGCCGCCGGTTTCCCACTCGAACCGGAGCGTCCCGCTACAGCTGTCGATCAACTGACCGAGCTGCGTTCCCGACAGCGTCTCGTGGTTGACCGGGATCAGGATCAGCCCGTCCCACTTGTGGGCGGCCTTCACGATCCCCTTGACGAGGTAGTTGACGTCCGCCCAGGGGATCGTGTCGCCGGCGGCGCCCGCGAGGTCCGACAGCGAGTCGACGACGACCAGGTTCCCCGGTGCCCGCTCGCTGAGCGTGTCGCCCAGCGCGGTCAGCAGCCCCTCGCGATCCTCGTGGCGCTTGCGCAGGCTCGTGATGTCGGTCGTCTCCTCGGCGTACCAGTTGCGCGGCACCGGGCTGATGTGGAAGTAGTTCCGCGAGAGCGACTTGAACTGGACGTTCGACAGCCCGGACTCGACGATCTCGTCGTCCATTGTCATCTTGATCTCCCGCCGCAGGTTGTCCTCGTCGGTCGTAAAGGAGATGTAGTGGATCTCCTCGGGCAGCGCTGCGTCCCGCGCGAGGTCCCCGTAGTGGAGGTCGAACAGGTCGTGGCCGTCCTTCGCGAGGCCGTTCATCGTCGCCGCCGTGTAGACGAACTCGCGGGCGCCGGCCCCAGCCTCCCCCGACAGCAACACGACGCGCGCAGGTAGTCCCGGCGGCGGAAGTTGCGCCAGTTGACGTCGGTGAAGTGCAGTTCGGAGTAGACGGACTGCCAGATCATGAAATCCGAGAGGCGCTCGGCGCCGGTCTTGATCACCAGGTCCGGCGCCGTCGGGAACACCAGCCGCTGCTCGACGTCCTCCTCGGTGATCATCTCCGGTTCGAGCGCGCCCGCGGCGACGTCCTCGGCGATCCCCTGGACGGCGTTCGCAAACTCGTGTTTGCCGCCGAGGCCGATGCCGATCTGGACTGGCGCGTCCGCACGCTCCTCGTCCTCGGGCGACCGCACCGCGACCGGCCGCGGGGAGTCCAGCGACTCCAGTTCGCGCCGCAGCGTCGGGACTACCTCCGCGTCGAGCACGCTGACGTAGACGACGACGCGCTCGGCGCCGAACCCGAACGCCCACCCGAGGAAGTCGGTCAGCGTGCCGTACGCTCCCGACTCCAGCAGGTCACGCTCCGTGATCACGACGGCGACCGTTTCGGGGAGGTCGGCCTCCGAGAGGCGGATCCGGGCAGCGAGGTACCGATCGTACAGGCCCACAGCGGGCGTTCCCGGCGACGGCCCTAAACGACTCTGGTTGCGGATAGAGCGCCACAGCCGCGGCCCAGCCACAGCCGGTGTTCGGAAACTGTAAGTATCGGTGGGGAAATACCGCCGATAGTGACAACTGCTGTCCGACGGGCAGGAGCGTTCGCTGCGGTGGCGTCGTTAGCCCTGGTGGCTCCGCTCGTCGTCTCGATCGAGGAGCCGGCGCTGGCGACGGTCGCGGCGATCGGTCCGTTTCTGCTCGTCGCCGTGTTCGCGCTGAGCGTCAACGAGGAGCACGCGCTGTTCGACCTGTTCGCCCGGCCGGGCGACCGGCGCGACGGGACGCTGTACAGCCTCGCCGGCTTCTCGCTGGCCGCCGCCGGGATGGCGATCCTCTCTGTCGGCTTCGGAATGCCAGCCCACGTCTACGTCGGCACCATCGTCCTGCTCGCGCTGGGGAACCTGGCGGGACAGGTCACCAGGACCGTCTCGATGGGGACCGTCGTCGTTACCGCGGGGTTCGTCGCCGGTGGGGTGATCGCAGCGACCGCGGCACAGCTGTTTACCGTCGAACTGTCCGGGGCGTCGGTGTCGCTGCCCAGGATCGTCTTCCTCGCAGCGAGCGGCGGGCTGCTGGCCGCGCTGCTCCGGGAACTGCTGTTTGAGCGCGACCACGCGCTGGTGATGCTCTGCGTCGGCCTCGTTCTCTGGCTGTTTGCGGCCATCCCCGTCGAGATCACCGCGACGCGCATCGGCGTCGCGCTGGCGGTCACCGTGCTGCTCGGGTACGCCTCCTACGCGCTGGAAACCGCCTCGCTGGCGGGGATGCTGACCGGCGTCCTGCTGAGCCTGCTGACTATTGTCCTGGGCGACTACGGCTGGTTTCTCATGCTCGTCGCCTTCTTCGGCATCGGCGGCCTCTCCTCGAAGTACCGGTACGAGATCAAACGCGAGCGGGGGATCGCCGAGGAGAACGAGGGTGCCCGCGGCACCGGGAACGTCCTCGCGAACTCCCTCGTAGCGCTGGTAGCGGTGCTGGGCGCCGCCGCGAGCTCCCACGAGTTCGTCTCCGGACTCGGCCTCTCGGAAGCGCTGTTCTTCTACGCGTTCGCGGGCGCCGTCGGCGCCGCGCTGGCCGACACCCTGTCCAGCGAGATCGGCGGCCTCTACGACAACCCGCGGCTGATCACGACGTTCGAGGTGGTCGATCCCGGGACCGACGGCGCCGTCACCTGGCAGGGGGAACTCGCCGGCTTCGCGGGCGCGCTGACGGTCGCCGGCATCGCGTTCGTCGGGTTCGATGCCGTCGGCACCCTGGGGGCTGTCTGCGTCGTCGCGGCCAGCGCCGTCGGCATGACCGTCGACAGCCTGCTTGGCGCGACGATCGAGGGACGGGTCACCGGCAACCAGGGCGTGAACTTCCTCGCGACGCTTGCCGCGGCGGTGATGGGTATCACCCTCGCAACTGCCGTCGGCCTCTCGATCTAGCTCCCATGCCCCACGTCCGCCCCGCAGCACCGGCCGACCGTGGCGCGGTGCTTGCGATCCAGCGGGCGGCGATCGCCGAGCCCTGGCCGGCGCTGCTGGAGACGGCGCTGGAGGGGCCGCCACCGCTGTACGTCGTCGAGGACGGCGAACCAGTGGGGTACGCGGCCGCGATCGCCGACGGCGACTCGGTCGTCTACCTGCCCGAGGTGGCGATCCACCCCGACAGGCAGGGCGAAGGGCTCGGCTCCCTGTTACTCGATGCCATCGTCGAGGAGTTCGGCGACCACGAGGAACTGCGTGTCACCGTCAGGGTAGTCGACGACCGTGCCCGGGCGTTCTACGGGCGCCACGGCTTCGAACCGGTCGAGCACGTCGCGGATCACTTCGAGGCCGGCGACGGGGTCATCCTGCGCCGTCCGCTGGATGGCGCCGGGAACGACGGGTGAGGAGGAGCCTGCCGGCCACCTCGAACTCGCTGACAGCTACGTCGGGAGCGTGAGATCCTCGCCGGTCAGCACCCGGACCGAGGTCGGCTGTTTGACGAACTCGCCTGCCTCGGTGCCGACGATCTGCCCGACGCCGCGCTGGGCGGCCACGTCGAGGAGGCGCTGGGTCACAGTCCCGTCGATCACGAGCACGTGCGGGACCGTCTCGGCGTCCGCCACCGCGTCGAAGGCGTCTTCGGCGTCGCACTCCTCGATCGCCTCGAAGGACTCCGAGAGCAGCCTCGCCTGACCGCTCCCCGCGCCGATGACTGCCTCGACGTGAGCCTGCAACGTCGTGGGCTGGCCGCCAGCCTCGCCGTCGGACTCCGAAGACTCACCTCGCTCCGCGGCCTCCGGGGGAGTCTCACCTGTCCCGGTAGCCGCCGACGGAGCCGCACCGTCCGTCTCGGCGTCCACGGAGTCCCCAGCCGTGGGCTCTCCGGGACTCGCCGGCTCCTCGGTCGTCGGGTCGGCCGCTGTGGCACCACCGTCTGCGGTCCGCGGCCCACCGGCCGCGGAGTCGTCTTCCTGCTCGTCGACCGGGCGGTCGACAGGGTGTTCGGGCTCGGGAGCGCCATCGTCCGCGTGAGTGCGATCCACTCCCCCGGGCCCGGACGCCGCCTCGCCGTCCGACGCGAGGTCGTCAGTCGGCTCGCTGTCACCGGCAACCCCGGACTGGTCTGATACCGGCCCGGACCCCGTCGGCGTCGGATCGGTAGCCCCCTCGACGACGTCCTCGACCTGCCGGCGGGTGGCGGCATCGCTCGACGGGGCGAACGCCTCCCGCGGCGAGTCTGCATCCAACGCCTGCTCGTAGGGCACTTTCTTCCGGAGCGCGGACATGATCGCCGACCGGTCCAGGTCCTCCACGCATTTGCCGGCGGGCGCGAACGCGACGTAGTCGACGCTCCCGACCTGGGTGAGTTCCTCGAGGATGAGGTCGCCGCCCCGGTCGCCGTCGAGCAGCACCGTCGTCGTGCGCTCCGTGGTGAATCGTGCCACCGCGTCCGGGATGTCCGTCCCCTCGACCGCGACGGCGTTTTTGACGCCGAAGCGCAGCAGCCGGCGGACGTCCGCGCGGCCCTCGACGACGATGATGGCGTCGCTGTCGGCCACCCGCGGGCCGGCGGGCACGCCTTCGAACTCGGTGATGTTCTCGACGCGGGACTGCTGGCGCACCGCCTCGACGAGGTTCTCGCTGGTCATCGTCGAGTCCTCGAGGTCGGTCAGCAGGTCCGTCGCCCTGTCGACGAGTTCGCGACGCTTCGCCGCGCGTGCGTCCTCGATCGCCGTCACTGTGCAGTCCGAACG
The DNA here is from genome assembly GCA_003022845.1 of Halobacteriales archaeon SW_10_66_29. Lineage (GTDB taxonomy): Archaea > Halobacteriota > Halobacteria > Halobacteriales > Haloarculaceae > Halovenus. Next base: position 19,810 of record PXSF01000085.1, on the reverse strand, counting down.
GCACGGGCCGACGCGTTCGATCGTTTCGAGGGCGGCAGCCAGGACCGCCGTCTGGACCCGGTCGAGGCCGCTCCCGATGGTGATCGTCCCGAACGAGCGGCCGTCCTCCGACTCGATGTCGACGTCTATCCGGCCGATCTTCGAGGCTTCCTGCAGGTCGCGCAGATCGAGTTCGTCGCCGAGCAGCCCCTCGGTCTGCCCGAAAATGGCGCCGACGACGTCACTCCGCTCGACCACCCCGCTCGTGCGGATCTCCGCGTGAATGAGGTACTTCGCTGAATGTAGCATTGGTGAACTGCCCCGTGAAGGGCGGTGATGATGACGTCATGAGTGTACTCACGACAGCCGATGCTACAAGCGGTGTCCGGAAATAGCTGGCGGGACGGCCGGCCTACAGCAGATCCCGGAACGCGTCTTCCGGGTCCTCGAACTGGTCGACGACCTCGTCGAGTTCGGACTGCAGCTGTTCGCTGCGCTCCCTGAGCCGCTCGACGTCGTCGTTCGACTCCAGTTCCACCGTGGATTTCTCCCGTTCCAGCAGGCCGAGTTTCGTCGTCACCTCGATGTACTCGGTGACGCGCTGGTCGTACTCCGTTGCTGCGAGCTGCTGTTCGATGGCCGAAAACAGCTCCTCCCGGCTCGCGGGCTTCTGGAGGTAGTCCTCGAACGGCATGTCGACGATGTCGAAGTCCGGATCGACTGCCGTGACCATGACCACCCGACAGTCCAGCCCCCGCTCGTGGATCCGTTCGAGCACCTCGTCCCCGGATCGGCCGGGCATCCGCCGGTCCAGCAGGACGACGTCCACCCCGTCGTCGACCGTCTCCAGTGCCTCCTTGCCGCTGTAGGCCGTGCGGGTCTCGTACTCGCCCTCGAGCTGCGCGGTGTAGGCGTCCGCAACGGCCTCCTCGTCGTCGACCACCAGCACCGTTGCGTCCCGGGAGGTCGAGTCCATAGTTCCCGTTAACTGCCCGGCAGGTTCAATCTACTGGTCATACTGTCGGCCGTGATCACCAGCGACTGTATCAGCGAGTCTTCGTTGCAATAGCCGGCTGGTCCGGACGACGGAAGCAAGTGACGACGATTTAAGTACGGGCTCGCCGGCAGTAAGGGTAGATGCTGGTCAGCCACTACTTCGAGTGGGAGCGACAGATCACGGGCGGGCACCGCCAGTCCGTCCGGAACCAGCGGACGATCCTCGATCGGGCCGGCATCGAGTACACGACGAGCCCGATCCTCGACGCCGATCTGCTGCATCTCAACAACATGGGTCCCCGGTCGGTTTACTACGCGAAACGGGCACGGGGGGCCGGCGTGCCGGTCCTGGTCCACGGCCACCAGACGGCTGCGGACCTCAGGGAGAGTTTCCGTGGGTTCGACGCGCTCGCCACCGTCGCAGAACCGTACCTCTCGTGGGCGTACTCGCTGGCGGACCACATCGTCTGCCCCTCCGAACACAATCGCGAGGTGCTGGACTCGTACGCCGACGTCCCCAAGACCGTCATCAGCAACGGGTTCGACCCCGCCAAGATCGAGGGGTTCGACGACGCTGGACTCCGCGAGGAGTACCTCGACCGCTACGACCTGGAGCCGCCGGTCGTGTTCATGGTCGGCCACGTCATCGAGCGCAAGGGGCTGAGCACGTTCGTCGAGACCGCCCGGCGGATGCCCGATACCGAGTTCGTCTGGTTCGGCTATCTCAACCCCAGCGGCGGGACGGTCGACCGCCTCCTCCGCAGCAGCGCGACCACCCGCCTCGTCAGGGCGGCGCCCGAGAACTGCACGTTCACCGGTTACGTGGAGGACATCCGGGGTGCGTTCGCCGCCGGCGACGTGTTCTTCTGGCCGTCGAAAAACGAGAACGAGGGGATGGCGCTGCTGGAGGCGATGGCCTGTGGCAAGCCGCCGGTCATCCGCGACATCCCCACCTACGAGTGGCTGGAAGACGGGGCGCAGTGTCTCAAAAGCGACGACCAGTTCGTGGCCCCGCTCCGGCGGCTCTGTGACTCCCCCGGGGAGCGCGAGCGCCTGGGCGCGGCCGCTGCGGAGAAAGCCGAGGAGTTCACGCTCGACGCCGTCGGCGACGACCTCGTGGCGCTGTACGAGGAACTGCGAAAACGCGCTCACGACGAGGCTTCTGGATGTAGCGCCGCTCGCGGTCAGCAGTCACAGGAACCTCGGATTTGACGTGATCCTCGCGAAGGATGCCACCGCGACGATACTGTTTCGTTCGAGCGCGACGATTCTTCGTGGCACCCACAGTTATACACTCGAAACGCGACAGGCTTTACATGAGCCGCCGGCTCTGGGACGTGCTTTTCAGCACGGTGAGCGAGCGCCGCGGGCAGAAACTCGAATCGTCCCTCGCGGAGTTGACACCGGAGGAACGCGAGACCGTCGACCCCTACGCGCAGTACTTCCAGGAGGTCGGGACGACCCGGCCGCTTCTGTCACTGCTGGCCTGGGGGAGTCTCGGAGTCTTCGTCGCGTTCACCGGTATCGCCATCCTAGTGACCAAGCCCCTCCCGCTGTCGATACTGGCTGTCCCCGCCATCGTGGTGGGAGTGGCCCTGCTGGGCGTCGCCCGGTATAGCGCCTACGAGCGCAAAAAGCGCCAGCGGGAACTGTACGAGACGCTACTGGAGGAACCCAGGCGGTTACTCGGCCCCGATTACCGGTCGCAGTTCGACGATCTGATCGAAGCTGGCGACGGCAGCGCGGACGACGGGGAACCGAGCGACGAGAATCCAGAGGGAGACGATCACTCTGACCGTTCCCAGTCGCAATCCGGACACGAATCCACCCCTGACAAGCAGTAGTTCCGGGTTCGAGCTACGGAGGGTCGGAACACTGGTGGTTTATAATGACGCCAGTCCCATGTACCAGGTATCAGACCCACATCGTCCCGGTCGGCTTCGACTACGACGCCGCCTTCGAGCAGGCGTTCGCGACGACGAACGCTACGGACTCGACTCCTCGCCGTAGCTCCGGTGGGTCCGCAGCCTCCGTGAGGCGAGCGAAACCGAAGTCGTTAATCCGTTCGACGTAACCAGTAACACGTAATGGCGCGTCGCGTGGCTGCCACGCCCGTTTTCGTACCCGTAGTAGGGGCGGTTTCGCCCCACTAGCTCCACCACTCGACGCGCGCACTGTTCACGGGCCGGGGGGAACGAGCGGACGCCCCCCGCGGATTCGCACAGGCGACCCGGACGGCCCGCCGAAACACCCGGAGACACCAGCCATGAGCGAGACAGAGGAACCACCACAGGACGGGACGGGCGAATCGACTGACGACCAGACGATCGAGGGCGCATACGACCCCGAGGCCATCGAGCCCCGGTGGCAGGAGACGTGGGTCGAGGAAGGCACCTACGCCTACAGGAACGGCGACGCCGACACCCAGTACACCATCGACACGCCGCCGCCGACGGTGTCGGGCAACCTCCACATGGGCCACCTCTACCAGTTCACACTGCAGGACTTCGTCGCCCGCTTCCACCGGATGCACGACGACGCCGTCTACTTCCCGTTTGGCTACGACGACAACGGCATCGCCTCCGAGCGCCTGACAGAGCGGGAACTCGGGATCAACCACGGCGACTTCTCCCGCCGGGAGTTCCAGGAGAAGTGCCGCAACGTCTGCGAGGACTACGAGCGGGCGTTCACCGAGGACGTCCAGTCGCTGGCCGTCTCGGTCGACTGGAACAACACCTACAAGACGATCCAACCCCGAGTGCAGCGGATCTCACAGCTCTCCTTCCTGGATCTCTACGAGAAGGGCCGTGAGTACCGCCAGCGCGCGCCGACGATCTGGTGTCCGGACTGCGAGACCGCCATCTCGCAGGTCGAGCAGGAAGACCAGCGCAAACACACCTCGTTCAACGACATCGCGTTCGAGATCGTCGAGTACGGCGACGGTTCGACGCCCGAGGGCGACGCCGGTCCCGGCGAAACGGGTGACGCGTTCACCATCTCGACGACGCGGCCGGAGCTGTTGCCAGCCTGCGTCTCCGTGTTCGTCCACCCCGACGACGACGAGAACCAGCACCTCGTCGGCGGCACCGCGCGGGTGCCGCTGTTCGGCCAGGAGGTGCCGATCATCGAGGACGACCGCGTCGACCTCGAAACGGGGAGTGGGATCGTGATGTGCTGTACGTTCGGCGACCAGACCGACATCGAGTGGTACCAGGCCTACGACCTGGACCTCCGGATCGCCATCGACGAGTCCGGGACGATGACCGACCTCGCCGACGAGTACGAGGGACTCTCGACCAGCGAGGCCCGCGAGGCGATCATCGAGGACCTCGACGAGGCGGGCTACCTGCTGGAGTCGCGCGACCACGAGCACGCGGTGCAGGTCCACGAGCGCTGCGAGGTCGAGGTCGAGTACCTCGTCACCGAGCAGTGGTACGTCGAGATCCTCGACAGGACCGACGAGTACCTGGAGGCCGGCCGACAGATGGACTGGTACCCCGAGAAGATGTTCTCGCGGTACGAGCACTGGATCGACGGGTTAGAGTGGGACTGGTGTATCTCCCGGCAGCGCGACTCGGGGATCCCGTTCCCGGTGTGGTACTGCGCGGACTGCGGCGAGGTGATCCTCGCCGACCGCGAGCGCCTGCCGGTCGAACCCATCGAGGACGAGCCGGGCGTCGACGCCTGCCCCGAGTGTGGCTGTACGGAGTTCGAGCCCGAAACCGACGTGTTCGACACGTGGGCGACCTCGTCGCTGACGCCGCTGATCAACGCCGGCTGGGACTGGGATCCCGACGCGGAGGAGTACACGATGGAGCGCGACCAGCTGTACCCGTTCACGCTCCGGCCGCAGGGCCACGACATCATCTCCTTCTGGCTGTTCCACACCGTCGTGAAGTGCTACGAGCACACCGGCGAGGTGCCGTTCGAGAACGTGATGATCAACGGGATGGTGCTCGACGAGAACCGCGAGGCGATGTCCAGTTCCAGGGGGAACGTCATCTCGCCGCGCGAAGTGCTCGCGGGGTTCCCCGTCGACGCCGCCCGCTACTGGGCTGCCGGGACCTCCATCGGCGACGACTTCCCGTACCGCGAGGGCGACCTCGAGGCCGGCGAGCGACTGCTCCAGAAGCTGTGGAACGCCTCGCGGCTGGTCGACCAGCTCACGCCCGAGGACGAGCCCGAGCGCCCGCACGCAGACGACCTGGCGGCCATCGACCGCTGGCTGCTGGCGAAACTCGACGCGACTGTCGAGTCGGTCACCGACCGCTTCCAGAACTACGAGTTCGCAAAGGCCCGGGACGAACTCCGGACGTTCTTCTGGGCGACGTTCTGCGACGACTACCTCGAAATCGCCAAGCAGCGCCTCTCGGACGGCGGCGACCCCTCGACGGAGTACGCGCTCGCCACCGCACACCGGACGTTCCTGAAGCTCTGGGCGCCGTTCCTGCCGCACATCACCGAGGAGTTACACGATCGGTTGTACGACAGCGAGCAGTCGCTGCACACGACCGACTGGCCGACGGCCCGCGGGTACGAGGCTGACCTCGCGGCCGGCGAGACCGCGATGGAATCCATCTCGGCGCTGCGCCGCTACAAGACCGAGAACGGCCTCGCGCTGAACGAGACACTGGACCGCGTCGAGGTGTACGGCGATGTCGGCGGGTTCGCCGACGCCATCGCCGACGTGATGCACGCCGACGCCATCGAAACGTTCGACGGCGAACCCGACGTCACGACGGAGATCAGCGATGTCGACCTGGACTACTCGCTGGTCGGCCCGGAGTTCGGCAACGACGTCGGTGCGATCGATGCCGCCATCGGGGACGGCGAGTTCGAGGTGCAGGGCGACACGCTCGTTGTGGCCGACGGCGAGTTCGAGATCGAAACCGAAACCGCCGTCGTGATCGTCGGCTGATCGTCGGCCCAGCGGCGGTCGGCGCGGAACTCGTCGACCGCCGGCGCTGAACGCGTTTCCCAAAGTCAATTTTATGCCTGATTGTTCCTCAAAATCGCGTGGCTGCGTCGGGGTACCGGCTTTCCCACCGGGTACTCGTCCGTTCACCCCGATCATACTCGATCTACGGAGAGGAGCTGAAACTCCCGAAAACAGGCGTCCCAAGCCTAGGCCGGGATTTGAACCCGGGCTCTCGTCCTTACCAAGGACGCGCTTTACCGCTAAGCTACCCAGGCGCGCACCAAAGCGTAGCCCCGAACTGAGTTTGAACGTTTCGATTTAATCGTCCACCGACGTGGTGAGCCCCTCGCCGACCCCGGTGTCGGGCGTGACTGCGGCCAGTCGGTCGACGATTGTCTCCATCCCGAGGCGCTCGACGTCGTCGAACCCCGCCTCGGCGTCGGTTTCGAACTCGCCTGCGAGCGTCGCCGCGAGTTCGGTGACGCCCGGCGAGAGTGCGGTCTCGCGGAGACCGGCGCCGGCGACGATCGCCAGCCGGACCACGTCGGCTTCGAGGTTGCGGTCCAGTCCGGGGTCGTCGTGGGTTTCGCGAACGGTCTGGTCGTGGCCGAACGCGCGGACCGTCTCGACGGCGGTGGTGGCTGCCGTCGTCCGCGAGAGGAGATAGAAGCCCCGTGCGACGAGGACGTCGGCGACCAGCACGTCGAGGTCGCCGGCTTCCTTGTGGCCCGTCGTCCAGGGCTCGTCGTGGGAGAGCTGTCGGGTGAGCCGGAGGCCGTCGTAGATCAGCTGGACGCCCGCCGCCCGCCGCTCGACGGCGTCCAGCAGGGTATCGTCGCCGGCGCTGGCGCCCCCCGTCGCCCCGTCGGTGACGGCGCGGACGCTCAGAATCGTCAGCACACCGGGGACCATCGATCCGGCCTGCACGTGTTCGGCGATCCGCTCGTGTAGCCGATCGGGTTCGACGTCCTCGACGGCGTCGAGCGCTGCCCGACGCGTCGCCGCGGCTTCGTCCATCACCCCCGGCTTACGGCGGGAAAGCCAAAGAACTTTGGAAACGAACGGGCCAGGGGACACATGATCGACACACGGAAGGAGGGAGCGCTACGGACGGTCGTCCTGGACCGGCCCGGTGGGGACAACGACCGGGATCAGGGGACCAGTTCGAACTCGCCGTAGTCCCACTCGTCGTCGCGGTATGCCCGCAGATAGTAGCAGACGCCGGGCTGGTGGGCGGCGCCGACGATCAGGTGGACGGGGGCATCGTCGGTGTGATACAGCGCCCAGGCCGCGATGCGTTCGTTGCGGGCGTGGGTGAACAGCTCCAGTTCGTGGTCGTGACGACGGAGCCACTCGCGCTCCAGCGGCTGTGGGAGGAAGGCACACTTGTAGTAGTACTGGAGTTCGACCAGCTTCTCGGGGTTCTCCGCGGCGGCTTTCGACAGTTCGTGGGAAGTGAAATCCTCGCCAGTCGCGAGGTGCTCGTGGTCCATCAGGAACGTCGAGGCGGTGTCGCCGAGTGCGGCCGCGAACGTCTTGCCGTACACGTCGGCGCCCGACTCGATGAGCGAGTAGGCCACCTCGCGGAACTGCGAGGCGGCCGAGCGGATGTTCCCGGTGACGCCGTGGGACTCCTCGTCGAACGTCTCCTCGATGAGGCCGTCGATGTGCGAGCTGATGTCCAGTCGCCGACAGTGGTGCATCGCCCACCGGTAGTCGTCAGCCTCCGAAACCGCATCGAAATCCTCGAAGTACATCGGCCGGATCCCCTGTTCGCAGTGCACCTCAGCGTTCCGGTCGAGGAACTGGCTCACGTGGGTCCGGAGGAACTCCCGTTCGGGCTCGGCGTCGGCGTGGGTGACGCCGTGGACGTGGAACGGCTGGCTGTCGACGACGACCCGGTCGCCCGGCAGCCCCTCGGACGGCGTGGGCTCGCCGAGTTCGCGGCCCCGAAGCCGCTCCCAGGTCGGCTTTGCCTCGATGTAGGCGTCGTGATCGGTGTCGGTGCCAGTGATCTCCCGGAGCTGTGAGAGTGACGTAGCTGCGCGGACGCGCTCGAGCCAGCGTCGCTCTTCGGTGCTCAGGGCGGCTGAGGACCGGTCGTCTGAGTCACTCGCCATCAGTGCTAGTTGGGGCTGCGGTCACATCGGTCTGTCGCCCAGTACAGCCGCTCATAGTGATTGTTGTGAGTATTTTCGGCACCATATCGCAGTAGCGGCGGTTTCACGGCCCGAAACTGGCGTCTGGCGAATACACGGCGGTAACGAGTCACAACAATCACTATCAGGGGGTGCCAGCCGAAACATGATCCGCGTGTGCAGTCGTCGATCAGCGGTCGATCCGGTCGCAGTCGTCACTCCAGCAGTTCTTTCATCCGGATGCCGGCGTGGCCGAACGCGGCCGTGAGGATGCCCACGATGTACAGCTGCGTGAGCACGACGCCGAGGAAGGCGCTCTCGAGCCGCGAATCCGTCCCGTCCTGCTCGTCGGAGATGTCCGCACAGGCCTGGACGATCGACCGGGTGGTGTTTGCGGTCCGGCTCTCGGGGTAGCGCTCCAGGGTCTCGGCGATCGGCGGACTGATCCGGTAGTACAGCCCGACCATGCCGCGGCCGACCGGCGTCGCCGACATCGACTCGTCACGGAAGCGGCGCAGCGAGTTCAGCGTGCTCGTCTCGTCGGCAGTCGCCGTCGTGATGAAGCAGGAACTGCCGCTGCTGGTGGTGAACGACCGGGTGCTACCGGTGACCGACGAGCCGTCGCTGGCGTCGGCGACCGCGCGGTACTCGTAGGTGGTGTCCGAGGAGAGCCCGGAGATGTCGTCGCTGAACGAGCCAGTCGAGGAGCGCGTCTCCGCGCTGGTGACGTTCGAGAGGTCGCCGCCGGACTGGCCCCACTCGAAGTACACGTCCGCGCTGTCGGCGCCGCCGAGCCCGTCCAGGCTCCCGTTCAGCGTCGCCGACGTCTCGCCGACGTTCGTCGCGTCGCCGGTCGAGACGGAGAGTTCGGCGGGGTCGTCGCCGCTGCCGTCGTCGATCCCGAGTGCGGCAGCGACGTCGAGGCGGCCGTTGCCCTGTTCGTTGCTCGAGAGGCCGATGTCCTCGGCGGTCTCGTTGAGTTGCTGGCGGGCCTCGGAAGCGCTGTTGCCATTAGCCATCAGCTGCGCACCGGCACCCGCCACGTGCGGGCAGGCCATCGAGGTCCCGCTGAACTTCGTGTAGTCGCTCCGGGGGATGGTCGAGCGCACGTCCACGCCGGGTGCGGCGAGCTCGACCTCCGGCCCGGTCGAGGAGAAGTCGGCCAGATCGTCGTTCTCGTCGGTCGCACTGACTGCGATACACTCGTCGTAGGCGGCCGGATAGCTGACACAGTCCGAGCACGAGCCGGAGTTGCCCGCGGCGGCGACCAGCAGCATTCCACGGTCGCGTGCGTACGCGCAGGCGTCCTTGACGACCGAGGAGGCGTCGCCACCGAGGCTCAGGCTGCCGACGCCGTACCCCTGATCGGCGGCCCACTCGATGCCGGCCGCGATGTCGTCGTAGGAGCCGCTGCCACAGCAGTCAAGCACCTTCACGGCGTGCAGCGTCACGTCCGGGGCGACGCCGACGACGCCGGTGTCGTTGTCGATCGCACCGACCGTGCCGGCGCAGTGGGTGCCGTGGTCGTTGTCGTCGTCCCACTCGGTGTTACAGCTGCTGATGCCGTTCGGGTCACAGTAGAAGCCGCCGTCGCAGTCGTCCTGACAGGCCGCGGCGCTCGCTGCCCAGCCCTCCCCGAGGTTGGCTTCGAGGTCCTCGTGAGTCGTGTCGATCCCCGTGTCGATCACCGCGACGTCGGCGCCGTCGGCGGTCTCGCCCTCGCTGATCGCGGCGTCGGCGCCGACCTTCTCGATCCCGTAGGGCGTCGACTGGGCCAGCGCGTGCATCTCGCCGTTCTCCTCGACGTACCGGATGTTCGGGTTGTTCTTCAGGGCGTCAACCCCCTCTTTTGGTACCTCGATTGTCATCGCGTCGAACTTGAACTCCCGTTTGGTGTTGACGGCCGCGTCGCGTGCCGCCTGAGCGCCCACCTCGCTCGAAAAGCCGACGTTGACTTCGACGCGTCCGTCCTCCGTCGCCGCTGCCGTTCCGGCAACAACGCCCGCCGCGATCGCGCCGCTGGTCGTTTTCAGTACGTCGCGTCGTGAGACAGATCTGGTATCACTGCCCTTGCCATCCTGCGGCATACTCCCACCCGCTAAGCCCAGATATATAAAATTTTTTTATTTCCGTCATCGGAGAAGAATTTTAACGGGTGAGAGCGACGCAGATCGCCTTTCTCTGCGTACAAACCAATCTCGTCTCTGGTCGATTAGCGGAACTCCAGGTGAAACAACCTGCGTTGTTGGTAATGAATGGTATTAGATGGTAAGAGACGACAGCTTTATACACATTGGGGGTGTACGTAGGGATAGAACGACAATGACCGACTACACGACACCCATCGAAGCGACGTTCGAACTGCAGCGGCAGGCCGTCGAAGGCAGCCACCAGGCGCTCCAGCAGAGCGTCGAATTCCAGCAGCGGCTCAACGAGGCGACACTCGACAGCCTCGAAGCGACGGAGTCGACCCAGCGCAAGGTCGTCGAACTCCAGCAGGAAGCGTTCCACACCGTGCTCGACGCCTGGGAGGCGAACATCCCCGGCGCCGCGGGCGCGACCGACGAACTCCGCGAGCTGGTCGACGAGAGCTACGACGAGCTGCTCGAAACCCACAGTGACGCCTTCGACACCTTCCTGACGGAGTACGAGGGCGGCATCGACACCCAGTCCGAGCTCAGCGACGAGTTCCTCGCCGCGCTGGAGGAGCAGTACGACCTCCTCCTCGACGCCCACGAGGAGATCGAGACCCAGTCCGTCGAGGCGACGGCCCAGGTCGGCGAGCAGGTCGACGAACTGCAGGACCAGATCGAGGACGTGCAGGCCCAGATCCGCGACGTCTCCGAGCAGGCCGCCGACGCCATCGAAGCGTAAACGCGACGGACTTCCAGTCTCCGTTTTCCACCTTTTCCGGAACAAAGCACCCGATAGCGGCGACGCTTCCGTTGCGTCGACCAACCCTCAGCCGGGGCATCCCCGATTTAATTCTTTCGACGGATATAAATCCCACGTGTAAAATAGATGGAGGGAAATGCGGTTCGATCGGTGACTCGGCGTTCTTCGCTGCCACTGACTTCCACGCTCCGTGCGGACTGAACGGGCGAACGCAGCGAGTCCGCTGTGACGAGCTCGCCGGGCGGTATCGTCCAATCGGTCGCCTCGGTAACGCCCGAAACCGAAACAGTCGCGACCCGCGAGCGTTTTAGGGATCCAGCGTCTACGGGGGCGTATGACTGCGGACCCCGCGGAGCTCTCGGTCACCATCGTCGACGGCTACGTCGACGAGCCCGCCCACTTCGGCGTGCCGCCGTACATCTCGACGTATCCGCGCTACGTCGCCGGCGCGCTGGTCGACGCCGGGGTGCCCGAGGCGCGGATCACGTACCACACCATCGACGCCCTCCGGGAGGAGCAGCGGCGCTGGCGTGACGTCGAGGACGCCGACCTCATGGTCTACGTGGGTGGCATGACGGTTCCCGGCAAGTACGTCGGCGGAACCCCCGCCGAGCCGGACGAGGTGAAGCGCCTCGCCTGGACCGCCGACGGGACGACGCTGATGGGCGGACCGGTCCGCTTCGGCGTCGGCGAGGAGAACGCCGGCGCCCAGGAGACCGAGCGCGACGACCTCGACTACGACTTCGTCGCGAAGGGCGACGTCGAGGCGGCGGCCTACGACCTCGTCCACGGCGGCCTGGAGGGGTTTGGTGACCGGATGCGCGACAACGACGAGATTACGCGCTGGGCGCAGAAGGGGGCGTTCGTCGTCGAACAGCACCCCAACCATCCCGAGTACATCATCGCCGAGATGGAGACCTCGCGGGGCTGTCCCTACCGCTGCTCCTTTTGCACGGAGCCGCTGTACGGCGCGGACCCGAGCTTCCGGTCGCCGGACTCCGTGATCGGCGAAGTGTCGGCGCTCGCCGACCACGGCGTCACGGACTTCCGCCTCGGTCGACAGGCCGACATCCTCGCGTACGGCGGTGACGGCGAGGCACCGAACCCCGACGCACTCCGGCAACTCTACGGCGGCATCCGCGAGGCCGTCCCGGACCTGGAGACGCTGCACCTCGACAACATGAACCCGATCACGGTCGTCGAGTGGCCGGAGAAGTCCCGGGAGGGGATCCGGATCATCGCCGAGCACAACACGCCCGGCGACACCGCCGCGTTCGGCCTCGAATCGGCCGATCCAGTTGTCCAGGAGCGGAACAACCTCAACGTCACCGCCGAGGAGTGTTTCCGGGCGGTGAAGATCGTCAACGAGGCGGCCGGCTGGCGGCCGGGAGGTCCGAGCGACCCGAGGACCTCCGAAGGAGCGAGCGCCGGGAGCCGCGAGTCCGGCGAGGACCCCGACGACGCGCCGCAGTACGGTGACGACGCGGGCCAGGGACTCCCGAAGCTGCTGCCGGGTATCAACCTCGTCCACGGCCTGCAGGGCGAGCGCGAGGAGACCTTCGAGCACAACCGTCGGTTTCTCCAGCGCGTCTACGATGCCGGCCTGATCCTCCGCCGGGTCAACATCCGCCAAGTAATGTCCTTCGAAGGCACCGAGATGTCCGACACCGGCGCGGAAATTGCCCACGAGCACAAAAAACTCTTCAAGCAGTACAAACGGGAGGTCCGCGAGGAGATCGACAACCCGATGCTCCAGCGGGTCGCGCCGCCGGGGACGGTGCTCGAAGACGTCCACCTCGAATACCACCAGGACGGCAAGACGTTCGGCCGCCAGCTGGGGACGTACCCCCTGCTGGTCGCGGTGCCCGGCGAGCGCCCGCTGGGCGAGGTGATCGACGTGGCGGTTACCGACCACGGCTACCGCTCGGTGACCGGCGTCCCCTATCCGCTCGACGTCAACAGCGCCTCGATGGACGAACTCACCGCCATTCCGGGCCTCGGGAGCGGCCGGGCCGGTGACATCGTCGTCGATCGCCCCTACGAGCGCGTCCCCGAGGTGGAGAACCTCGACCGGTTCGCGACCGTCGACTCCCCCGGTAGTGCGGACTGATCAGCCCTCGTCCGGCCCGAGCGTGCCGAGCGACTCCAGAACGTGTGGCCAGTGCCCGTGTGAGGCTTCGGCGTTGGCTTCGAGCGTCCCGCCGAGCGGCCCGTACGGGGAGTCGAGCGTCCGGCGGATGGGGTAGTACGGTGGGGCGATCCCGTGACCGGCGCCGTCGTACACCAGGTGCTCGAAGTCGGATCCATCGGCGCCAGTCAGTCGGTCCGCCGCGACCCCGTGGAACCGTTCGGTATCCCAGAGCTGGTCGTCTCCGCCGGTGACGAGCAGCACCCGGCCGTCGATCTCCTCGACGGGGATCGTCGCCGCCTCGAGCTCCTCGTCGGTGGCTTCGTCGAAGGAGTTCTGGTACCCCTGGAGGACCGATTCGTTCCAGCCGTCCCGTGCGTACGGAACGTACGGGACGGGATCGCCGTCCAGCGACCACGAGGAGGTCTCCGGGAGTCCGCGGCCGTCGAAGCCAGCCCACACCACGCCGCTGCCCGCGATCGAGACGACCGCCCCGACGTCCTCGTACTGGCTCCCCGCGAGCAAGGAGAGTTCGCCACCCTTCGAGTATCCCAGCAACCCGGCCTGCTCGCCGGTCGTCGTCTCGTAGTCGAGCAGCCAGTCGATCGCCGTCCCGACGTACTCCAGTGGCACCTCGACCAGATCCTGGGGCAACCCGGGGCCGTCGAAGTAGTGCAACGCAAGCGCCGTGTACCCGTTGAGGGCGAGTTGAGCCGCGACGCCCGTCGACGGCGAACCACCCGAGCCGTGCAACACGATTACGCCAGGCCCCCGCTCGCGGCCGACCGGCTCGAACACGGGCCCCACGAGCGTCTCGTGCGCCTCCTGGAGGTCGATAGCCGGCGTCCCCGGCGGATACACGCGCGTCAGCTCCGTTCGCCCCACTTCCTCGCCGTCCACGTCGACGCCGTACGCCAGCGAGTCCGCACCCGACTTCCTGAAGCCGAACGTCTGATCCTCGGTGAACTGGATCAGCGCCACGGACAGCGGCACGTCGAGGTCGGCCGGAACGTCCCCGTCGACGACCGTGGCGTCCGTGAGGTCGACGGTCCCCTCGGCGTCCGTCTCGACGGTCGCGGTGGTCGTCGCGACCCGATCGGATTCGCCCCATCGGACGTCGACCCGCTCGTTCGGCGGCAGCCCGCCGATCGTCATCCCGAACGGCTCGTCGACGGCCACCCGATCCGGATGCTCGAAGGTAACCAGCAGGTCGTCCGTCTCGCCGTTTTCCGCTGACTGCCCGTTCGACTCCGACCCGTCGTCCTCTTCGTCGTCGCCCGAACACCCGGACAGCGCCACCGTCGCGGCCGAGGTGACCCCCAGCAGAAACCGTCGCCTGTCGAGACGTTCCCCAGTTCGACCCGTCGATCCGTTGTCGCTCATCACTTACTCCTTGTGAGTCCTTCGACGCGTTCGGTGTAGTGTGCGGCAGTCTCGAAGAAATCGCCGTCGCGGTCGAGCCCCTCGCGGATGGGTTCTGCGGGCGTTCCAGCCACGAGTGTCTCCGAGGCGACGGTCGTCCCCTCGGTGACGAGACTGTTCGCCGCCACGACGCTGTACGGGTCGAGGGTCGCCCCGTCGAGAACCGTCGCACCCATCCCGACGAGGCTGTGTGCGCCGACGGTCGCGTTGTGGACGATGGCGTTGTGTCCGACGGCTGCGTGCTCTTCCAGGAGGACACGCTCGCCCGGCGCGTCGGCGTGGATCGTCACGTTGTCCTGAACGTTGGCTGCCTCCCTGAGCACGACCTCGCCGCCGCCGTCCCCCCTGATCACCGCGCCCGGTAGGATCGTCGCGTCGGCCTCGATCGTTACGTTCCCGATCACCGTCGCTGCCGGATCGACGTACGCGCTCTCGGCGACGGTTGGCTCCTGGTCGTCGAATCCCCGAATCATGGTGTGAGAGAACTCTCGACGGAGCGCGATCAGGCGGTCGCTTCGGCGAGCGGTTCGATGGCGATTTCCATTCCGACGCCCTCGACCTCCCACTTGCGGCGGTGGCCGTCCTCGACCGTCTCGAAGCTGTCGGCCCGGACCTCTCGGGCGATCAGGTCCTCGTGGCGCCCCACGAGGTCGGCGACGCGGTCGTCGTCGATCGAGAGGTCGACCCGGATCTCGGCCTCGATGTCGAGTTCGAGGTCCTTGCGCATCTCCTGGACGCGGCGGATGACCTCGCGGGCGTATCCTTCGCTTTCGATTTCCTCCGTGAGCGAGGTGTCGACGTAGACGACGCCGTGCTCCTCGCCGTCCCGGTCGATCGGTGCGGCAGTGACGTCCTCGGGCGTCTCGGTGACGAACTCGACCATCTCCGCGGTCAGGTCGTCGCCGGATTCGAGGACGTCGTCGAGTGTGTCCTCCAGCGCCGACAGCGTCGGCTCCGGCAGGCGTGCCTCGTTCATCGCCTGCATCACCTCTCCGGCGCGGTCGCCGAAGGTCGGCCCGAGTTTGCTCATGTCGGCTTCGGCGCTGTAACGGAGTTTGCCCCACTTCTCGCCCGGCCCGACGATGCCGATCGTCTCGGCGTTCAGGCGGTCGGCGAGCAGGCGGCGGTGGCGGCGGACCGCCTCGACGGTGCGGTCGTCGCCGGCGGCGACAACGACCTCCGGGACGGGCCAGCGCAGCTTCCGTTCGGCCTGCTGGCGGGCGTTCGAGCCCGCCTCCTCCACCGCCCGCAGGAGGCCGACGTCGGTTTCGAGCGTCTCGTCGAGCCACCGGTCGTCGGCCTCGGGCCAGTCGCACATGTGGACCGTCTCGTAGCCGGCGTCGCCGACCAGCGTCGTGTAGATCTCGTCAGCGACCAGCGGCGTGTACGGTGCGAGCAGGCGGACGATCCCCTCCAGGACGTGCGCCAGCGTGTGGTAGGCCGCCAGCTTCGAGGGGTTGTCCTCCTCGGCCCACATCCGTTCGCGGACCATCTGGACGTAGAACCGCGAGAGATCCTCGACGATGAACTCCCGCAGGAGTTCGAGGGCCTTGTCCTGGTGGAACGCCTCCCAGTGCTCGGTCATCCCGGCGACGACGCTGTTGTAGCGGGCCAGCAGCCACTCGTCGACCGTCTCCAGGTCGCCCGCGACGCTCGCGGGGTCGGCCTCGCCGGGCTCGAACCCGTCCAGTTCCATGTACGGCAGCGGGAACCGGAACACGTTCCAGAGGATGTTGAGGTCCCGCGACACCGTGCCGACGCCCTCCCAGGAGAAGCGCATGTCGTCCTCCTGGGGCGTGACCGACAGCAGGAAGCCGCGCATCGGGTCGACGCCGTGCTTCTCGATCACTTCGTGGGGGTCGATCAGGATGTCCTTGGACTTGGACATCGCGCGCCCGTCGGGCATCAGCGCGTGGCCGTGCATCAACACCCGCTCGTAGGGAATCTGGTCGAGCGCCGTCGTCCCCATGCCGAGCTGCGACCAGAACCAGCCCCGGGTCTGGTCGTGGGCCTCCATGATGAGGTCGGCGGGCCACAGCTCCTCGAAGCGCTCCTCGTTTTCGGGGTAGTCAAGCGTTCCCCACGAGGCGACCGAGGAGTCCAGCCAGACGTCGAAGACGTCGGGGACGCGCTCGTAGACGACGGCCTCCTCCGCGGCGTCCGCCGCGTCGGTGCGGTCCTCGGTGATCGTCAGATCGTCGACGGTGCCCTTGTGGAGGTCGACGCTGTCGGGATCGATCTCCTGGTCGACGCGGTCGGCGAGTTCCTCGCGCGTGCCGATCACGATGGCGTCGTCCATGTCGCCGCTCCACTGGATCGGTTCTCGCGGGGTCTGCCCGCTCGAGTTGTCCGAGGCGCTTTGCGCCTCGCTTTCGCCGTCCTCGGTTTCGGACGGCAGCCAGATCGGGATCGGGATGCCCCAGTAGCGCTGCCGGGAGACGTTCCAGTCCGGCGAGTTCTCGACGAAGTCCGTGAAACGGCTGTCGCGGGCCTCCTGTGGGTACCACTCGCTGTCCTCGATGTTGGCGAGCAGGTCCTCCTTGATGTCCGTCACGGTGATGAACCACTGGTCGGTGACGATCTGGACGATGCCGGTATCGCAGCGCCAGCAGTGGCCGTAGTCGTGGTCGAGGTGGCCGCTGGCGAGCATGTCGCCCGCGTCTTCGAGGTCTGCGACGATGTCGTCGTTGGCGTCGCGGACGAACGACCCGGCGTAGGGGCCGGCGCGCTCGTCGAACACGCCGTCGGGCCCGACCGGGCAGAAGATGTCGAGGCCCAGCTCCGACCCGCGGGTGAAGTCCTCCTCGCCGTGGCCGGGCGCGGAGTGGACGAGCCCCGTCCCGTCGCCCTCGGTTTCGACGTACTCGGCGGTGTAGACTTCGAACGCGCCATCGCCGCCGGGGTGGTCGACGCTGTCGGCGAAGGGGTGTTCGTACGTCCAGCCGACCATTTCTTCCCCCGACAGTTCCTCGACGACCTCGTAGTCGTCGTAGCGCCCCTCACCCAGGACGTCCTCGACTTTCGGCTCGGCGACGTACAGCAGTTCTTCCTCCCCGTCGTCCTCGGCGCGGACGCCGACGTACTCGCCGTCGCCGTCGACCGCGACGAACGTGTTGGCGGGGATGGTCCAGGGCGTAGTGGTCCAGATGACCAGCGATCCCTCGCGGTCCTGCAGCGGGAATTTGACGTAGATGGAGGGATCGTGAACGGACTCGTACTCGACCTCGTTTTTGGCGATTGCGGTTTCACAGCGCGGGCACTGGCTGATGGATCGTTTGCCCTGTTCGACGAGGCCGCGGTCGTGGGCGTTGGCAAAGCCCCACCAGGCAGCCTCCATGTACTCGGGGGTGACCGTCTTGTAGGGGTCGTCCCAGTCCATCCAGACGCCAAAGGAGTTGAAGTCCTCCTGGAGGCCCTCCAGTTGCTCCTCGGCGTATTCGCGGCAGTCCTCGATGAAGTTCTGCTCGCCGTACTCCTCGATGTCCTTCTTGTTCTCGAAGCCGAGGTTCTCCTCGACGCGGGTCTCGATGGGGAGGCCGTGCATGTCGTAGCCCGGCCGGTCGGTGACGTCGTAGCCCTGCATCCGCTTGTACCGGATGTAGGCGTCCTTGAGGGTCTTGTTCCAGGTCGTCCCCATGTGGGCCGACCCCGACGTGTACGGCGGGCCGTCGACGAAGAAGTACGTCTCCTCGTCGGCGCGGTGGTCGACCGTCCGCTCGTAGGCGTCGACCTCGTCCCAGTACTCGAAGATGCGGTCCTCGACTGCGTGCGGGTCGTACTGGTCCGGCACCTCGCCGAACTCCCGGTGCCCGGAGTCCTCGCTCATATGCTGTCAATCTGGCGCTGGGATTAAAGAGCAATCGATTGCCAGGTGGTGTGGTCTGTTGCTGTGCCGGGTTTGTCGCAGATGTACTGGCTCGCTGGGAATGCTCATCCGGTGTCAACTCGGACCCTCCGGGCACGCTCGCCAGCGCGCGCCGACGCCCACAA
>PXSF01000085.1:0-1264 GCA_003022845.1 Halobacteriales archaeon SW_10_66_29 | reverse complement strand
TTCGACATCGACGAGGAAGCCGTCGCCGCGGCCGCAGACGCGGGCGCGACCCCGGCAGAATCGATCCTCGCACTCGCGGACGCACTCGGCGCGGAGAAACGCATCTGGCTGATGGTCCCCGCCGGCGACCCCGTCGACGCCGCCCTGGACGAACTCGACCCGCACCTCACCGACGAGGACGTCGTCATCGACGGCGGCAACTCCCACTTCGAGGAATCAGTCCGCCGGGCGGAGTCGACCCCCGCCGCCTACCTCGACTGCGGCACCAGCGGCGGCCCCGCCGGCGCCGAATTGGGGTTCTCGCTGATGATCGGCGGCCCCGAGTGGGCCTACGAGGCCTGCGAGCCCGCCTTCGACGCCGTCGCCACCGGGCCGGCGGGCCACGACCGCATGGGCCCTGCGGGGTCGGGCCACTACGTCAAGATGGTCCACAACGGCGTCGAGTACGCGCTGATGCAGGCGTACGGCGAGGGGTTCGAACTGCTCCAGGAAGGCCGGTACGATCTGGACCTGGAGGCGGTCGCCCGCACCTGGAACAACGGCGCCGTCATCCGTTCGTGGCTGCTGGAACTCTGCGAGGAGGCGTTCCGCGAGGAGGGGTCGGATCTGGGCGACGTCGCCGACCACGTCGCCGGGGGGTCGACCGGCACCTGGACTGTCCAGGAGGCGCTCGCACAGGAGGTCCCCCTCCCCCTGATCTACGCCGCGCTCGCCGAACGGTTCGACAGCCGCTCCACGGGCGACGGCACCGGCCGGTTCTCCCGGCGGCTGGCCAACCGCTTGCGGTACGGGTTCGGCCGGCACGAAGTGCATCGTCACTAGCCGCCGAACAATCCCGGTAGTATCGAATCCGTTCGGCACAATTAAGAGGTATCAGTCCATGTGGAGAGTCATCCAACAGCAGTCATGAGTGAGCAGCACACCGCCTGTCCCTACTGCGGTGCGGAGTGGCCGGCGGAGCTGGAGATGCGGTTCTGCGGTGAGTGTGGAAGCAATCTGGGCGCGCTCTCGCCGGAGGTCACCGAGAAGGAGCGGCGGACGCTCACCGTGGTGTTCGCCGACCTCTCGGGGTTCAGCAGCTTCTCGGAGCAACGCGACCCCGAGGAAGTGGAGGAAATCGTCAACGACCTGCTGGCGGAACTCGGGGGCGTCGTGGAATCCCACGGCGGGTACGTCGATAAGTACCTCGGCGACGCCGTCCGGCGTCGAACGGAGGGGAGCGTCAGCTTCAGACGGGATGACGCCGTCGTCGACGGGAGTCGCA
>PXSF01000084.1 GCA_003022845.1 Halobacteriales archaeon SW_10_66_29 | reverse complement strand
TCGGAATCGACTCCGTTCTTGGTGGCCCACTCCTTGGGGAGCGAGACCGTGTAGGTCGACCCCCCGGTCACCTGAACCTTGCGTGTCTCCATACCCCCCCTACGAGTAGGAGCCCCATAATCCACTCGAATCTATATAGAGGTGTGGTTTAAATACAGAGAAGCTGCCTGCCGGTAAATATCCTACTTTGCATATAAGGAGTGGTATGATACCTATCCAAGCAGGAATGGTCGGGTGGCGGGTGGGAGACGTATCGTTGGATCCGACGGGAGCAGACAGCAACTGCTTAGTGGCGGCCGGTGCAGGAGCCAGTATGGAACCCGACCTCTCGACGCTGGAGGAGTATCTCGACGACACGGACGTCAACGGCTACCTGATCGACGCCGACTCGGAGGACTCCGATCAGTACTACCTTTCGGGGTTCGACGCCCCGGATCCGTTCGTGACACTCTACGACGGCGAGGTGCGTCTCCTGTTCCTGCGGAGCCTGGAGTACGGCCGGGCGAAGAAGGAGGCCAGCGCAGCGACGGTCCAGCGCGGCTCGGAGTTCGACCTCGAAGGGAAGATCGAGGAGTTCGGCCGCAGGGAAGCCCGATACCGTGTACTCGCGGAGTTCCTGGAGTCACACGGGGTCAGTTCGGTGGCTGCCCCGCCACGGTTCCCGCTCCGGACTGCCGACGGATTACGGGAACTCGGCGTCGAGGTCGTCGCGGACGAGGAGGGGGCAATCACCGAAATCCGCGCCACCAAGACCGACGAGGAGATCGACAACATCCGCGACGCCCAGCACGCGAACGAGGCCGCGATGGCACGCGCCGAAGAACTCATCGACGGCGCGACCGCCGACGACGACGGCGTCCTCCACCACGACGGCGAGGTGCTGACCAGCGAGCGCGTCAAAGAGGAGATCGAGGTGACGCTGCTGCGCCACGGCTGTGCGCTCGACGAGACCATCGTCGCCTGTGGCGCCGACGCGGCAGATCCACACGACCGCGGCAGCGGCCCGCTGGAGGCCGGCGAACCGATCATCGTCGACATCTTTCCCCGGAACAAGCGGACGAACTACCACTCCGACATGACACGGACCTTCTGTCACGGTTCGCCCTCGGAGACGCTGCGTGAGTGGTACGACCTGACTGCCGAGGCGAAAGCTGCGGCGCTCGACGCTGTCGAACCCGGCGCGAGCGGCGCCGAGGTCCACGACGCCGCCTGCGACGTCTACGAGGACGCGGATCTGCCGACGCTGCGGTCCGAGCCGACGACCGAAACCGGGTTCATCCACAGCACCGGCCACGGCGTCGGGCTGGACGTCCACGAACTCCCCGGCGTCGCACCGGGTGCGGACGACCTTGAACCGGGCCACGTCGTCACCATCGAGCCCGGCCTCTACGATCCCGATGTCGGCGGCGTCCGCATCGAAGACATCGTCGTCGTCACCGAGGACGGGTACGAGAACCTGACCGACTACGAGGAGAGGCTCGTCGTCGTCGAATAGAACGAACGCGGCGCACGGGACGTGTTTCCGGCGGATAGCTCGTCACACCCCGATCGGAATACTACGATCAGCCAGTTGTTCGAATGGATGACGCCCGTTTTCGACCGGTCGTGGTGTGTCACCGAATCACATCGGACAGGTTTATCATGATTGAGCATGAATGATTGCCCACGACGAGGCGGGTGGCGCCGGTCAGGCGGTGCAGAGCCGGTCGCCACCCCCTCTCGTCAGGAGCGATCGACAATGAGCACGACACCGCAAACGGACGGGACAGGCATCGAACTGGACGATCGGTTCGAGGTCACGTCCGTAGCTGCCCCACGAACGTTCGAGCCGGGGAACACCCGGAACTGCCCACAGATGTTCTCGAACAAGTGGGTAGCCGCTCCTGACGGCCAGCGGTAATCGATCGGAGGGGACCGATCAGACGATACCGGATTCTTCGGGTGGTTCGACGTCCAGGACCGAGAACTCCTTCTGCGTGCCGTCGCGGCCGAACACGCGGAGGTTCTCGGTTTCCCAGGGCGGGACGGCGACGAACACGACCTCGCGGAGGTCGTCGCGTTTCGAAACCCGCAGGTCGCCCCGCGGGTGCGAGACGAACATCCCCGGCGTCTGGCCCACCGGGGTGTTCAGATCCACACCGAACACCGCGTTGAGCGCGTCGTCCTCGGTTGACATGTAAAAGTGGGTGAACACGGGGGCGTCGGCGGGAACGTCGGCGTCGGGGAGCTCCTCGGCCTCCGTCACGGCGAGCGGTATCCTGGTCGAATCCGGGTCCTTCTCCGCAGCCATGCGAAGGAGCGTATCGACCAGCCCGCGCGTCGCGTAGATCACACCGGCTCTATACCCCGGTCGTACTTATACTACCTGACCCGATGGCAGCCTGGTACACAGGCGGGCCGAGACGCAGTCCTTATTTTCCGGGTCGGCCAAGCCTCAGCCGATGAACGTGTATGGATTCGTGGGACTGCCGGGCAGCGGCAAGAGCGAAGCGGCGGCGGTCGCGCGGGGCCTGGGAATTCCCGTGGTGACGATGGGCGACGTCATCCGCCAGGAGTGCCGGGACCGCGGGCTCGACCCGGCGACGGAACATGGGCGGGTCGCACGGGCGTTGCGCGAGGAGAACGGCGAGGGCGCCATCGCCGAGCGGTCGCTCCCGCTCATCGAAGCGGCCATGGAAGGCGCCGACGCCGAGACGGTCGTGGTCGACGGCATCCGCTCGGACGTCGAGGTCGACCGCTTCGAGGAGGCGTTCGGCGACGCGTTCGCGCTGGTCCGGATCGACGCCCCCTTCGAGACCCGGGCCGAGCGCCTCGAACTCCGGGGCCGCGACGCGGGCAGCGAGGACGGGGGCGAAGCTCTGGAGGAGCGCGACAGCCGCGAACTCGACTTCGGGATGGGTGAGGCGATGGACCGTGCGGACCTGGTCATCGAGAACGACGGCTCGCTCGACGCGTTTCGGCGGGAGATCAGGGAGCTACTGACATGATCTACAGCATCGACGTCGAAGTCACGGCCCCGGTGTACGACACGGAGGTCACCGACAGGGTGGCCGACGCGATGACGGCGCTGTTCCCCGCTGGCGAACCCGCCTACGAGCACGGGGAGCTGCGGGCGACCGTCCACGACCTCGACCGGTTCTCCGAACAGTTACACCGCCAGGAGATCCTCGACACCGCCCGCGGGATCTTCTTCGACAACCGCCGCGGCGGGAGCTTCTCGTTCAGGCTGAAGAAAGGCCCGGACGTGGAGTCGGTCATCGACCACGTCGCGCCGCCGACCGAGGACGGCACGCCGATCGACGTCGAGGAGTGACCAGTTCAGCCAGGTGCTGGCTGATACTGGTGGCTGTCATTCGTTTACTCACCAGTATGACTACGACTCCGTCTGCGGGGCGCGCGATTCGATGTTGGCCCAGACCTCGTCCATCAGGTCCCCGGTCGCCTCGACGAGGTGTTCCAGATCCGCCTCGCAGTCGCCGGGCGGACCGCTCATATACCTGCTCCCCGCGGTCGGAACCGGGGAGTACGACGGTCCGCGAGCAGGGGGACAACTTTTGCAGCTCCGTGTCGAAGGTGTCACCGTGTGCACGCTCACGCTCGCGTGGCAGGTGTTCGAGGACGCGCCCGTCGTGGTTGCCGCGAACCGCGACGAGCTGTTTGACCGCCCATCGGAGTCGCCGTCGGCTCGCGACTGGGAGGCTGCCGTCGTGGCACCGATGGACCAGGACGCCGGCGGCACCTGGCTCGGATACAACGAACACGGCCTGTTGGTTGGGATCACCAACCGCTGGACCGACGGACCGGTCGACGCCGACCGATCGCGGGGCCTGCTCGTC
>PXSF01000083.1 GCA_003022845.1 Halobacteriales archaeon SW_10_66_29 | reverse complement strand
ATCGTTTTGGTCGGAATGATGATTTCACCTCTCATAGTGATTATTGTGAGTCTTTCCGGGATCAACCGCGCGACTGCGTGCGGTTGACCCGGTAAACAGTCACAATAATCACTATGAGAGGTGAAATCATCATTCCGACCAAAACGATTATATCGACTCCCACTCAAAGTGGGAATATGGCGAAAGTAGATTCCAAAGGGCGGGTCGTCCTTCCACAGGAAGTCCGAGAACGTCTTGGGATTACTCCCGGAACGGAAGTAGAGATTCACGAAGAGGACGGAAAGGCAGTTGTTGAGCCTGAAGACGACCCCGAACACGTCATCGAACGTATGGAGGAACTTATCGAGAAAACGGCTTCAGAACGAGGAGAGACGACCTCAATTGACGAGGGAGTTCCCCCAATTGCCCAAAAGCACCGGGATGCTGTGCGACGAGGAACCGAGAGAAAACAGCAATGAGTGGCGATAGCGGCCCATATTTATTCGATGTTGGGATAATCGCTCTCGCACACACAGAGGCCCCTGTTCGAGATGCCGCACTCTCATACGTCAGAGATGCCATCGAGGGCAACATAGACGCTGTTGTTCCGTATCCTGCGCTGTTCGGAGCGCACACCGTCTTGACAACGTACTACGGGCGTTCAAACACAGACGCGCGAAGCGAATCCACTGGTACGACGGGATGTCCGGAGACGTAGTTCGGGATGGATTTTCTCGGTCGAG
Organism: Halobacteriales archaeon SW_10_66_29; assembly: GCA_003022845.1. GTDB lineage: Archaea > Halobacteriota > Halobacteria > Halobacteriales > Haloarculaceae > Halovenus. Next base: position 5,183 of record PXSF01000083.1, on the reverse strand, counting down.
TGATGCAAATGTTGGTGGGTGGGATGGGTACTACGCTCACGTAGCAATCGATGAAGGAGTCAACACTGTGTTGACCATTGACGACGATTTTGAACAGTTTGATACCTTCGATACCGAGGTCATTCTCTCACCCGACGAATTTAGCGACCTAAACAAATTTCTTGGAGAATAACATTCGCTAATCACTCTATCCGGAGGAGGATGTCAAGCACTTGATTGAACGGTTCCGAGACGAGCCCACCTAACACGAGCGTGAGACGACCTCACTTTGATACTAAGCCAGCTGTGAAAACCAGTCGCCTGAAACGGTACTGTGAGGAGTTTGATTCCCTGAATCAGGGTAGGACCACCACACACTCTGGTTCCCATGCATATTTTCGGCCTCATTCGCAACTGTATTTTTGGATTCGATATAGCGATATGCAGTTTACAAATTGCGCAAGCGACGGGAGAACAGACAGTAATTCAACAAATCTTGTAGATATGTTCCTCGTACACCGCCCGCACGCGGCCCCCCCAGTCGTGGGTGTAGGTGTCGATGACGTCTGAGGCGACGTCGCCCCGGAGGTACTTCACGACGCCGCGGTCGCCCGTCCGGTCGCGGAGGTGCGTCGTGAAGAAGTGCCGGAAGTAGTGGGGTGTGACGTTCTCCTCGGGGCCCCCGCCGGCGCGGTACCAGCCCATCTCCCTGGCGTGGCTCTCGACGATGTGATGGACCATGTCCGGGGTGAGGCGTTCGCCCCAGCTATTGGTGGTGCTCACGAACAGCGGGTCGGCTTCCGAAACAGGGTCGGGGCGGGCGGCGAGCCACCGCTCCAGAACCTCCGTCAGTTCCTCATCGACTGGAACCGTGGTGTCGCGCTTGCGCTTGTTCGACGCCGTCCGGCGCTCGCCGTTGTACAGCGATCCGGCGCTGGGGGTGCTGTCGACGTACAGCGACTGGGGCCGACCGTCGAGCCGCGGCCGGTGGGTGTCCGGGACGAACGACTCCGCGAGGTAGAGGTCCCGCATGTCGAGATTGCACAGCTCACCGGCCCGGATCCCTGTCTTGAGCAAGGTGACGACGACGGCGCGGTCGAGCGGATGGCTGACCTGCTCGACGAAGGATTGCATCGCCGGCACGGAGATGTCCCGGCGGGCGGGGTCCGTGTTGATCGACTCGTCGATCTCCTCGAGGACCAGCGCCATGGGGTTGTCGTCGAACCGCCCGACCTGCAGCATGTAGTCGTAGAACCGGTGGAGGTAGGACGCGTACGTCGCGACGGTGCTGTCGGCAACTGCTCCCCGAAGTTGATGGACGTACGCCATGCAGTCGCGGTGGTTGGCCTCCTCGAACGTGAGGTCACGCGACCGGAGATACTCCCGGAAATCGGTCAGGACGCGCTCGTATGCGTCCTGTGTTCGCTCCGATTTGCCCTGGTACGTGATGTCTTCGAGGAAGTACGCCACCTGGTCGGTTGCCGTTCCCTCGCCGCGGCCCGTCTCACTCATCGTTTCCCTCCAGTACGTATCCGCCCTTGCGCCCGCTGTGTCTCACGCGGCCCGCGTCCTGCAGGTCGCTCAGTGCGTCCTCGATCTGCTGTTCGATGTCGCCCGCGACAGCCTCGCGCAGTTCGTCCCACGACAGGGCTGGTTCGTCCTCGAGCGCATCGACGATGCGGTCCCGGATCCCGGATTCCGCCGCGGCACCGGCACCGTCCTCGGGACTGTTCGAATCGTCCGCCTGCTGTGGTGCCACGGGGTCGCCGCCGTACCCCTGCCGTCCCGCCTGGACCATCGTCCGGACGAACTCGCTCCTGCTCATCCCGAGCTCTTCGGCCTGTTCGTCCCACTCCGCCCGCTGGTACGCCGGCACGTACGCCTGAACGACTGTCCGGGACGTGTCGACCTCCTGCTCGCTGCTCATACCGGGGTCTGGCGCGCCTCCCCCTTCAATCTATGGCAGTCACACATCTAAAAATCGGCTTTTTCAGTATTTCCTCAGCGTCAGACCACTCCTTGGCCGGACGTTGCCTTCCGTAATAGTAGAAATACAGTCTGATACCTATTTGAATAGTGTGACGTAGTTAGTCAATGAACTGAGATATAGACGAACAGCGTTTATATAATTTATATTATATTTCTCCATCGTCGGGGAGACCTAATGCTGTAATTCACGGCCCGCACTTGGAGTCTGTCGAATACCCCCGGGTGTATGGCTGTATATGAGACGGCTGGTCGGTGGAGGTCAGCGGATGTAGCCCAGTTCCTCTAACTGCGCCTTGCGGTCGGCGTCGAGCGTGACGCTGCCGTCGACGTCTGCCTGTTCGAACTCCTCGAGCCACTCGTCGAGCGTGTCCGTGAGCCTGTCGACGAGCTGTGGGTTTGCCGCCGCGACGTCCGTCGACTCGCGCGGGTCCGCGTCCAGGTCGTACAGTTCGACCGTGCCGTCCGACCCGCGGATCAGCTTGTGACTCCCGGTGCGGATCGAGCGTAGCGATCGGTCGTACCGGCGGACCTCGGCAGGGAGGTCGCCGACGTGGTGTTCCAGCGCCTCCATCGAGGGCTGTGGCGCCATGTACTCGCTCACGGTGAACTCTCGGGGGTCGCTGTCGGCCTCGGGGTGGAAGGAGCGGCCCTGGAAGCCGTCTCTGGCCTCGGGAGCGTCGATCCCGGCGGCGTCCAGCAGCGTGGGCGCCAGGTCGACGAGACTCACGAGATCGGTCACGTCCTCGCCGTCGGTGAACGCACCGCCGTGAACGACTAACGGAACGTGAATCAGCGTCTCGTAGAGGCAGTACTGGTGGTCCATCAGCCCGTGGTCGCCGATGTTCTCGCCGTGGTCCGCCGTGACGACGAACACCGTCTCCTCCCACTCGCCGGCGTCGACGAGCGCGCGTTTGAGCGCCGCGAGTTGCTCGTCCAGGTAGGCGATCTCGGCCCGGTAGAGACCGCGCAGGGCACGCAGTTCCCCATCGCTCAGCGAGAGGTCGCCCGCCAGATACTCCCAGGGCTCCTGCGGGATCGCCATCGCTTCCTCGTAGCCCCACGCCGCCGGCAGGAACTGTTCGGCCAGCCGTTCGGGCGGGCGGTACTCGAGGTGGGGTTCCAGGTAGTTCGTCAGCAGAAAAAAGGGCTCGTCGCGCTCGCGGTCCCGGAGCCAGTCGGTGATCCACTCGGTCGTCCGGGCGGCGCCGTCGTCAGGAGTTTCCGGCCGACGGCGCGCGCCCGACGCTCGGCCATCACGTCGACGAGTTCGCTCAGGGCCGTCGAGGATTGGACCAGTTGCCACATCTGTTTGAACGTGTCGAACCCGCGGTCGAACCCGGATTCGATGCTCAGCCAGGTGTTGTTCGAGATGCAGAGCGTCTCGTAGCCGGCCGTCCCGAACAGTTCGGGCAGCGTCGGGAGCCGGCCGTCGAGCCGCTCGTGAGCGGCGTGTGCGCCGTGATTCGACGGGTAGGTGCCCGTCAGCATCGACGCGTGCGACGGGAGCGTCCAGGGTGCCGGTGTGATCGCCTGTGTTGCGGTCGTTCCGGCGGACCCCAGGTCTGTGAGTGTGGGTGCGACGGATGGGTTGAGAGCGTCGTCCCAGCGCGTAGTGTCCAAAACGACGACGACGACGTTCGCGTGTCCAGCCATTGCAGGGGGTTGGACGCCCCGGATGAGTATAGTAAGTTACCCGATACCAGTCCCGAAACCTGCCATCTCGACTAATATACCTGAGCTTACGTTCGAGTCGCTTTTGGATGGCGATATGTACCCGTGACGTGACGCGGTTTCCGGCGTGATAGTGGTGACTGCCCCTGGATTCCCATCCGTGCGGCGCTGATCGGCCGCGGGAACCTCTGACAGACGCTCGACGGTCCGGAGAACTGCGGTGAGAACGGCGAGCTGGCGCAATAATGCCGATCTTACGACGGCTCGTCAACGGGAGAGTGGCTATGAGGCCCCCGGTTCCTCGGAGATGCTCGTTCGTGTAGTGAGCCAGGAGAGAAAACCGGGCACGTCGGATTGCCCAGGGATCCGGTAGTCCGCGGCGCTGTCGCTCCGTTCGCCGACGTGAACACCGATTCCCTCGGGCTGGATCGCCCGGAACGCATCCTCGTCAGTGGTGTCGTCTCCGAGGTACAGCGACAGCCACTCTGTCGGAGTCTCTCGTTCGAACCGCTGCATCGCGGTCCCCTTGTCGAGGGGGACCGCCGGCTTCACCTCGAATACCTGCTTGCCCTCGCTCAGCGTGAGTCCAGAACTGTCGGCGACGACCGAACTGACGGTTTCCCGAACACCGTCGACGTGGTTGGGCGGCGTCTCGCGGACGTGGACAGTCAGCGACAGCTGTTTGTCCTCGATCCGAATTCCCGGAACGCCGTCGAGGTCCGCCCGGAGCGACTCGAGGGCCTCCCTGACGTCGGGGAGTCGCTGCTCCACGCGCTCTGGAACGCGGCGTTCGCCGTCGAGCCGGAGTTCCAGCCCGTGGTTTCCGGCGAGATCGACGCCCGGAACCGGGATCCGGGTCGTCAGGTCGGCTAGAGCGCGGCCGCTGATGACCACAACCCGGACGTGCTGTTGCGACGCGAGGCGTTTCAGTAGCTCCGCCAGTTGCGGCGATAACGCCGGCGTCTCGGGGTCGGCTCTGATCGGAGCGAGCGTGCCGTCGAAGTCCAAGCCAGCGAGCAGTCCATCCGCGGTGTCGATCTTCTTTACGAGGTCGCTCCCCTCACTGACGACGCCGGGGGGACTGGACGGCTCAGTAGGCGTCATGGCCCACTGCGGTGGAATCGTGGCGGTCCGGGGCTGGCCGCGTCTGTTCGACGGCCTGCGCGGTTTCGGCCACGCCGCGCAGCCACGACCAGAGGTCGTTGGCAGCGACGGTCCGCCTGATCCGTTGCATCCGTGATTGCCGTTCGACTTTCGGCATTCTGAGCGCGGACTCGATTTGGGTTGCGAACTGTTCGGGTGCGAACGGCGAAACTGACACTGCGAACTCGCCGAACAGGTCGTGAGCGCCTGTCTGCGTGCTGAGCACCAGGACGCCGTCCCCTTCGATCTGGGCGGCAGCGTACTCCGCTGCGACGAGGTTCATTCCGTCACGGACCGAACTGACCAGGGCGAGATCAGCGTGGCGATAGAGCCCGTACAGTTCGCGCTCGTTCAGATACTCGTCGACGCGCACGATCGGCTGCCAGTCGGCGGTCCCGAAG
>PXSF01000082.1 GCA_003022845.1 Halobacteriales archaeon SW_10_66_29 | reverse complement strand
GCGATGAGTGTCCGGCCGACCATCGTCTACGGCCCCCACGACTACACCGGGCGCTTCCACTACTGGGTCGAGCAGGTCCGCGAGCGCGACCGCGTGCTCGTCCCCGGCGACGGCACCAACGTCCACCACCTCGTCGCCGTCGGGAACGTCGCCAGCGCCGTTCGTACCGTGGCCGAGGTGGGTGAAGCTGGCGAGGCCTACAACGTCGGCGACCGACGAGTGTTGCCTTTGAAGGAAACAATCGGGCTGATCGCCGACGCGCTGGAGACCGACGTCGAACTCGTGACCACGAGCGGGCGCGAACTCGCGGGGGCCGACCTGGCGATGACCGACTTCCCGCTGTACAACCCCGACCTGCACGTCCTCTCGACGGCGAAACTGTCGTCGCTGGGCTGGGATCCGATGACGCCCCGGTCGGCGATCGAGCGTGCTGTGGAGGGCCCGGTCGACCCCGAGCGTGACCCTGGGCCGGACTCGGCGGCTGTGGACGAGGTGCTCGATTTGCTGTCCGAGTAGCTTCTTGCTGGAGATCTATTTCTGCGTCGGATACCTCGATAGAAATTGCGTCACTTGCCGTAGTCGAAATGGTGTAGAAAGCCCTCGGCGCGCTCGCGGGTCGCGCTGAGCGGGATATCCTCGCTCTCGTTGGTCGCTCGGATAGGGCCCGCTCAGCGACCGCGACCGGCCCTCGCCCTTTCAGTCCGCCAGGACGTGGTTTGCGTGGACGGCAGATACTGAGCGGCTGTGCAAACAGTAGAAACCTGGCGGTTGGTCAGTCGGCAGAAACAGCGTGGAACGCGGCGTTACCCGGCGCGCTTCTGGATCTCCTCGCGGAGCACGTCGCTGACGACGTCGCCGTCGGCCTTGCCGCGGAGTTCGCCCATGCACTCGCCCATCAGCGCCGAGAAGGCGCCCATCCCTTCCTCGGCGACCTGGTCGGCGTTGCGCTCGACGACCGCGCTGATTTCCTCCCGGACCTCGTCCTCGCCGGCACTGCCCAGCCCCTCCTGCTCTGTGGCTTCCTGGGCCGACAGGTCGGGCTGCTCCGCGAGCGCGGTCAGCAGGTCCGGCACGCCCTCCTTGGCGAGTTCGCCGTCGGTGAGCAGCGCGAACAGTCCCCGGAACTGCTCGTCGGTCAGATTCTCAACGGGCACGTCGTCCCGGCGGAGCTCCGTCACCGTCGATTCGAGGGTCCCCGCAGCGAGCGTCGGGTCGACGCCCATCCCGACGGCCTCCTCGAACAACGCCATTCGCTGGCCGTAGGCGACCTGCTCGGCGAGGGCCGCGTCCAGCCCGTGTTCGTCCTGGTAGCGCCCGACCTTCTCGGTGAGCAGTTCGGGCGTCTCGATCGCCGACACGTCGGGCTCGACCGGCGGCACGTCCGTCTCGGGGTACATCCGTGCTGCGCCCGGCAGCGGCCGCAGGTACTCGCTCGACGACTGCCTCGATTGCGAGGCCGGCAGTCTCGGGGTCGTCGGCCACGAGGGCTACGGCGTCGTCCGGCTCGGCGCCGACCGCGGCCCGCAGGTCCTCGACCTCCTCCTCGGTGACGCCGTAGGCCGGCAGTTCGTCCGTGTGGAAGATGCCGCCGGCGCCCTGGCGCGCGGCGTGGTCGGCGAACTCGGTGCCGAGCCGGCGGTCGGGCTGGATCTCGCGGCCGACCAGGCCGTCGAAGCCGGCCAGCCGGACCGCCATGGCTTTGCCACCGCCGCCGAGCGCGCCGCCGATGACGCCGCTGTCGGTGTCCGCGAACACGTCGGAGACGTCCTGTGGCTCGCCCACGGCCGCGTCCCGCGCATCGAGTTCGTCGACGATCGAAAGCAGTTCGACCTGGCGGCGGACCTCGTTGCGGACGATGTCGTCGATGTCGTCGAGGCTCTGGACGCCCTTGATCTCGACGCGGGCGCCCTCGGCGATCGAGACGTTGACGTCCTGGCGGATGCTGCCGAGGCCGCGCTTGACCTTGCCGGTCGAGCGCAGCAGCATCCCGATCCGCTCGGCGGCCTCGCGGGCCTGCTCGGGCGTGCGGATGTCCGGTCGGGTGCCGATCTCGACCAGCGGGATCCCGAGCCTGTCGAGGCCGTAGCGGACGCCACTGTCGGTTTCGGCGATCCGCTTTGCGCTCTCCTCTTCGAGCATCAGGTCCTCGATGCCGACCGGCCCGTCGTCGGTCTCGATGGCGCCGTCGCTGGCGACGAGCATCGTCCGCTGGAACCCCGTCGTATTGGAGCCGTCGACGACGATCTTGCGCATCACGTGCACCTGGTCGGCGACGGTCATGTCCAGCAGCGCGGCGATCTCCAGCGTCGTCGCGATCGCCTCGCTGTCGACCCGCCCCGGCGGTTCGTCGTCCTCCTCGACGAGGCAGGTGCTGTCGTAGGCCAGGTACTCGAACTGCCGGCCGACGCGGCTCTCCTCTAAGGCCGCCTCGTCGATCTCGCCCAGTTCGCTCCTGGTCGGGTGCAGGTACCGCGTGAACGTCTTCGCCGCCGCCTCGGGCTCGCGCAGCGTCGTCGGACACGCACAGAACAGCTTCGTCTCCGTGTCGAGCTGCTGGTGGATCTCCAGCCCCGCGACGAGTCCCAGCTCGTCGTAGTCGTACTCGCTCATTGCCGTGTTCTCCGACACCGAAGGGGAAAAAACGTACTATCCGCCGGGCTGATACCGTCGGACGTGACTCTGTGGCGATTGTCAGATCAGCTTCAACCGCTGAAAGCATCCACTGGCTTTATCGGGCCGGCCTCGGTTGTACGACCATGGGAGTGGTGGAGCGGTCGAGCGCGAACGTAGAATCCTGTCTCGCGGCGCTGGAGGAGTCCTACAGCACGTTTTCGGTCAACCAGACCAGCATCGAGGTGTCGCCGTCACAGTACGCCCAGGCCAGAGCGGAGGCCCGCGAGGACCGGGTCGACCTGTACGCGAAGGTTCGAAATGACGACGGCGAGGTACTTCACGTCCGCAAACAGGACGCGGTCGCGCTCCCCTCGACGACGACGCCAGTCGACCGATCGCTGGAGCTGGCAGTGTGTGAGGCCGTCGCCGACAGGACCGGCGTCGAGTGTTCGGTCACGGCCGTCGACAGGGCGACCATCGTCGGCATCTCGAACGCCGAGGACGTCGCGAGCGGCACCATCTACCGGCTGGCCGTGCTCTTCGAGGCGGCGCACGACGCCGGCCGTGGCAACGACGACGTGGTGTGGCAGCAGACGGCGACGCCGCCACAGCCCATCGTCGGGTAAGGTCCCAATCAGATTGCGCCGGCACTGGAACGGCTCCGCAGTCAGATGACGCCAGTGACAGCGGCGGCTTCGCGGGCAGCCGCCTCGCTGATCCCGTCGCCCAGGATCGTGTAGCGGTCACGGATCTCGTGGGCCGAGGTGAGCGCCTCGATCACCGTCGCCTCGTCGATCCCGAGTTCGTCGGCGGTCGTCGGGGCGCCGATGCTCCGGAGGGCGTCGCGGACGTCCTCCCAGTCGCCGTCCTGGCCGCTCTGGAGGTACGCCGTCATGATCGAGCCGACGCCGACCTGGTGGCCGTGCAGCGCGGCGCCGGGCGCGAGCCGGTCGAGCTGGTGGGAAACGAGGTGTTCGGCGCCGCTGGCGGGCCGCGAGGAGCCGGCGATGCTCATCGCCACCCCCGAGGAGACGAGCGCCTTGACGACGATCCAGGCCGACTCCTCCAGCCCCTGGCGGATCGAGCCGGAGTTCTCGACGAGCATCTCGGCGGTCATCCGCGAGAGCGCGCCGGCGTACTCCGAGTAGTAGACGTTCTGGAGGCGGTGGGCGAGCTGCCAGTCCCGGACGGCGGTGTAGTTCGAGATGATGTCGGCACAGCCGGCGGTGGTGAGCCGCCAGGGCGCGTCCGCGATCACCGAGGTGTCCGCGATGACTGCAAGCGGCGGCTTCGCCGCGACGCTGTGGCGCGTGCCCCCCTCCGGCACCGACCCGCGGCCGGAGACGATGCCGTCGTGGCTGGCCGCGGTCGGGATCGAGACGAACCCCTGCTCGCAGTCGGCGGCGGCCATCTTCGCGATGTCGATGGCCTTCCCGCCGCCGACGCCGACGAGGTAGCCGGGGTCGACGTCCTCGGTCCGTGCGAGCACCCGCTCGATGGCGTCGAACGTCGCCTCCTCGACGACGATCAGCTCCGGGTCGGGCCCCAGCGTCGCGAGCTCCTCGATGACGCGGTCCCCTGCGGCCGACCGCGGGGTCGGGCTGGTGACGACGAGCGGCGTCCCCGTGAGCTGTAGCTCCCCGACCGCCTCGCTGGTCCGGGAGAGCACCTCGTGCCCGACGACCACGTTCCGCGGCAGCCGTATCCACGTCGACTTCCGAAACATACTGGCGGTTTTTCGCGGATCCAGTTAAGTGTGGACACTCCACGGCGGCCGTCGGCCAGTGGTCGCCTGCCAACCTGATCCGCCGCTGGCTTTTCTGGCGGTGTCTGAACCCCGAGAGGCCCCGCGAGCGGATCTCAGAGTGGCTCTGAACCGCCTCGGAGCGAGCCTGTAGCCGTTCAGGATCGGTGATCCTTCGGGGCCGCGTCTTACAGGCGGCTCGATACAATAGGGGAGGGGGGTTATGGATGCAACTAAGCACGTCGTTCGAGGAGGGTCCGCCCCCGCGGGTCGTCCGGGACGTGTGGTAAGGGGTAAACACGCATGCAACGACGCAAGTTTCTGCTTGGCATCGGTTCGGCCGCGGCTGGCGGGAGCGCGCTGCTCGGATCGGGCGCGTTCAGTCGAGTCGAATCGCAGCGGGACGTAACGATTCAGGTGGCGGAGGACCCGAACGCGTATCTGGGGTTGAAGCCACTCGAGACCCACGAGGCCCACGACGACCACGGGTCGGGCGTCAACTCCGACTCGAAGACCTGGTTCGACGGGATGTTCGACATCTGCAACCAGGGCAAGGAAGACGCCTGCATCTCCTGGGAGTTCGGCGAGGACTTCGAGATGCGCGAGGACGCCGAAGTCGTCTTCTACTACGACGGCGACAGCGACGGCGACCCCTCGACGGAGGGTCGCGTCGACGTCGAGGAGGGGCGGGAGGTCCCGCTGGCGCTGGGCGAGTGTGCCCGGATCGGCCTCCGCACCGAGACGTACGACGTCGACGCGACCGCGGAGGGCCCGCTCGCGAGCGGTACGATCCGTCTGATCGCCGACGTCGACGGCGACTGCTTCGGGGGAGTTCCGCCCAAGGAGCCCGAATGCGACGAGTGTTCGTTCGGGACCGACGTCAGCACGTCGCCGGAGGTGACCGTCGACAGCACCAGCGCGTCCGACTTCCCGGACATCGCCACGTTCCTGACGGTCGACACGACTGCGGGGAACAACGGGGACCTCACCACCAGCGACTTCTCGCTGTGCGAGGACGGCTGCGAGCAGACGGTCGACGTCGATATTTCGGGCGAGGACAAGCCCGTCGACTTCGTGTTCCTGCTGGACGTGACCGGGAGCATGAGTGACGAACTCGACGGCGCGAAAGCGGAGATGCAGAACTTCATCAACACCGTCGAGGACGAGGGGATCGACGCCAGATACGCGCTGTACCTGTTCGGGGACGAGGAAGAGACTGGTCCGCCCGCCGTCTTCCTCAAGCAAGAGTTCACGAGCGACGGCGACGAGTTCAACACCGCCGTCCAGAACACGAGCCTGGAGGAAGAGGTCGGCTTCGGCGGCGACGGCCCCGAAGACAACTACGAGGCAATCCTCACGGCGGACAACGACCTCTCCTACCGGGCGGGTTCCCAGCGAGTGCTGATCGACATCACCGATGCGCCCGGCGAGGAGAACCCTAGCCAGACTATCGGTGGCCTCGCGGAAACCAGGGCGAACGCAGTGTCTGTGCTCGACGGCTACACGTACTTCGCCGTGTCCCCAGATGTTCCCCTCGATCCGACAGACCCC
>PXSF01000081.1:7530-30134 GCA_003022845.1 Halobacteriales archaeon SW_10_66_29 | reverse complement strand
CCATCCGGAGGCGACAATCCAGCATGAACTGCCGGGCGAGCAGCAGGCGATAGCGACCGACCGGTTGGAAATGGTGCTCGTGGAACTGGTCGACAACGCCATCGCAGCCGGTGGATCACAGGCAACGGTGGCGGTCGTGCCGCCGGACGACGACGAAGAGCGCGTCACCGTGGAGGTGCGTGACGACGGGCCGGGACTGCCGGCCATGGAGGAACGAGTGCTCAAGGAGGCGAGTGAGTCCCCAGTGGACCACGCGAGCAGTTTCGGGCTGTGGCTGGTGAACTGGTTGGTGACCGAGATGGGCGGCGAGGTAGATGTCGCCGCTGCGGATGGAACAACCGTCAGGGTAGCGCTACAGCAGGGACACCGTGATGACGCACCTCGCGGCGGTGCCGTGACCGAGGCCGCGTTGGGTGACGACCCTAATTCGTGGGACTGGTGACAGAATACGGCATGCCGTGCGGAGACTCATACTGATTGTTGTGACTCTTTATCGTATCCTGACGTCTCACAGAGTCACGTCCCTAGCTACTCTGCCAGCGTGAGTCCCGCATTTGCGAGCGTGTTTGCGGCACTGTAGCAGTCTTCCCAGGACGTGAACTCGTCTTCAGTGTGACTTTTGCCGTCCTCACTGACGGCAAAAACCATCGCAGTGTCACATACCTTCGCGACGTGGGCAGCATCGTGGACGGCACCGCTGAATACGTCCATCGCGTCGTAGCCGAGACTATTCGATGCGTCCCTGATAGCCTGTACCGGCCGATCCGGAAACCGGATACTCGACGACCGTGCTCTGTCTTCCCACTCGAATTCGACACCTTCCCGATTTGCTGCGGCCTCTGCCTCTGCGATCACCTGTTCGCGGCCCCGCTCGACGGTGCTGTCGTTCGGGTCGCGGATTCCCCACGTGACAGTGGTGGTTTCCGGAACGATGTTGATCGAATTGGGGGCCACGTCGACGTGCCCGACAGACCCGACCGTCCGGTCGCCAAGTCTGCTCGGAAGGCGACGAACTGCCGTAATCAGGTCCGCAGCCGCAACCAGTGAGTCCTGGCGACCCTGCATCGGCGTGGTGCCAGTGTGTTCAGCCTCGCCCTCGAAGGTTACAGCCCCCCAGCTCAGTCCCACGATACCGGAGACGACACCCACATCTTTCCCAGTATCGTCGAGTTTTGGTCCCTGTTCGATATGCAGTTCCAGTGATGAGTCGTACTCCTCGGGAGGTTCGGCCGGCTCGGGACCCTTATAGCCGATGCGTTCGAGTTCTTCCTCGACTGTTGTGCCTGTATCGTCAGTTTTGGCATATTCCGTTTCGAGGTCGAGTTCGCCCGCCCACACACCGCTACCCTGCATCGCCGGCTGGAACCGTGAGCCTTCCTCGTTGGTCCAGTTCACAATCTCGATGGGACGGGTTGTCTCAATCTCTTCGTCGTTGAGTGACCGAACGAGTTCGAGTGCTGCAACCACGCCGAGTGCACCATCGTAGATACCGCCATACGGCTGCGAGTCGAGGTGAGAGCCCAGAAGAACGGGAGCGGCCGTGGGATCCGTTCCGGATCGCCGTCCGAACATATTCCCCATCTCGTCGATCCGCACGTCGAGCCCTTCCGCTTCCATCGCGTCGAGAAACCAGTCTCGAACGTCTTTGTCGGCATCGGATAGCGCCAGTCGGTGGAGACCACCGTTGTCTGTGCCGCCGATCGATGCCTGTTCTTCCATCGTATTACTGAATCTCTGTTCGTCAATCTCGAATGCCATCATTTGGTATAATATTAGCCAGTAATAAACATCTTTGGGGAAGAAACCTGTATTACCGACCGTGATCACGATACAGCGGCTGCAATCGAAGAAGTATTCAAGATATTTCCGGCACTCCGTGAATATGAGGATACTCCCGCGGGCAATCTCAGCGGCGGCCAGCAGCAGATGGTCGAACTGGGTCGCGGCCTGATGCTCGACGAGCCCACTGCCGGACTGGCTCCGAAAGCAATCGACATGATTTTCGACAAGATCGAGTCGATCAATGAACTGGGCGTGACAGTGCTTATGATCGAACAGAACATCAAAACGGGTGTGAAACACTCAGATCACGTCTTTGTTCTCGAGAACGGCACGACACATTTCGACGGTGACGCCGAGACAGTTCTCGACCGACCGGAAATCCGGGAGGCATACCTCAAGGTCGAGTGAGTCATATGGAACTAGATACAATCATCACAGGTGGGACTATCGTAACGGGACAGTCGATGTTCGATGCCGCCGTCGCAATCGATGACGGAACGGTCGTCGACGTCGGGAGCGAACGCAGTCTGCCGGAAGCGGACCGACGGATCGATGCGACTGGACTGCTGGTTCTTCCCGGTGTGGTCGATCCACACGTTCACCTGGCGGGATACAACTCGGTCGATTCGTACGAATCCGGCACCGCAGCCGCCGCAGCCGGTGGCGTCACGAGTGTCGTCAACTTCGCGTGGCAGGGTTTTCAGGAGGAGACACGTGACTGGTGCGACGATGGAACGCTGACAGAGGCCGTCGACAGACACCGGGAGAAAATGGACTCCGTGCTGGTCGATGCCGGTCTCCATCCGGTGATAACCAGCGAAGACCCAGCGGTCTTCGACGAACTTCCGGCGCTCGTCGAGGCGGGATTCCCGTCGTTCAAGATGTTCACGACCGACAGTATTCGCCTGTCACACGGATTCATGGAACAACTGTTCGACCAGTTCGCATCCCTCGGGGCTGTCGGGATGGTGCATACGGAGGACCACTCTGTCTGTGAACGAAGAACGCAGGAGCTGAAAGAGTCTCCCTCTCCAACGGCGTATTCAGCGTCACGACCACCACACTCGGAAGCGATGGCCGCGGACTCGGCCGTCCGATTGGCCCTCGAAGCTGACGCGAAGTACTACGGCGTCCATACGACATCCGGGGCGGCCACCGACGTCATCCGGTCGCACAAACGGGACGGATCGAACGTGCGCGCCGAAACCTGCACACACTACACTGTGTTCGACGAGAGAGTTTACGAACGATTGGGGAATCTGGCGATAATGGCTCCGCCACTCCGTGAACCCGAGGATATCGAGGCCCTGTACGACGGACTCCGTGACGGGACTCTTACCATCGTCTCCTCCGACCACGTCGCGGCGACCCGGGAGCGAAAGGAGCAGGACGACTGGTGGGACTCTCCGAAGGGCGTCAACAGCCTCCAGACGGGTCTCTCCGTGTTTCACGACGAGGCTGTTATTCAGCGTGACTTCTCGTATCCGGACCTCGTCCGTCTCAAATGCGAACGGCCGGCACAGACGTTCGGGATGCCCATGAAAGGGCGCATCGAACCCGGTGCTGACGCGGATATCGTCCTGTTCGATCCCGATGAAACGTACAGCGTCTCGGCCGCCGAGAACCATTCAAAAGCGGATTTCTCGATCTACGAGGGACGCGAACTCACCGGGCGGGTGAAGAAGACGCTCCTCAGAGGCAAACTGGTCGCTGATAATGGAGAGATCGTCGCCGACCCCGGACACGGGGAACTCTTGGCCCGGACTGTTCCTCGCTGGAGTCACGACTAGCAGGACTACTATGAAGCGGAAAACGAGACATCCATACGACACGTCTCACGGGCGAGTAGAACAAATATACAAGTAGGATCAGCGAGTATAACCGAACAGTTGTCACATCGATGCACAAAACAGTAGAATAATTACATTCATGTCTTACGATACACTCCTGACGAACGGCAGAATAGTTGATGGCACGGGCGCACCGTGGTTTCGCGGTTCGATCGGGATCTCAGATGGCCAGATCGAGTCGGTCAATCGGGACGAGAGCGGCGGACAGGCGGCCGAAAACACGGTCGATCTGGATGGATTGGTCGTTGCCCCAGGGTTTATCGACCTCCACTCTCACTCTGACCTCCGACTGTTTTCCGAGCCCGGACTTCCCCCAAAAACCATGCAGGGCGTCACGACCGAGATACTCGGCCAGGATGGGTTTTCGATGGCCCCAATGTATCGGGAAGATAGCGCAGACGCATGGGAGGACCACCTGAGTGGCCTCGATGGCCGACCAGAACGAGAGTGGACGTGGGGGAGTATAAGTGAGTATCTGGATGCAATCGAGCGTGCCGGTGTTGGGCCAAACGTTGCAACGCTCGTCGGACACGGGACCGTTCGGTACAACGTCATGGGGATGGATATCCGACAGCCGACTGAGGACGAACTAGAGGAGATGGCCGATCTCGTGACCGAGGCGCTCGAAGACGGTGCCGTCGGCTTCTCGACCGGTCTCGATTATATGCCACAGGTTACCGCCGACACGTACGAGTTACAGACTCTGGCTGGCTGTCTCTCGGAGTACAATCGACCGTTCGTCGCTCACATCAGAAATCAGAGCAACGATATCTGGAACGCGCTGGACGAGTTTGTCGATATCGGCCAGGACGAAGATATCCCGCTCCACCTCTCGCATTTCAAATTGATGTATGCCCCACAACACGGGAAAGCAGACCGTGCGATCGGGGTGCTCGAAACTGCCCGGGAGCGCGGCGTCGATATTACCGCCGACCAGTACCCGTATACTGCTGGGAGTACGATGCTTGCAGCGTCTCTCCCTCCGTGGGCGCGGTCGGACGGACCGCAATCGACTCTCAACCACCTCAGGAACAGCCGGTCAGAGATTCAGGACCATCTCGAGAACGAAGTCAAAGACTGGTCAAAGATCGTGATTACGAGCGTGGCAAGCGAAACGAACAGACGGTACGTCGGCATGCGTATGGATGCCATCGCAGACGAACGCGCCGCGAGTCCTGCAGAGGTCGTCATCGACCTCTTGCTCGAAGAACGACTGGAAGTCGAACGGATCTGTTATTTTGCTGCTGAAGAAGATGTCAAAGAGATTTTGCAACACGAGCGCACGGCGGTTGCGACCGACGCATTGCTCGGTGGGAAACCCCATCCGCGAACCTACGGAACGTATCCCCGGGTGCTCGGAACGTACACTCGCGATGAGAATCTGTTCTCTCTTGAGGAAGCCGTCCGCATGATGACCTCACTCCCTGCCCGAGTCGTCGGGCTTTCCAGGAAGGGACTACTCAGACCGGATATGGACGCCGATCTCGTTGCCTTCGATCCACAGACAGTGGGAACTCCTGCCACCTACGACGAACCACGCCAGTTCCCTGACGGGATGCCCCACGTTCTAATCGGTGGTGAGTTCGTCGTCAGAGAGGGCGAACACACGGGTGTGACTCCCGGCACTGCTATTCGAAAGTAGTTCACCGATCTCTAGTCGTCGGTCGGCTCGGCAGCTGTCGGGGTCTTCGTGGAGACATCGAAAAGCGGGCTGGATTCACCTGGAACGAACGTGTTCAACAGCAGTGCCGTCATCCCCGTCACGATCACAGGCTCGCCGAAGAATGTCTGGGCGCCCTCTGGGAGCCCCTGAACTGCCTCCGGGACCGTCGCGATACCCAGACCGAGTCCGAGCGAGGTTGCGATGATGACCATGTTTCGCCGGTTCATCTCGATGTTCAGGAACAGCAGCCGCATGCCACTTGCCGCGACCATTCCGACCATGACGAGGACCGCGCCGCCGAAAACGGCGTCCGGGATCGTCGTCACGATTGCGCTGAACTTCGGAATGAGTCCGAGCCCGATGAGCATGATCCCACCTATGCCGACGACGTGCCGGCTCATCACGCCGGTGAAGTTGATTATACCGACGTTCTGCGAGAAGGAGGTCTGCGGGAACGACCCGAATATCGCGCCGATGCCGCTTATGAACCCGTCGGCGAAGATTCCGCCGCGGAACTCCTCGTCGGTCGGACTACGGCCTTCTGCGGCCGTAATCCCCGTCATGTCGCCGATCGTCTCCATCCCGGAGACCAGAAACAGGAACATGAAGGTGAGTACTGGGATCGGTTCGAGGCTATAGCCGAACTCGCCCGGCGTCGGTATCTCGAACCACGCCGCGTCGAAAACCGGGGCGAAATCGATGACACCGAGTGCGACGGCTGCCACGTAGCCGACCGCGATACCGATTATGATACTAAACAGCCGCCAGACGCCATCAAGAAGCAGGTTGAACAGGACAGCGATGCTCAACACTGCTCCGGCGAGTCCGAGGTTCTCCATCGAGCCGAAATCTGCCGCACCGACGCCACCAGCAGAGTACTGCATCCCCACCGGAATGAGGTAGAGGCCGATGATGACGACGATCAGGCCCGTGACCAGCGGCGGGAAAAACGACTCGAGCCGTTTGAACTGCCAGCCGAGCAGGAATGGAACGACAAACGCCGAAACGATAATAGAGCCGAACACGACATCCAGCCCCGAACTCCCCCCGATAGATGCCATGGCACCGACGAAGGCAAAACTCGTCCCCATAACGATCGGTAACCGGGCACCTACGGGGCCGACAGTGTACGCCTGGATGACTGTTGCCACACCGGCAAACAGGATTGCCATCTGTACCAGAAACGTCGTGTCGGCAGTGCCAACTCCGGCAGCCCCAGCAACGATGAACGCAACCGCCGTCGAGGGGACAATCATAACTGACACATGTTGCAATGCGAGCAGTATTGATTTCTGAATCGGTGGTTTATCGTCCAATCCATATGCTATCTCTATACTTTTGGCTTCATCATTGGACATGCATTGATTCGGTACACCCCCATCGGTTTAAACATTATTGTTAAAAAATTTATATATTGTGCACCGGCTGACACGGCAGGACACGATAGACACCCGGATGTGACTCTGTTAGATGTCAGGACACGATATCCACGAGTATCGACCCTGATAGTGATTGTTGTGACTCGTTCCCGCCGTGTATTCGCCAGACGCCAGTTTCGGGCCGTGAAACCGCCGCTACTACGATGTGGTGCCGAAAATACTCACAACAATCACTATGACAGTCCCGAGCTGTGTCGAGATGACCGAGGCGAATCACGTCCGGGTGTATATCGTCACAGAGCTATGCAGTGGTCAACTACCTCTGTACGTCGTGTAACCGCCGGGTGAGAGCAACAGCGGAACATGGTAGTGTTCCTCGGGGTCGTCGATGACGAACTGGACAGGCACTGTCTCGAGAAACGTTGATTCCGACCCTTCCTCTCGGTAGTACTCTCCGACCTCGAACAGCAGCTGGTACGTTCCTGTCTCCATCTCTGGCGCGGTCAGCAGTGGCTCATCGAGACGCCCGTCGTTGTTGGTTGTTCCACGGGCGACGGTCTCTGGGGTCCCCGTCGATTCCAGCCGCTGAAGCGTGATATCGACACCAGCCGCAGGCCCTTCCCGGCTGGTATCGAGCACGTGCGTGGTTAGTCCTGCACTCATCGTGACTCTCCCTCTTCGAGATCACCGCGATCCATCGAAAACTGTTGAAACCCGGTCGGCCTTGGCGGCTCTCGCAGGACTTTCGCGTCGCCCTCCAGATCATCAGTCCGCACCCCGATCCACGTTTTGTTTCTGGATTCGAAGGTAACTGTTTCGAGTTGTGGAAACCGTTCGAGAACCCGGAGCCCGATCTGGTAGACCAGGTCCTGAATCGAGTTCGCGTCGAGTTCGTGGAACACGACCTGTGCAATGTCGCGTACCTGCTCGGCTGGAACGTACCGCTCGGGGTCCTCTCCGAGCGCCTCCTCGGTTTCGGTGTACATCCAGTAGATGTCCAGGTTGATGTAGAGCGTTCGGTTCTCCCGCTCGGGCAATGTCGTGTACTCGTCCTGAACGTATCCCGTAAAGGAGTTGTCCTTCACTTTGACCAGTTCGACGTCGGTCACACCGCTTTTGTGCGCCTCGATCACTGGGCCGTCTGTACCCCGTCTGAGTGTGATGTCTCCGAACCCGGCCTCGTTATCGGACACACGAAAGACCAGGTCACTCGGCTCGAACCCGCCATCACCGTCTGGCACTGGACGCTCGTCGAACGGCATCTCATCGGCCGACACTCGCACCTTCTCCATCTGGGGGTAGGTGTCGAGGAACGCTGCGCCCACGAAATGAAGAAAGCCCTCGACTGTGGCTCCATCGTACTCGCCCAACTGGTGGTGCACAAAGTTCTTCATCGAATCTGTCGCAACCACCTTGCTGTTGTTGGCCTCAGTGAACGACGGCAGAAATTCCTCTCCCCAGACCTGCACCCGAACTTCCATTCCAAAAACAACGTTACTCCGGCCACTGAAGGATGATTCCGGGATCGTCCGAACCCCTTCCAGCGGAGTCCCATATGTCCGATAGAGGACGATTTTTTCTTTCCCGTAGTTCACGAGTCGCCTGTCGGTCGTGTCTGCGTTGTCATGCTCCATCTGTCAGTTACCCCGCAATTTCTGTCCAACGGATGGACACCGGTCTCGATTGTACGACTCTCTTTCTACTGGCTTTGCAATCGTCATTTTCTATTCCAGAAATATCGCTCATTGTATAAAAAATTTCCGTTCAGTAGTCTAGTATTCAATTTTATCGGAGAATAGTGACACTATTTGAACAGAGAGACGTCTACACGCTCTGACCGAGCAGCTGTCATACGGTCGTTCGTGATACTGGTGGCTGTACGTACGTGAAAACTCGAAGTGAGAATCCAGACGGAAAGAGTCTGTATCCTCAGATTCGTCATATCGGGCGCTTGCCGGGCTGTGACGCACGAACTGTGACACAGTAGCGGTAACGAATCACAACAATTAGTATCAGTCCCACGCTGTCGTCACTACGATGTCAGCAACTCCTCGAGTCGAAATCGCGCGATGGTATGGACTTCCTCGATAGCAGTCTGGAATTCAGCAGAGTTCGACTGTTCGACTCGTCGTTCCATTGCTTCCCTGATCACCTCAGTGGATTCGTTTTTTACCGCCATGATGAAAGGAAAGCCGAATTTCTCCCGGTACTGCTCGTTCAATCGCTGAAATGCCTCGTATTGCTCCTCGGAAAGTTGATCCAATCCGGCAGAAGCCTGCTCTTTTTTTGAGGCGTCGGTCATCTCCGTTCGCTCACCGAGGTCCGGATGGGCTCGCAGCAGTTCCAGTTTCTTCTCGCGTGTGGCGTTCTGGACGACACGCTTCATCGTCTCCTGGATTTCGTCGACGGAATCGAACGGCCGTGCTTCACTGGCCCGTTCGGCTACCCACGGAGAGGTCTCGTATATCCCTCCCAGAATATCGACGAATGTCTCTGAATCTACCTCGTTTAGTTCCGCAACTGTGAGTTCTTTCATCCCTTTATAGGTGTATGTCCACTGCGTAATTAAATTATATACAGCCAGACGTGACTCCGGACAGTGCCAGGACAGTCCATCGGCTGTGTTATGGCCCGAAAACGGGAGTTGGGACGGCATGGCGTAACTGAATCACGTCTGGCTGTATAGTGTCCGCTCCCCGACAGCCTGCCGAATAGATTTCTGAACCTGTGGTTCCAGTAAACAGAGCCTGTACTCGGCAGAGGCTTTCTTGTTATCCAGGACAGCGGAGCTATCCAGCGAACTGCTGGCGTCGCCAGCGGCGGCTTCGAGACGGTCTGGGGTCAACTGTTTGCCTTCCAGTTTATTTTCAGTTGCATCGAGTCTGACCGCACACCCCTGCAGACCGTTGACCGCAATCCGGGCCGACTTGACGAGGGTCGACTGGTCGTCATCGAACAACAAGTCCGTTGCAACACCGACGATTGCATTCCCCGAAGCTGGCTCTTTTTTCTTCGCGTAGCCGCCTCTTCTGTCCCCGCTCAGCACCGGAATTTCGATGCTCGTAACGAGTTGTGTCTCGGCAAGTGTCGTCGAACAGGGGCCACGGACAAATTCGGAAACGGGCACCCGTTGTTTCCCTGCCGGGCCGCTGACAACGATCTGACTCCCGGCCGACAGCAGCGCCCCTTCGTAATCGTAACCTGGATGCGCCCGGGCGATGTTCCCACCGATCGTTGCGACGTTGTGGACCTGCTGTCCGCCGGTAATGTGTGCGACCGTTCTGGGGAT
The DNA here is from genome assembly GCA_003022845.1 of Halobacteriales archaeon SW_10_66_29. Lineage (GTDB taxonomy): Archaea > Halobacteriota > Halobacteria > Halobacteriales > Haloarculaceae > Halovenus. The sequence continues at coordinate 20,171 of PXSF01000081.1, read as the reverse complement.
AACCGGTGCAGTCTCCTTGAGAAGGGCAGAATCGGCTATCTCACGGTGTGTCGAAAGACCCCCGATTCTGATTGTGTCGTCCGTCCGTTCAATGCCGCGCAGTTCGTCGATCTGTGTGATATCGACGAGGGCATCGGGGGTCAGTTCACGCTTTTTCATCAGCGGGATGAGACCCTGTCCGCCTGCGAGAATCCGGGCGTCGTCGCTCGTTTCGAGTAGTTCTACTGCGTGTTCTACACTCTCTGCGCGATGGTAACTGAACTGTTCTGTGTGCATCGTCTCACTCCTTGCCCTCCCGATTGATAGCCATCCAGACCTTTTCAGGAGTTATTGGAGGCGTCATCGGATCGATGTCGAACGGTTCGATTGCATCTTCGATAGCGTTGACAATTGCACCGGGTGCGGCGACTGTCCCGGACTCACCCATCCCTTTCGCGCCGTGGGGCGTATGCGGCGACGGGGTCGTCGTGCTCTTGATCGTGATGTCTGGCATGTGTTCTGCTTTCGGAACTGTATATCCACCGTTCGAGCCAAGCGTCTCATCACGCAGTGGCGCAGACAGGTGGGTGCCGTCATCGGCGTATTCGACCTCCTCGTAGAGTGCCTGTCCGAGTCCCTGTGCGATGCCACCGACGATCTGCCCCTCGACTATCGTGGGATTGATCTGGACACCGCAATCTTCGGTTGCGACATACTGGTCGATGTCGTATTCGCCGGTGTCAGGGTCGACTTCGACAACGACCATGTGGGTACCGAACGGCCACGTGCAGTTCTCCGGATCGTAGTAGGTTTGCTCCTCCAGCCCCGGTTCCATCTCCTCCGGGATATCGGCCCCCATATGGACTTGCCTGGCTACCTCTGAGAACGTGACCGCGTCCTCGGGAGAGTCGATCGGGTAGTATGTTCCGTCGTCGAACTCGATGACGTCGGGGGTGACACCGGTTTCGTGTGCGGCTACCTTCCCTCCTTTTTGAACGATCTTGCGGCAACTCTTTGCGACCGCACCACCAGTGAGCGCGGCAGTGCGGCTCGCATACGTCCCGACACCCTCGGTCACTTCCTTCGTGGAATTCTCGACGACTGTGACCGAATCAAGCGGGACACCTAACTCGTGTGACGCCACTTGCCCGAGCGAGGTTTCGTGGCCCTGGCCGTGATTTGAACTGCCAGCGTAAACTGTCACCTCCCCTGTCGGATGGACCTGGACGCCCCCGTAGCCCCACGTTGCAACGTCGATGTGTCCGCATGGACCGAGCCCTGCCACTTCCGTCCAACACGAGATCCCGATACCGATATACCGGCCCTCCTCACGGAGTTGCTCCTGTCGTTCTCTGAGGCTGCTGTAGTCCAGTTCGTCAAGACCGATATCGAAGTTTCGCTCGTAGTCACCGCTGTCGTACTTTGCCCCGCCTGCGGTCTGGTAAGGGAACTGATCCGGGTCGACGAAGTTCCGTTTGCGTACTGCTGCCGGATCCATCCCTGCCTTTTTCGCTACTTTGCTGACTAACCGTTCGAGCATCATCAGCATCGGCGTCGCCGAAACGCCGCGGTATGCGTCGATTCGAGCCGTATTCGTCACGATACCGGTCACGTGCGAGTACGCCGCTGGGATATCGTACAGCCCTGTCATCAACAGATTGCCGGCCTCTGCGAGTGAGGCCGCACCTCGTGCGATCCAGGCGCCCAGATCGTAGCGGATGTCAGCTCTCACAGCCAGGATATCTCCCTGTTCACTGAGTGCGATCTCCCAGGTTCCCTCGTATCCACGGCCATCGTTCTCGACTAGTTGGTTTTCGGTCCGCGTCGACCGCCATTTTACTGTTCGTTCGAGGTCGACTGCACACCAGCCGACGAGAACGTCTGCCGGATACGGATGTTGTCGCGCCCCAAACCCACCCCCCATGTCGGGAACCGTGACATCGATTTTGTTCTCCGGGTGTTCAAGCATCTGTGCCAGCAATCGCCTGTATGCGTGTGGAATCTGTGTCGTTGCGATGATGTCGAGATGCTCCGTTGCCTCGTCGTACTGCCCGATAGCTGCCCTCGGCTCCAGGGGAGTGGGTGAGACGCGCTGTGCATCTTTCTCCAGTTCGACTGTGTAGGCTGCGTTCTCGAACTGTTCGTCGGTCAGGTCGCGATCCCCCTGCCCCCCCTCGAAGGCGACGTTGTCCGGAACAGATTCGTGGATCGCCGCTGCGTCATCCGCAGTTGCCTCCTGGGGCGTCACGACCGGTCCGATGATGTCGTACTCGATCGTTATTTCGTCGAGGGCATCACGGGCAATGCGTTGGGTTTCGGCGACGACCATACCGATGATTTCGCCATGATAATGCACTTTGTCCTCCGCGAACGAGCGTTGCCGGAGCGAGTCGTCGGGGTACGGGACACCCTCCATCGGGGCTGAAAACAGCGTGAACGGATTCGGTGTTGTCGTCTCGCTTTGCTTGATGTCATCGGGGGTATACACTGCGACGACTCCGCTGACATCCCGTGCGTCGGTTGCATCGACAGTAAAGGTGGCGTGGGCTTTCTCGCTTCTGATAAACTGGATGTGCAGTGCGTCTGACAGCGGGATATCGTCGACTCCCTTCGACCCGCCGAGGAGGACCTTTCTGTCTTCTTTCCGGGACACACTGCTTCCGATACCCGAATCTGAATGGTTTGGTGTCATACTGCTAGTCCAACTTTTCTGCGGCGGTTTCGACTGCGTCGACGATATTCTCGTATCCCGTACAGCGACAGAGATTACCCTGAAGCGCTTCGTTCCGTATCTCCTCACGGGATGGGTCTGTGTTGTGATCTAAATACTCATCTACCGCCATGACGATTCCGGGAGTGCAGTATCCGCATTGCAATGCATGCTCGTCAGTGAACGCCTGCTGGATGTCGGTCAGTGTGCCCTCGTCAGCGAGGTCGCTGACCGTCCGGATGTCGGCTCCGTCAGCCTGAACGGTAAATCTGGTACAGGATTTCACCGATTTGCCATCGGACTGCACAGTGCATGCACCGCAGATTGCCGACTCACACCCGATATTGATCTCCGTACACCCCATTCGCTCCCGGAGTGTCTGTGATAGAAGTTCACGAGGTTCGACGGAGACAACGTGTGACTCACCGTTGACGGTGACCGTTACCTCCTCTTTCTCTACAGTCATATTTATCTCTGTGTAAACGTTATCCAGAGTTGTAAATAATGGCTTCGATTTATGTAGACAAAAGTAAAGAATGCTCTCGAAAGCTGGATATGTGATACAGCTAAAGTTGATTCAGTGGACATACAGTAACCGACTATCCACTAATTCGCACACACTCATATACACCCGGACGTGACTCTGTGACACGTCAGGACAACGATTGGCGGGGCCAAGCCGCCGGTACTCCGATCCCGGCATGGGATTCGTACGGTCGTGCGTGAACCAGTACTGTACAACAAACTCAGATGTTTACCTTACCAACTCGGTCTGGAACATTGACGTACTCCATAAGGACAACAACACTGTATCCAATAATCACACCAGTGACAACTATTGTTATGTAAGTTTTCCAGACGGTCTGGATCCAGCGGACGCTGGATATCACCAATAAAACATTAGCCACAATAAAGACAGATAATATGAGGTGAGATATAATTTTCATATTTTTCTCATCCAACATTTTATGTAGCGTCCATCTGACTGGTCCAGCAAGAATGAATGTCCCAAATATGACCGCTCCCAATGGGAGCAACAAATCTTGTCCAGACGATTCTCCACTTTTCATATAAAATGATACTGTCCTCAGTAGAAAAAGTCTTCGCTCATCTCGATAAACCGTAACACCGACTTTACTGAGACTATTTGCAGTAGTAGGTCCAGGTTCATTCGGTTTGCACCTACGATAAGAAGGTCAGAATTAGCTGAGAGAATTGTAGTGAGGTTATCTATCCTTGACAAATAGAACGCTGGATCCACCTCGGTAGCATGATAACCATAGGATTTTGACGTCAACATGCCAACAGCCGCAGTCATATGTAAAATGCGCGCTGTCCATCTTGCACGCCAGTCGATGACAATGTCACCAATTCGAATGTTTCACTGGGTTCGGTGAGAGTCAGGCCAGGATCAAAACGGAGAGAACAGCTCACAACAACGAACTATTCGGTTGCTCGTCAGACAGGAGCCGCTCCATCACCGCCCAGTCGTTGGGCGTGATGGGGTCGCCGCCCTCGCTGGCGAACACGAGCGCGTGCCGGGGGGAGTTGTAGTTCATCGCGCTGGGGTACTCCCGGAACGAGTACTCCCGCTGGTCGACGCCCGGGCGGGTCGCGTACAGCCCCAGCGAGTGACCGAGTTCGTGCAACGGCGTCGACGGCGAGGGCTCGGTGAAAATGAGGTTCCCCTGGTGGCCGGCGACGCCCAGCAGGTTCCCGAGGTCGTCGTTCTGGACGTCGTCGACGAAGATCATGTAGAAAAAGCCCTCGAGGAGGTGATCGAAGTGCTCGGTCCGGAACGCATCCAGATCGTCGGTTCTGACCGAGCCGTCGAACGTGATCTCGTCGCTGATGACGTAGTGGACGTCGATGCCCATCGAACCGTCGGGGTTGCGCACCGGCCCGTCGGCGAACACCGCCTGGATCTCCTGCATGCGCTTCTCGACGATCTCGCGGGAGAGACCCTCCTGGTAGTCGACCTCGACGAACACGTTCTTCCGTAGCGGGTCCGGCTCGAACGCCGCGAACGCGTCGGCTTCCAGCAACTCCCGGTCGGTGAACCCGTCGCCGGAGGTGTCCTTCTCGGGCTCGCCGACCGCGGGGCCGAGGTCGTCCTCTGTCGCGTCGGGCGGCGGCACCTCGCTGTCCTCGGGCAGGTGAGCGTACTTGCGCTCGTAGTACTGCAGCGATGGCGTCGTCGCCGGGAGGTGCTCTGCGACGAGGTTCCAGTCGATCGCCTCGTGGAGCTGGTCGGCGGTCGCGTCCGCGGTGTCGGGTAGCCAGAGCTGGTCAGTCATGGCGTCGCCGGGCCCCTCGCTTTCCGCGCCCAGCAGCGGATCGAACCGCCCGGCGAGGTGCGCGGCGAGGGCGTCCACCAGGCGCCCGCCCTGGCCGCTCTCGACGGCCAGCACCCACGGGTCGGCGTACCAGCCGGCGGACAGGTCATCGAGGACGACGAGGTGGCGGAAACCGCGGTGACGGCGCTCGAAGATGCTGGTACGCTCCCGGCCGAAGTGATAATCGCGGAGAACCGAGGCGTTCGACTCCACTTCGGGGACCGGCGAGGAGACGACGAAGTGGACGTCGATGCCGGTCGAGCCGTCGGGGTTCTCGACGGGCGCGTCGGCGAAGACAGAGCGGGCGAACGACAGCGTCTCCTCGACGGCGACGCCTTCGACGCGGTCGACCTCCACGAGGACGTTCTTCCGGTAAGGGTTGACCTCGTCGAGTCCCTCCTCGTCCGCGATGTGCTCGACCAGAAGGTCCGGGATGCCGTCCCCCGAGACATCCGTCTCGAAGTCGGCGCCGAGTTCCGGCAGCGAGGGCTCCTCGGTCGGCGTCTGTGTCGGCTCCGGTGTCGGGGTCTGTTCCGTCGGCATCGACTCCTCGGTCGGCGTCGGCTGCTCGGACTGCCCGGACTGGTCGCTGGGTGGCAGCGCCGCACAGCCTGCAGCGCCGGCAGTGCCGAGGGCCAGGGCAGCTCTCAGGAACCCGCGCCGCGACGGCGGGTCGTGCATACCGCTTGCATTGCAGTCGGTGACCTAAAGGGTTCTGTCGTGAGTGTTGAAACAGCAACAGAAACAACCCGAGTACCTAGAACGGGCGTTCGAGCACGACCGACTGCTCGCGGCCCGGACCCACGCCCACCACGTAGATCGGCGTCTCCAGGTCCGAACTCACGTACTCCAGGTACGCTTGAGCGTTCTCTGGCAGTGCATCGTACCCCACCGCAACCACGTGATCCCGGTCGATCTCCGGCCAGCCCTCGAACGTCCGGTAGATCGGCTTGCATTCCGCCCAGCGCTCGACAGTGGCGGGGATCGTCCGGACTTCCTTGCCGTCGAGGCGGTACGCGCGGGCGACCTTCACCTCGTCGAGGCCGGCCAGCGTGTCGACGTGGTTGACCGCGAGGCCGGTAAAGCCGCTGGTGCGGGTCGCGTGCCGGAGCATCGGGAGGTCGAGCCAGCCGACGCGGCGCGGGCGGCCCGTGACTGTGCCGTACTCGCCGCCCTCCTCGCGGATGTACGTCGCCAGCTCCTCCGCGCGCTCGTCGGCGTCGCCGTCGTAGCCGGGCGTGTCGCCCTCGACGCCGGCGAGTTCGGTCGGCATCGGGCCGCTACCCACGCGGGAGAGGTACGCCTTCACCACGCCGATCACCTCTCCGCCGCCGACGACGCCGGGGCTGAGCCCGGAGCCGACCGCGGCGCCGCCCGCTGTGGGGTTCGAGGAGGTGACGTACGGGTAGTTGCCGTGGTCGATGTCCAGGATCGTCCCCTGGGCACCCTCGAACATGATCCGCTCGCCGTCGTCGAGGCGGTCGGCGAGGAACGCGCCGGCGTCGACGAGCATCCCCTCCTCCTCGAGGCGGCGGCCGTACTCGCGGTACTCCTCGAACAGCGCGTCGACGTCGAACGCCGTCGCGGGGTCGACATCGGCCGCGTCCACGTCGGCGTCCTCGACGGCGATGCCGAACACGTCCTCGGCGAGGGTTCGCTTGAGCGGGACGACGTACTCCAGGCGCTCGCGGAGCACCTCGGGGTCGACGAGGTCGCCGAACCGGATGCCGCGGCGGCCGGCCTTGTCCTCGTAGGTCGGGCCGATGCCGCGGCCGGTCGTCCCGACCTCCTGGTCGTCCTCGCTTTTGACGGTCTCCTCGATCCCGTCGAGCACCCGGTGGTAGGGGAGGATGGCGTGAGCGCGCCGGGCCACGCGGACGTCGGGGTCGACGCCGCGCTCGCGGAGGGCGTCGAGTTCGTCGAACAGCGTCCGGGGGTTGACGACGCAGCCGTTGCCCAGAACGTTGGTCTTGCCCCGGATGGCGCCGCTGGGCACGAGCGAGAGCTTGTACTCCTCGCCGCCGTGGACGACGGTGTGGCCGGCGTTGTCGCCGCCCTGGTACCGGACCACGACGTCGGCGGCGTCGCCGTACAGGTCGACGATCCCGCCCTTGCCCTCGTCACCGAGCTGTGCACCGACGATTGTCACGGTCATCAGGGCTCTCTTCCCGCCTCCGGGGTAAACAGATTACGGTCCGAACACAGCCCGGAGTACGGTCCGAACACGGCCCGGAGTACGCTCCAAATACGAGCGGAAGTACGGTCCGAACGGTGGCCGGATGGCGCTCCGACCATGGATCGTCTGCCGATCCCAAACCCCGGGAAGAGCCGGTGGAGCCACCGTTCCCCCCCGGGAGTGCCCCACGTTCACAAGGGTTAAAAGGGAGCTGCTCCCACCACAGACAACGCCCTCCGAGCGCCCCGGATCACCGTCCACGCCCTGCGGAATCCTACATAAAGCACGGCTGGCAGGACTGTCCGGGCGGTTTTACACCGCCACGCTCCCGGACCTGTCGCCGTCAGGGTCCGAAACACAACAACTTTTAAATCTGGGCAATACTAGTTAACAATTGCCATGATAGACAGGCTTGAGAAAGAGGTCGATATGCTGGAGCGGCATCTGCAGGTATTGCAGATGGTGATCGAGAACGAACCGATCGGCATCGTGAAGATGTCTAACGAGACCGGCTACCCCCACCACAAGGTCCGCTACTCGCTGCGCGTGCTCGAGGAGGAGAACCTCATCGAGCCCTCCAGCCAGGGTGCGATCACGACCGAGGACACCCACGAGTTCGTCGACGATCTGGACGAGAAGCTCGACCACATCATCGACAAGCTCGACGGGATGAAGATCGACGACGTCGCGGAAGTCGAAAGCTAACCTACAGTTCTGGTACCGCGAGGTGGAAGTTCTCGTTGCGGGCCTCGACGAGACAGAGGTGATAGCCCTGCTTGCGCGAGAGGTTCACGAAGCTTTTGCGCTTGTCGCGGCTGAGCAGCCCGCCCTGGGTCGCCTCCTCGGCGACCTCCAGCGCCCCGGGATCGAAGAAGCTCCGGGTCACGAGGAACGCGCCGGCGAACTGCTCGGAGGTCTGTCCGACCCGCTCGGCCGCGGTGATGAGATCCTCCATCATCGCCTCCGTCGCCGCCTCCCGTGAGTCGTTCAGGTTCGCCACCAGCAGCGGGTTGCCCATCCGATCCCGGAGGATGATGTCGAACGACTCCTGGCTGCGGGTCTCCTGTCCGTCGGCCGTGTACACGACGTCGACGATGCCCGCCAGTTCCGCGCGGTCGACCAGCGGCAGGATGTCGTAGAGATTCTTCAGCTCCTTCTGGTGGCCCGTCTCCCGGATCTCGAACAGGAGTTCGCGGACGAGCCACTCGACGAACTGGTACTCGACGGTGTTCTCGAGGGACTCCTCGTAGGCCTGGGCGCCGACGGCGACCGAGCCGGCATCGAACTGGGTGTGTTTCTCCAGCCGGAGGTTGTCGTTGACGTCCTCCTTGCGCGTGCTGGCGCCGTGGGCTTTCTCCAGGGTCGCGTCGCCTTTCGAGTGGTACCGGACGAACACGTCGGTGCCCGACAGCGCCTCCTCGCCGGTGATCCGCCGCTCTGCGTCGGTCGCCGCGCCGAGTTCTTCCTCCAGCCGGTCGAGTTCCCCCTCCAGGCGCTCCACGTCAGTCTGAAGGTCGTCGCGCTCCTCGCGGACGGCCTCAAGTTGCTCGCGCAGCTCGTCGCGCTCGGTCGTCGCCGACGCCAGTTCGTCCTCCAGCCGGCCGATCTCGGCCTCGCGCTTCTCGAGGTCCGACTCGAGCTGCTCGACGCGCTCGGGGTCGACCCCGGGCTCGGGCTGCTGTGGTTGCCCGCCGCCCGCTCCCCCGGCCTGCCCGGACTGCTGGGGCTGCTCGGGCTGTGACCGGTCGGGCTGCTGTTGTGCGTCGGTCCGGGATTCGGCCCGCTGCTCCCGGGTCGCTCCCCGGTCGCTGGACTCCTCGGAGCGGTCGGGGTCCAGCGACGGGATCGCCCGCTGTTCGAGCCCGAGCGCCTCGTCGCTCCCGGTCGAGCCCGACCCCTCGGCGCGGTCCCGGGCCGCCTCCTGGTCCCAGTCGCCGCCCGCGTCCGCCGACCCGGCCGCTCCGGCCCCGGGCTGTGCGTCGCTCGCGGTCTCCCCGCCGGACGACCGCCCCTGCTGTCGCGTCTCTGCCTCCGACGTCCGCTCGCGCTCTGCCGGCTCGCTGGCCGGCTCCGACGGCTGCTCGCGGGGTTTGGCTGGTTGCTCCGAGCTCCGGCTCCCGGTCGTCGCGTCCGAGGCCCGGCTCTCGGCCGATGTGTCCGCCGTTCGGCGCTCGGCGGTCGGTTCGGCGTCGCGCCCCGCGTCTGCCCGCTCCGCGTCCCGCCGGTCGTCGGTGGCGGTCTGCTGTGTCGCCCCGCCGGTCGACCGGCCACCCCCGGCCGGCTCGTCTCCAGCCGTCGGCTCGTCGGCGCCGGCCGTGCCGCCGGTCGGGGTCGTGTCGGTGCCGGTCGTTCCACCAGTCGCGCCGGTGTCGGCTCCTCCCGCGTCTGTACTGGTCGCAGCCCCGCCTGCACCGCCGGTCGACGGCTCTTCGGGTTCGGGAATCTCGATCGGGTCGACGTCGACGGCGTGGACCTTGTAGATGCCGACCTCGTCGTCGGCGGTCTCGAACGCCTCGTCGCCGTCGATCAGGCGGCCGGCGTTGCCGACGAACCCGACGCTCATCGAGCGGCCGGCCTGGTAGACGAGGTAGTAGTCGCCGCTGAGGACGTTCTCCGAGAGTTCGAGTCGACGTCGGAGATCGACGTCTTCTCCGAGTAGAACTCGTCGCGGACCTCGCCGCCGCGCTCCTGCATCACCGCCAGCAGCGGCAGCGCCGGCGACGGGGAGTCGTACATCGTCCCGCGCGCGTCCGCGAAGTCCTCGATGTCGCCCTGCTGGACGCCGACGACGACGCCCTTGGTCATGGAGAGTTCGGCACCCCCGGCACGGACGACGCCGGAAAACTCGCCGTCAGCGAGGTCGTGCAGCTCGCGATAGCCGCCTGTGAACGACCGCTCATCCCAGTCTTCGACGCGGTCGACGACGCGTGTGCTCATTGTTGTCCACAAGTCTCATGCGAAGTATATACTTTGCGGGGACGCGCCGGGGCGTTCGTTCTGTATGAGACTGCTGTACTGGTGACGCGGAAGGCCCCGGTCGCCTCGCGCGCACCTGCAACCTCGCACCCGGCCAGTACGGCCCCGCCGCTTCCGAGCACGACAGCCGGAACGAGCAGCGCCATCAGGCGACGCTGACGGTCTCCCGGTAGGAGCCGTAGTAGTCCTCGAAGACGCCCATGATCTCGCCCATCGTCGCGTACACCTTGACGGCCTCGATGATCGCGGGCATGACGTTCTCGCCGGAGCGGGCGGCCTCGTCGACCGCCGCGAGCGCGTCCCCGACCGCCTCGTCGTCGCGTTCCTCTCTCACCGCGGCGAGGCGGTCGCGCTGGCGCTTCTGGACCGTCTTGTCGACGCTGAGGAGGTCGGGCTGGGTGTCCTCGTCGATCTCGTACTTGTTGACGCCGACGACAGTCTCGTCGCCGCGCTCGACCCGTTCCTGGTACTCGTAGGCGGCGTCCTGTATCTCCCGCTGGAAGTAGCCGTCCTCGATCCCCGTGAGGACGCCGTCGCGCATCGAGCCGTCGCCCATCTCGCGGATCTCCTCGATGTAGTCCATCGCCTCGGCCTCGACCTCGTCGGTCAGCGCCTCGACCGCAAAGGAGCCGCCCAGCGGGTCGATGATGTCCGCAGCCCCGGACTCGTCGGCGATGATCTGCTGGGTCCGCAGCGCCACCCGGACGGCCTCCTCGCTCGGGAGTGCGAGCGCCTCGTCGTAGCTGTTGGTGTGGAGGCTCTGGGTGCCGCCCATGACTGCGGCCAGCGCCTGGATTGTCACGCGGGCGACGTTGTTCAGCGGCTGCTGGGCGGTCAGCGACTGCCCCGCTGTTTGCGTGTGGAACTTTAGCTTCCGGGCGTCGTCGGTTTCGGCGTCGTACCACTCCTCTATGATCCGCGCCCAGATCCGGCGGGAGGCGCGGAACTTCGCGACCTCCTCGAACAGCGAGTTGTGGGAGTTGAAAAAGAAAGAAAGGGTGGGGCCGAACTCGTCGACGTCCATCCCGCGGTCCATGCAGGCCTCGACGTAGGCCATCCCGTCGGCGAGCGTGAACGCGAGCTCCTGCACCGCGGTCGAGCCGGCCTCGCGGATGTGATAGCCCGAGATCGAGACCGGCTTGAACGTCGGCGTCTCCTCGACGGAGAACTCGATGACGTCAGTCACCAGCCGCAGCGAGGGCTCCGGCGGGACGACCCACTCCTTCTGGGCGATGAACTCCTTGAACATGTCGTTCTGGAGGGTGCCCCGGACCTGCTCGCGGGGCACGTCCTGCCGGTCGGCCAGCGCGACGTACATCGCGTAGATCACCGGCGCCGAGGGGTTGATCGTGAAGCTCGTCGACACCTCGTCGAGGTCGATCCCGTCGAACAGGATCTCCATGTCCCGCAGCGTGTCCACCGCCACACCTTCCTTGCCGACCTCGCCGTTTGCCATGCGGTGGTCGGAGTCGATCCCCATCAGCGTCGGCATGTCGAACGCCGTCGAGAGCCCGGTCTGGCCCTCGTCGATCAGGTACTGGAAGCGCTCGTTGGTCTCCTCGGCGGTGCCGAAGCCGGCAAACTGGCGCATCGTCCACGTCCGCCCGCGGTGCATCGTCGGGTAGACGCCGCGGGTGAACGGCGGCTCGCCCGGGAAGCCCAGGTCCTCCTCGTAGTCGAGGTCGGCGACGTCCTCGGGCGTGTACAGCCGGTCGACTTCCATGTTCGAGACTGTCGCAAACCGGTCCTGGCGCTCGCCGTAGGCGTCGAGTACCGGGTCGAGCCGTTCGTCCTCCCACTCGCCGGCGGCGTCCCGGATCTCCGCGAGGTCGTCCTCGTCGAACATACGTCCCGGTTTGGCACGCGCCCGCATCAACATTCCGGCTGGCCGCCCGTCCGCCGGTGCCGGACGCCCGAAGCCAGCGGACTCCGGTACTCTCTTGGCGGTGGCCGTCGACGGGTCGCCCATGGTTGCCGAGTCGCCGTTCGCACTGCTGCTGTTGACAGTCGTGGCGGTCGCGTACGCCCTGCTCTCGGCGGTGCCGCGCGTCGACCGGAAGCCCGACGGCTACCGGAAGTTCGTCGCGCTGTCGACGCTGGGGATCGCCTACCTCGTGTTGATCGCGATGCTGGCGTTCGTCGGTGACAACCTCCCGGACGTCGAACCCGTCGAACAGGTGCTGTGGCTCGCCGTCTTCGCCTACCTCCTGTTCGGGGTGACGCTGCTGTACGACGTCTTCGACGACTGGCTCCGCCTGTTCGTCGATCCCGACTACAACACGCTGGTCGAGGCGTCGCTCGTCGTCGCAGTGCTCGTGGTGCTCGCCGTGTTCTTCCTGCTGGTGCCGTGACTTCCTCCCCGCGCTGAAGCGCGAGGCTTTCGCCTTGATTTTCCGTAGCTCCCGCTGCGGTGGCGCTCCGTCGCCGCAGTAATACTCCGCTCGCTACGGTGGCACTCCGGTCG
>PXSF01000081.1:0-7429 GCA_003022845.1 Halobacteriales archaeon SW_10_66_29 | reverse complement strand
GGTGCTTGCAGCGTCCGGGTTCGCCGAGCGTGCGGCCCCTTCCAGCCCCACCCACGTAGCGTGGTAAAACCACCAGACATGGGCGGGAATGGAAGGGGCCGAGCGGTCGATCCATCCCGGACGATGCAAGCACCGCAACCCGGAGGGTGAGGAGCGCAGCGAGTGTCCCGCCAACGGAGTGAGCGGGACGTCGAGAGACGAGCGCAGCGAGTCTCTCGGAACCCGGATGGTCGAACGCGAGGGGGCTTCCAAGCGGGTCGTCAAACTGACAGCAGCAACTGCGCTCCCTTACAAAACTTCTATCAGTCATTACGACGCCGTGAACGGCCCCTTTCAGTCCACCCAGACGAGAGCCACACGCCTCCCCAACCGACTGCGCTCCTCGCTCGCTCCGCTCTCACGGGTCGCTACGCTCCCCGTTCGAGCATCCGGAGGCCTCACTGCGCTCGGCCTCCCGCTCGCTGCGGTGCTCATCCCTCGCGCAGTAGGTGCTCGCGGGTCTCGCAGTGCTCGACCCGCTCGCCAGCGCGCGCCGGGGTTGAGTGTGGAATCGTCAAAATTGTGCGTAACTGGGAATAGCAACCACGAAGCCCTCCATCGGCGGAGTCCAGGGTTACGTCCTGGCATGGTCGTCGAGTTACGTCCCGGCGTGGCCGCCGAGTTTCGACAGCGCGGAGAAGGCGCGCTGGCGGACCTGCTCGTCCTCGGTGTCGTCGAGCAGGCTCTCCAGTTCGCGGGCGGTCTCCTCGTCGCCGATCTTGCCCAGCGTGAACACCGCCTGGGCGCGGGCGTCGCTCCCGTGGTCCGGGTCGGTCGCGACGTCGAGCAGTTCCCGCTCGACGTAGGTGCCGCCGACCTCCGCCAGGCTGGTGGCAGCGAACTGCGTGGTCATCTGCCCGCCGTCCTCGAGCGCGTCGACCAGCGCGTCGACCGCCTCCCGGTTGCTGTCGTCGTCCATCACCCGGCCCAGCAGCCAGGCCGTGTTGCGCCGCTGGGACGCCTGTGTCCCCTGGTCGAGGATCTCCACCAGCGGGTCCACGACGGTCCCGTCGTCGGTCGCCGAGAGCTGCTCGACGACGGTCTCGCGGATCCCGTGGCTCTGGTCTGTCGGCACGTTCGACAGCAGCTCGATCAGCGAGAACACGGCGGTGCGGCGGACGGCGCCCGACTCGTCGCCCAGCGCGTCGACGAGGTACTCGACGGGACGGTCGTTGCTGAACTTCCCGAGCCCGTTGACGGCGATCCGGCGGACGCGCTCGCTGGGGTCGTCGTACAGCGAAAGCAGCGCCGACAGCGCCTGCCGGTTGCCGATCCGCCCCAGCGCCTCGGCCGCCTCGCGGCGCACCCCCGCTTTCGGGTCCGCGAGCAGCCCCTCCAGCGCGTCGGTCGCCCGCGGGTCGGCCATCAGCCCACAGGCGCGGGCCGCACGGGCGCGCACTCGCGGGTCGGGATCGTCGAACCGGTCGACGAGCTTCGGCACCGCGTCCAAGTTCTCCAGTTCGCCCAGCGCGTTCGCGGCCGCCATCCGCAGTTCGGCGACATCCGCCTCCAGCGCCCGCACGAACGCCTTCGCTTTCACCCAGTCGGCCGCGTCGTCGTCCAGATCGATGCCCGCGACGCTCGTGATCAGCTGTTCGAGCGCGTCCTGCCCGAGGTCGTCCAGCGCGTCGACCGCGGCGGCGACCACGCCGTCGGTGTCGTCCTCGCGGACGGTCCGGACGAGCGCGGAGACGATGTCGCGGCGGTCGTCGTGCTCGTCGAGGTTGCCGAGCATCTCCGCCGCACGGGCACGGACCCGGGGGTTCTCCGACTCCCGGAGGACCCGGATCAGCTCCTGCGCCTGGCCGTTGCGTTCGTACTCGTACAGCGACATCAGGTGCGCCTGTAGATGCGGTGCTGTTTGTACACCGGTTCGAACTCGTCGCGGCACTCCGTCGGGAGCGTCTCGGTCATCCCGATCATCAGGTAGCCGCCGGCGCGCAGCGACCCGCGGATCGTCCGGAAGATCGGCGTCTTGTAGGAGGCGTCGATGTAGATCAGCAGGTTCCGACACAGCACCAGGTCGAAGTTCCGCTTGGGGTCGCCCCGGATCAGGTCGTGTTGCTCGACGCTGACCTTCTCCTTGACGGCGTCCCGGACGACGAACCGGTCGGCCTCCTCGTCGACGTACTGCGAGGGGTCCTCCAGCGGTTCGAGCTCCGCGGCGATGTCGCTGGTCCGTGAGATCTCGTAGGCGCCGGTCCGCGCCACGTCCAGGATGTCGGCGTTGATGTCGGTGGCGGTGATTTCGACGTGGCGGTCGTCGACCTCGGGGTCTTCCATCGCCAGCATCGCGACCGAGTACGGCTCGCGGCCGTCCGCGCACGGCGCGCTCCAGATCCGGACGGTCTCGTGGCCCTCGGTGAGTTCGCGCAACACGAGCCGGAGCTGCTCCCAGGCCTCGGGGTTGCGGAAGAAGCCGGTGACGTTGATCGACAGCGAGTCCAGCAGCGCCTCCCGCTCGCCCTCGTCGCGCTCCAGCAGCCGCCTGTAGGCGGTGTAGTCGTCGTGGTCGGTCCGGCGCATCCGCGCCGTGATCCGCCGGTCGAGGTACGCGTCGTTGTAGAAGCCGGACTCGAACGCCATCTCCTCCTCGATGTACGACAGCAGGTCGTGGAACGCGCGCTCCTCGTTGCGGCTCATAGCGTAACCACGTCGAGGATGTGGACGATGTTCCCGTCGCCCAGCACGGCCGTCCCGGAGAGGCCGGCGGTGCCGCTGAGTATCCCCTCCAGGGGCTTGACGACGACCTCCTCCTGGGCGTTGACCGAGTCACACCGGATCGCGATCTGGCGCTCGGACTCCCGGATGCGGACGAGCATCCCCCCCCTGTCGTCGGTCGCGAGGGCGCTCCCGCCGGGGTCGTGGGCCGCAGTCGCCCCGTCGTCCGTCGACGCGCCGCCGTCCTCCGCCGTCGCCACACCGCTGTCGGCTGCCGAGCCACCGTCGGTCGCGGCCGTCCGGCCCGGAACGTCGAACCGCTCGGCGAGGTCGACGACGGGGTAGATCTCGTCGTTGTGTTTGATGACGTCCCGGCCGTTGATGCGTTTGACCTCGTCGGCGCCGGTGATCTCGTCGACGTTCTTGATCGGGATGCCGTACTCCTCCTCGCCGACCTGGACGAACAGCACCGTGACGATCGCCATCGTCACGGGCAGGCGAAGCGACACCGTCGTCCCCTGGCCGGGCGTGCTGTCGACGTCGACCGAGCCGTCCAGCTGGGTGACGGTGTCGTGGACGACGTCCATCCCGACGCCGCGGCCGCTGGTGTCGGTCACCTTCTCGGCGGTCGAGAACCCGGGGTGGAACACCAGGTCGTAGATCGCCGAGTCGTCCATCGTCTCCAGCTCCTCGGGCGAGCGCACCTCGTTCTCGATGGCCGTCCGCTTGATCCGCTCGACGTCCAGCCCCGCGCCGTCGTCCTGGACCTGGATGACGACGTGGTCGCGCTCGCGGGAGGCCCGTAGCGTCACCTGCCCCTCGCGGGGCTTGCCCGTCTCGACGCGCTCCTCGGGCGGCTCGATCCCGTGATCCAGTGCGTTGCGGATGATGTGCATCAACGGATCCGAGATCTCGGTCAGTATCGTCCGGTCGAGTTCGATCTCCTCGCCCTCGATCTCGAAGGCCACCTCCTTGTCCAGCTCCCGCGAGAGGTCCCGCACCATCCGCGGGAACTTCCCGACGACCTTCTTCAGGGGGATCAGCCGCATGTCCATCACCGTGTTCTGGAGGTTGGCGGTGAACTTGTCCAGCTCGTCGAGCGTCTCGCTCGCCGAGTCGAGGTTCTCCTGCTCGACCGCCCGGCGGAGCTTGATGCGGCTCGTGACCAGCTGTTCGACCAGCCCGTGGAGGTCGTCGAGCTGGTCGACGTCGACCCGGACGGACTTGATCTCGTCGACGGAGTGCTCCTCGTCGTCGTCGGCCGCCACCGCCGCCGTGTCGCCGGTGTCCAGCACCTCGTCGGTGACGTCCGCGACGGTCGCCGACTCGATCTTCCCGACGGCGTCGAGCTCGGTGTCGACGCGACCGAGGTCGTCGGCGTCGAGATACAGGCCGAACCCGTCCTCGTACTCGCCGTCCTCGATGGCGGCCCGCTCGGGCGCCGTCGCGAGGATCCCGAACACCTCCTCGACGGCCTCCATGGCGAACATCGCGTCGACGCCGGGCATGTTCGAGTCGCCGAGGTCGATCGCCGCGTGGACGACCAGCTCCCCGACGTCGTCGGCGTCGATGTCGACGTCGTCGTGGTCGTCGGACGCCCCGTCGTCGGACTCCTGCTCGGCTGTCCCGGCGGCGCCCTCGCCGGTCGAGCCCTCCTCGAGGACAGTCCGGAGCTGGTCGACGGTCGCGCTGGTGTCCCGCGAGGACTCGCCGTGCTCCTCGATCTCGCCGACGATCGCCTCGATCCCGTCGACGCCGGCGAAGATCAGGTCCATCACCTCCGGCGTCACCTCCATGTCGCCCTCGCGCATCCCGTCGAGCAGGTCCTCCATCGCGTGGGCGAGGTCGGCGGCGTCCTCGAACCCCATCGCGCCGAAGTTGCCCTTCAGCGTGTGGGCCGTCCGGAAGATCTGGTCCATCGCCTCCCGGTCGCCCGGATCCGACTCCAGCGCGAGCAGCGAGTTGTTCAGCTTGGTTATCTCCTCTTCGCTCTCCCTGATGAACGCGTCGAGATACTGGTCATCCATTGTCAGTCACCTCTGTGTCGCCCGCCCGTCGCGGCGCCGGTCGTCATACTGTCGGACGTGATTCCGTTCCCACCCGGATAGCGCTCAGCATCTGAGACAACCGAAACCCCCAGTCCGAGCATCACTCGGAGTAACATAGTCACGTCCGGCAGTATCACGTCCGACAGTATCACTGTGGCACCTCCCTGCGGGCGGCGTCGAGGATGCCGTCGGTCATCCCGTCGATGGGCAGTACCTGGTCGACGTAGCCCGTCTCGATCGCCCGCTTGGGCATGCCGAACACCGCCGAGGTTTCCTCGTCCTGTGCGATGGTCGTCCCGCCGACCGCCTTGATCGACTTGATCCCGGCGGCGCCGTCCTCGCCCATGCCCGTGAGGACGACGCCGAACAGCGGGTCGCCGATCACCTCGGCGGCACTGCCCATCGTCATGTCCACGGCGGGCCGGACGCTGTTGACCGGCTGGTCCTCGGTCAGTTTCACCCGGAGGCGCCCGCTGTGGTAGTTGGAGACGACCATGTGCGTGCCGCCCGGCGCGATCAGCGCCTCGCCGGCGCCGATGCGGTCGCCGTCCGTCGCTTCCCGGACGTCGTAGTCGCTGCGGGCGTCGATCCGGGCCGCGAACCGGTCGGTAAAGCCCTCCGGCATGTGCTGGACGACCAGCACGCGGAACCCCGCCGCGACCGGCAGCTCCGAGAGGAGCCGCTCGACCATCTTCGGGCCGCCGGTCGAGGAGCCGATCACGAGCGTCGGATGCTCGACGTACGCGCCGCCGGCCCCGGCCGCCGCCCCGTCGTCGGACGCCGCTGGCGCGTCCTCGCCGGGCGACGTGCCCGCGACCGACCGGACCATCTCGACGAGCTGGTCCTCCAGCCGTGACATCTCCATCGACACCTCGCCGCCGGGCTTGGTGAAGAAGTCCACCGCACCCCTGTCCAGCGCCTGGAACGTGACGTCGGCGTTCTCGTCAGTGTGGGCCGACAGCATCACCACGGGCGTCGGTTGCTCGGCCATGATCCGCTCGACGGCCTCGATCCCGTCCATCTCCGGCATCTCGACGTCCATCGTCACGACGTCGGGCCCGTGCTCCCGGACGGCAGCGACGGCTTCACGCCCGTTGCGGGCCTGCCCGATCACCTCGACGCCGCCGTCCTCCAGGATGTCGGTGATGACGCGCCGCATGAAGTGCGAGTCGTCGGCGACGACTGCCCGTGGCCTACGCTGCATCACGAACACCAGTGGTTGCGACGCCGCGCCGATATACAGCCGGACGTGACTCCGTCCAGTGCCAGGACAATCTATCGGCTGTGTCATGCCCCGAACAACGGGAGTTGGGACGGCATGGCGTACCTGAATCACGTCTGGCTGTATAACGCGTCGGCTGCATTCACGGGCATTGGGGTGAGTGTGCCAATAAAAACTCCGCTCACGTAATCAAACGTGATACTCCGGAGGGCAGATTTAAGTCCGGTTCGTCGTTTCTCACGAACGAGAACTGGCGGCCGGAAGCCGGATCGTGGCAGCCGACGCGGCCACTCCGGGACCGGCGCCGGGAGGACAGCGTGACCGACACGGCACCACTGCGGGAGGAGGGCTCGATGGCAACGGACGGACAGGTACTCGAATTCAAGCTCGGCGAGGAGACGTACTGCGTGAGCATCGACTGCGTGACCGAGATCGTCGACGTCGGCGAGCTGACGCCGGTGCCGAACTCGCCGCCACACATCGAGGGCGTGATGGACCTCCGTGGCCGCACGACCTCGATTGTGAACCCGAAGACGGTGTTCGACATCGACGCCGACACCGACGCCCAGCGGATCGTCGTCTTCGAGCCGGAGATCGTCGGCGACCAGGCGGCCGCCGGCTGGCTGGTCGACGAGGTCGAACAGGTCGTCCAGGTCGACCACGGCGACGTCGACGAGTCGCCCGCCGAGGACGACCGGGCGATCCACGGCGTGATCAAACAGGAGTCCGGCGCGTTCGTCATCTGGGTCGATCCCAAAGCAGTCCACGCGGCGTGACTGTCCCTTCGGCCGGCCAATGCCGATCCGACTCCGCGGGAGCGACCACCCCCTGGTTGACAAGACTTTTTTCTGTGGGGGCTACACTCTAGACAAATTCCACCCCGAACGATGGTTGAACTAACGAAAACAGGGATCGACGGTCTCGACGAGATACTCAACGGTGGCATCGTGCGTAACTCGACCACGCTGGTCAGCGGCAACCCGGGTGCCGGAAAGACGATCCTGGGGCTGCAGTACATCTACAACGGCGTCGAGCTGTACGACGAGAAGGGCATCTTCCTCTCGTTCGAGGAGAACGCCGAGGACCTCCGGGAGGCGGCCGAGTCGATCGGACTGGACGACTGGGGCAAGCACGTCGAGGAGGGAAACATCAAGGTGTACGACAAACAGGAGCTGCTGCGGGAGAACGACTTCAGCTCCTCGCTCGAACTCCTGTTGAGCGACCTCGACGACGAGAGCAACGAGCGGCTGGTGCTTGACTCGCTGACGATGTTCCAGCTGTTTTTCGACAGCGAGCGCGAACAGCGCACGTACCTGCTGAAGTTCACGGACATCCTCAGCGAGAACAACCTCACGACGCTGATGACCAACGAACAGGGGACCGTCTTCCCCGAAACCGACGTCGGACTGGAGAACTTCCTCACCGACGGGAACATCTTCCTGCTCCAGACGCCGACCGA
>PXSF01000080.1:10321-11086 GCA_003022845.1 Halobacteriales archaeon SW_10_66_29 | reverse complement strand
CTGTGGCCGACGCCCGGCGAAACGCTCCGCCATCTTGGGCTCTCAACCGGGGACACGCTCGTCGAGATAGGAAGCGGAAACGGATACTTTGCGTTACCCGCTGCCCGAATCGTGGATCCTGCCACCGTGTATGCTCTTGACGTGGACTCGTCGCTTCTCGAGGAACTCGAGCACCTCGCTTCCCAACAGAAACTCGATAACGTCAGTCCGGTACACGGCGACGCTCGCTCGCTTGCAGACCACCTGACCAACCCTGTGGATGTTGGGTTAATCGCGAATACATTCCATGGAATCGAGAATCCGGCGACGTTCGTCGAAGAAATTGTCGCTGTCCTCACTGAAGATGGGCGGTTCATCGTCGTCAACTGGCGGGGCCTCCCCCGAGAAACAACGACAGTCGCTGGCGAGTCGCGAGGCCCGCCGACCGACCGACGGCTCTCCCCCGCTGAGAGCCGAGAAATAGTCGAGGCGGCAGCCGACGTCACACTGGCACAGCAAATCGATATACTGCCGTACCACTATGCGCTGCTGTTCGAATGATAAGTCCACATCCTGTCCGTATCGTGGTCTGGCTCCCTGCGCCTGCTCCTGCCAGCATCATGTCTGGCGCGACGTTCGGACCGACAGAACATCTAAGAGGACTCTCACCGTTCGGAGCGTATGGAACGGATCGTGACGGTCGTCCCGGAGAAAGGGTTGCACGCGCGGCCTGCGTCGGAGTTCGTCCAGACCGCGTCCGAGTTCGACGCGACAGTAACAATCGCT
>PXSF01000080.1:0-10271 GCA_003022845.1 Halobacteriales archaeon SW_10_66_29 | reverse complement strand
GGGGACGACGTCAGGCTGATAGCCGACGGCTCCGACGCCGAGGCGGCGCTCGACGCGCTCGAGTCAGTCCTGAACACGCCAGCAGAAGAACTCGACGAAGAGAGGTGATACGGTCGTGCGTGACTCTGTACCGCCCGGCTGGAGCAAATTGGGAGTCTCGGATGCTCTCCCACCGATATTTCGGAGCAATGCCGAAAATAATCACGCACGATCCCATCACGCACGACCGCATGAAAACACTCACAGCCGCCCGTATCAGCCGAGTTTGCGGTAGTCGCGGGCTTCTTCGGCCCTATCGAGTACCTCCTTGAGGGTGGCGCCCGACGCCACGGCGACGGCCGCGTTGAGAGCGCCCTCGAGGACCGGCGCGTCGGCGATCTTGGCGTCGATCTCGTCCTCGACAGCCTCGTTGGCGTTTTCGGCGTTCATCACTGCGCTTCCGAGGTCGACCAGCACGACAACGCCGTCGCCGTCGTCAGCCTCGCGGATCGCCGATTCGATGTCGGGCGCGACCGTGCCGATGCCGCCGTCTGGCCCGCCACCGGTCGGGACGATCCGTGCGTCGCCGCCCATCTCGGTGGCGACGTCGCTGATCCCCTCGGCCGCCTCGCGGCTGTGGGAGACAACAGCGATACCGACCATTACCCGTCCTCGGACTCCTCGTCGGGGATCGTCGGCGACGTCGCGTCCCGGTCGATATCACCCTCGAGGTGCTCCGACGCGACGTTCAGCAGCTCTTCGAGCATGAACAGCGTCGAGGTAGCGCCCGGGTCCTGGTGGCCGACCGACCGCGCCCCGAGGTAGGACGCGCGCCCCTTCTTCGCCTGCAGCGGGACGGTGAACTCGACGCCCCGCTCGGCGGCGTCGACGGCTTTCGACAGCGCCGTCAGCGGATGCAGATCGTCCTCCTCGATCGACTTCCTGTAGGTGTCGACTGCTGGCACGATCGCGTCGACCATCGTCTTGTCACCGACCCTGGCGTCGCCACGGTCCTGTACCTTCTCGAGGTACCCGCCGTACAGCGGGCCCGACGCGCCGCCGACCTCCGAGATCAGCGCCGTTCCGGCCGTTTTGACGACGTTCGCCGGATCTGCGTCCGCCATGTCGGCTGTCTCTTCGTGGGCGGCCTCGAAGCCGCGTGCCAGGTTCGCCCCGTGGTCGGCGTCGCCGATCGCCGAGTCGAGATCTATGAGGTGCTGTTTTTCGCTTTCGATGCGCTCTGTGATGGCCTCGATTGCCTCCAGTACGGCTGCAGTCTGATCGTTCGAATCTACCATGTCTCGTAATCGTGTGTGATTGTTTTCAGCGTTGTCCCGACATCCCGGGGGAGTCCGGGATCCACCCGGAGGCGCTCCCTGCGGCTCACTCCGGAACCGTCAGTGCGGGTGTATCCGCCGGCGCCGCAAGCAGTTCCTTGATCTCGTCGTCGACGGCACAGACTGTGATCGAACAGCCCATCATGTCGAGTGAGGTCATGTAGTCGCCGACCCACTGGTCCCAGACGTCTATGTCGTGATCGTCCATCAGTTCCTGGAGCCGCCTGTTGACGATGTAGAGTTCCGAGAGCGGCGTCCCGCCCATTCCGTTGACGATGGTCACGACCTCCGCGCCGGCATCCAGATCGAGGTCCTCGAGCACCGCCCCAGTCAGGCGGTCGGTGACCTCGTCTGCGGGCATGTGCTCGACTCGCTCCGTCCCGGGTTCGCCGTGGATGCCGATCCCGAGTTCGATCTCGTCCTCACCGAGGTCGAACGTCGGTTCCCCCTTCTCGGGGGTCACACACGATGTGAGCGCCGTCCCCATCGTGCCGACGTTGTCGATGACCTTCTCTGCCACCCTGGCGACTTCGGAGAGGTCGCCACCCTCAGCGGCCTTCGCGCCAGCCACCTTGTGGACGAGGATCGTGCCACAGACGCCGCGCCGACCGCTGGTGTACAGCGAGTCCTCGACGGCGACGTCGTCGTTGACAACGACCTGTTCTACGTCGACGCCCTCCATGTCTGCCATCTCCCCTGCCGTCTCGAAGTTCATCACGTCGCCCTCGTAGTTTTTCACGACACAGAGGACGCCTTTGCCCCCGTCACACGCCTGCACCATTTCGTCGAGCTGGTCGGCGGTCGGCGATGTGAATATCTCCCCCGCAGCGGCGCCGTCGAGCATACCTTCGCCCACGTACCCGGCGTGAGTCGGTTCGTGACCGCTTCCACCACCCGAGACGATCCCTACTTTCCCGTCTACGGGGGCGCTGTCTCTGAGGATGACCTCGTTGTCGGGGAGCCGGCGCAGGCCGTCGTGGGCCTCGACCATGCCGTCCAACATCTCGTCAACGACGTCACCTGGCTCGTTGAGTAACTTCTTCATGATCCATGTTACGTATACACACAACGTAGTAAAAATTTACCTGTCTGTCGACGGAGTTACCAACAATCTCCTATGGAAGAGCATAATCGAGAGTACCGCCGACACAGAGTACAGATACGCACTTGACAGCCGGACTGTTTCTCGATGTGAATGAGATCACCGTGATCAACCAAACGGTAGTTGCCGAGGGGACTTTCGTGACCGACCAGCTGGATGAGCAGTTGACCGAACCCACAGACAAAACGTTCGGTGTTGCCCACGAGCAAACTGGCACAGTCCGCGAGTACGACCGGTACGAGCCCGCCGAGGTCCCCGCCGAGGTCGAGAACGCACCTGCGGTGGCAGTCGCAGACGAGACGGTTGTCGTCAGTCCAGACATCGATCGACTGGGTGCGGGTGATCTCGTGGTCGGCCGACTCGGACCACTACCAAGCGATCAACTCACCGAGGACGGGCAGACAATCGAGCCCGACCCGCAGTTCGAGCCACGCTCCGGTGAGGACATGATCGCGACGGTCGAGGCGGTCGCGGACGGTGGCGACGCCCCGTCGACGGATGTTGACTCCCTCCGTGAGTTCGTCGCTGCCTCGAGGACGCTGTTCACCACGGGCTTTCTCGCCGTATTCGTTCTTGTCCTGTGTAACGGCCTGTTGGCCGTCGGGATCGGCGGCCAGTACGTCGGCGGTCGCCTGACCGACGCGATCGTTCCGGAGCGGGGCCTCGCCGTCATGCTCGCCGCGCTTGCCACGATCGCAGTCCTCTTTATCCCCGCTGCCGAAACTCTCCCGACCCTGCTCGGTATCAGCGTCGCCCTGGGCGCGTCGTTCGCGGGTGCCGCCCTCACGTACGGCTCCTCGACGGCACTGTTCCTCCGCCTTGTCTCCGAGCTGTGATAGAAACTGCCGCAGCACGGCCTGGCGGGTATCTATCTTGATGCAGCGAGAGAATCCCGCCGTTCACGGCGGGAGTGAATCGCGTAAGCCCGGTGGCGCAACCGCAGGATTTAGGCCACTCGGGGTCGGACATCCGGTAACTCAATCGCCGAAACCAACCCGGAAACACTGGGGTCCTTCCCGCCGAAACGCGCCACCCGGCGCTCACAGTACCCTTGCCCCTGCAACACGGGATAGGGTGACGGCATGACCAATCCAACCCCTCCGGCGTGCGAGCCTGCCCACCGTGGCAGAAAGGGCAGGCAGGCCGATGGCACGGCCCGTGTCCGGCCGCTGTCAAATGGCGGCCGGTCGCCCGGTGCGGAAGTACCGAGCACGAACCGGAGTACGCCCATGCGGCGGAATCTTGCCTCCGTCGGTGTCGGGACCGCCCCGACCCCGAGCGTGGGGAAACCCCGGCGTGAACGCCGGGGAGGATGTCATTCCTGGAGGCGGTGCGTGGTCTCGACCAGCGGGTGGTGGGCGTAGTCGACGGCCGCGATGTCGTCGATCGTTTCGAGCTCCTCGTTGGCAGCGGTTTTGGCCATCCCGAGTTCGACCGGCTCGTCGATGACGATCACGTAGGCGTCCATCTCCTCGATGCCGAGGCGGCTGGCGGCCTTCACGCGGTGGTGGCCGTCCGCCAGCAGCAGGTCGCCACTGTTGTCGATGACCACGAGCGGCTCCGCGAGCCCGCGTTCGAGTTCGTACCGCCGGCCCTCGAGTTCGTCGGCGTACACCTTCCCCTGGGTCGGGGTCAGCGCCGCGAGCGTGACCTCGCGGCGTTCCTCGGTTGCGTCGATCCCGTGGATACTCTCAAGCGTCCGCAACAGCTTGTCGACCTTGCCGGGCGTCGCGCGCTCGATCTGGCTCCGGACCACGTCGGCGTTGGAGATGATCCCGACCAGGTTGCCGGCGTCGTCGACCACCGGGAGCCGCTGGATCCCCGACCGGAGGATCACCCGCGCCGCGTCGTCGAGCTTCATCTCCGGGTGGGCGACCAGCAGGTCCGTCGACATCACCCGGAAGATCGGCTCCTCGTCCCCGCACAGCAGCAGGTCCCGCGCCGAGACGAACCCCTCGACGTGCCGGCCCTCGCAGACCGGGAATCCGCTGTGCTCGTCACTCTCGGCGATCCACTCTGCGACGTCGTGCACGGTGTCGTCCGGCGATACCGTCACCACGTCACGCGTCATGTAGTCCTGGACTGTCGGCTTCCCCTCGTCCGCCATTGTCCTCCCTGACGACTGGAAGCCGGAAAAACTTCCCGTCTACGGTGGCCCGGACCCGCCGTTGCGTTCCCCTCGATCTCGTCGTCGTCCCTCTATTCCGTCTCGCCGTCGCTCCGCTCTGCCCCCATCCCGTCGTCGCTCCGTTCCGCCGTCCTGTCGTCACTCCGCTCCGCCGCCGTCCTGTCGTCGCTCCGCTCCGCCCCCGTTCCGTCGTCGGGCGCCGTTCTGTGCTCGCTCCCGGCGGTCGGGGGCGGCCCGTCGCCGTCGTCGGACAGCGCTCGCCCCGGGCCGACGCCCTCCCCCTCCTCGGCCGGGGGCTCGCGCCGGTCGATGTCGGCGCCGGGTTCGAGGTACTCCTCGGCGGTTTCGGGCGTGTACACGCGGGCGGGCCCTTCGGTGAGGTAGGTGTCGGCGGCTTCGAGGAACCGGTCAGCGACGACCGACTCGACGATTTGTTCCAGCGACTCCTCGCGCTCGTCGGTCGCCTCGAGGACGCCCATCGTGATCTGTGCGCCGGCCATGTCGACGTGGCCGCCGGCGCTGCCGATCTGTCCGAACGCGTCCCGCAGCGTCTCCCCCAGGTCGATCTCCGTACTGCGGGCCCGGGCGGAGACGTAGATCGTCCCGTCGGCGAAGCCGTAGACGACGCTCGTCGTCACGTTCTCGAGCATCAGCAGGCGGTCGGCCGCCTGCGCGAGCGCGTCGCGGTCGGCGAGCCGGCCGACGGAGCTGAGCAGGATCTCCCCCTCGATGCGCCGGTTGCGGATCGCGGCGGCGATCGTCTCGAACGTCGACGGGCTGATGCTCGGGGACTCGATGCGCTCCAGCGTGGCGAGGTCGGCCTGCGGCGTCAGCGTCGCCGCCGCCAGGAAGTCCCGCTGTGAGACCTCCCGGGAGAACGCCTGGGTGTCGACGTGGATGCCGAACAGCAGCGCCGTCGCCACGTCGTCGGAGACGTCAAGCCCGAACTGGTCGAGGTAGTCCACCAGCAGCGTGCTCGTCGCGCCGACGTCGCTGCGGAGATCGACGAATCGGGCGTCGACTGGCGTCCGCGGCGGGTGGTGGTCGATCACGATGTCGACCGGCATCTCCTCGGGGAGCTGGTCGTTGACCCCTGGCCGCGAGTGATCGACCAGCGCCAGCCCGTCGAAGCTCTCGACCTCGCTGGACTCGATGAGGTTGCGCAACTCGAGGTTCAACACGTTGACGAACGCGCGGTTCTCCTGGTGGTTGATGCTGCCGAAGTAACAGACCTCGGCGTCGCAGCCGGCGGCGTCGGCCAGCGTCGCGAGGGCGACCCCGCTGGCGATGGCGTCGGGGTCGGGGTTGTCGTGGGTGACCACCGCCAGCGAGTCGAGTTCGCGGAGGATCCGCCAGAGCTGTCGCATCTGCCGCCCGGCGTCGCCCGCCCGCTCCATCACGAACTGTGCGGTCACCCGACCCGGATCGATCACCCTGTCGACGATCGCCGAGAACGCCGCGTCGTCGACGGCGCTGTCGGTGCCGGCGTACGCCAGCAGGTACACGTCGGGGAACACGCGCTGTGCAGCGCGAACTGCCGCGAGGTTGTGCTCGCCCGCCGTGTCGAGCGCGGCGACGACGTCGACGTCGTTGAACCGCTCCAGCGTCGCGGGATCGGTCGGATCCATCGTGAACACCGACACGCCGGTCTCGCGGAGCGATTCGGCCCGTTTCTCGTCGGCGGTGACGACCTGTACCGTGCCCGACTGCTCCTGAAGCGATCCGGCGACGGAACTCACGAGCGGCCCGCTGCCCAGAACCAGCCGGTCGACCATACCGCCACTGGGGGACAGGGCTCCTAAAAACTCGTGCTTTCCGTCACCCGGGAGGCCCCGGCCTCAACGAGCGAGCAACGCGAGCGAGTAGGCCGGGGTAGTTTACTTCAGCCGCTCCTGCAGGAAGGACGGGTGGGCGGCGCTGACGCCGTCGAGGTCGACGATCTCCTCGTTGATGACGTCGCCTAGCGCGTCGCCGTCGGCGGCCCGGACCTCGGCCATCAGCGTGTGGTCGCCGCTGGAGGTGTACAGCGACTCGATGGCGTCCAGGTCTTTCAGTTTGCGGGTCACCTCGACGTAGCGCTCGCTCTCGACGTCGACGCCGACGATCGCGATCGACTGCCCCGACAGCTTCTTGGGGTCGACGTCCGCCGAGTAGCCGACGATCACGCCCTCCTCTTCCAGCTTCTCGATGTACTTCCGGACCGTCGGTTTGGAGACCTCGGCCCGCTCTGCGATCTCGGCGTAGGAGGCCTGTGCGTCCTCCTCGAGTACAGAGAGAATACGCTTCTCGGTAGATTCGACGCTCATACGCATCTCCTTTGCCCTATGGGAAAAAATATCTTCCGAATCGAAAAAGGAACCTCGCCGCGGCCGACAGCCGCCGCACACGGTCGGCCTCGACGGCCGAGACGAGGGGTCCGCCCGGCTCGCCGCTCGGCCAGCGGCTCCTCGGGCATCTCGCCGGTCGCGCGCTTCTCCTCGCCGTAGGACGGCCGATCGGAATCGACGTAGAACCGGCCCGTCAGCACCTCACCCTCGTAGAGCTTCGTCTCGGCCTCGTACATCATGTCTGCGGCCTCGCGGCGGTCCTCGACGTCGAACTCGAACTCGTCGGACTGCTGGATGTCCGTGTAGGGGACGTACTCCTTGGCGTCCTTGTTCCAGGTCGGACACTGCGTGAGGAAGTCGATGTGGGCGAAGCCGTCGTGCTCGATCGCTTCGGCGAGGATCTGCTGGGCCTGTCGGGGGTTCGTCGCCGCCGTCCGCGCGACGTACGACGCCCCGGAGGCCAGCGAGAGCGTCAGCGGCCGCACCGGGTCCTTCGCGCTGCCCGAGGGCTGGGTCTTCGATTTGTGGCCCTTCGGGCTCGTCGGCGAGGTCTGGCCCTTCGTCAGCCCGAAGATCTCGTTGTTGAACACGATGTAGGTCATGTCGTGGTTCTCCCGGGCCGTGTGCATGAAGTGGTTGCCGCCGATGCCGTAGCCGTCGCCGTCGCCGCCGGCGGCCACGACTTCGAGCCCGGGGTTGGCGAGCTTCGACGCGCGGGCGACTGGCAGCGCGCGCCCGTGGATCGCGTGGTAGCCGTAGCTCTCGAAGTAGCTCGACAGTTTGCCCGAGCAGCCGATGCCCGTCACCAGAAGTACTTCCTCGGGCGAGCGCCCGAGCTCGGGCATCGCGCCCTTCAGCGCCTTCAGCACGGCGAAGTCGCCACAGCCCGGACACCAGGTCGGCTGCGGTTCGACGCCGGGCGTGAAGTCGTCCTTGTCCGATTCGCGTTCGTCGTGGATCGCTGAGAATGCTGTCATGTCGTGTCACCTCGTGTCAATCACCCGATGCCGGGACGATCCGCATGTTCCCGGTGGGTGGCTGGTTCTGTTCGATGCTCGATTCGAACCCCTCGACGATCTCGCCCGGTTCGAACGACTCGCCGTCGTACTTCAGGAGGCTCGTCATCCGGGGGCCAAAGCGGCCCAGCTCCTTCTGGACGAGCCCGCGGAACTGCGCCGACGCCTGCCCCACACGAGGATGCCGTGCTCGGCGTCCGCCGGCCCGTGGTACGTCTGGTGGGAACGCTCGCGGTCGTCGAGCTCCTCGCGGATGTGATCGAGCTTCGCCATCCGCCGGTTCATCTGCATCGTGCGGTGGTCGGGATCCTCGGTGATGTGGCCGACCTCCTGTGACTCGTTGCCGGTCGCGAGGAACCGGCCGCCCTCCTGGCCGGGGATCGAGCGCGGGTTGACGCCGTTCTCACCCCCCTCGAAGGCGTAGCGCTTGAACTTGCCCGAGTTGTCGTGGGCCGCCTCCGCGATCTCGTCCTCGGTGAGCACCGCGCCGGGGTCGGGATCGGGCTCGCGGTCGAAGAACTCGGCGGGCACCGACCGCATCTCGCCGCCCAGCTTCTGGTCGTAGAGGACGATCGCCGGCAGGTGGTAGTCGTAGGCGAGTTCGAACGCTTTCCTGGTCTGTTCGTACGCTTCCCGGACGTTGGCCGGCGCGAACACGACCCGGCAGGAGTCGCCCTGGCTCGTGTACAGGACGTGTTCGAGGTCGGCCTGCTCGGGTTTGGTCGGCATCCCGGTCGAGGGGCCGGCCCGCATCGCTTCCAGCAGGACGACCGGCGTCTCGGTCATCTCCGCGAGCCCAAGCGGCTCGGACATCAGCGCGAACCCGCCGCCCGAGGAGCCCGACATCGCCTTGACGCCGGCGTGGGAGGCGCCGATCGCCAGCGACGCGGCGGCGATCTCGTCCTCGACCTGCTCGGAGATGCCGCCGAACTGCGGCAGGTTCTGGGACATGATCGTGAACGCGTCGGTCCAGGGCGTCATCGGGTAGCCCGAGATGAACCGGCAGCCGGCGTCCAGCGCGCCGTAGGCGATCGCCGCGCTGCCGCCCATCAGCGCCTGCTCGGTGTCGTGGCTCCCCTCCGGCGCCCGGAGGTCGTGGGTAAACTCGAACTCCCGGGCAGCCTCGTAGCCCGCCTCCAGGGTCTCGACGTTGGCCTCGGCGACCTCCTCGCTCATCGCGTCCCGGATGAGCTCCTCGAAGTAGCCCGTGTCGATGTCCAGCACCGCCGCCGTCGCGCCGACGCCGGCCGTGTTGCGCATCACCTCGCGGCCGTGCTCGCGGGCGATCCCGCGCAGGTCCATCGGGTAGACGTGCCAGCCGTTCTCGTCGGCCTCCGCCTGGAGGTCGGTCTCGGTGACGTCGGCCTCGTCGAGCAGCCCCTCGTCGTAGACGATGACGCCGCCCTCGTTGAGGTCGTCGAAGTGCTCGTACAGGGGTTTCAGCTCCTCTTTCCCGTAGTACGCCTCGTCGTCGGGGTTGCGCGCGAAGCTGTCACCCAGCGCCAGCAGGAAGTTGAACCCGTCGCCCCGCGACCGCACGGGCTCGTCGTCCGCCCGTACCTCCACGTACGTGTGGCCGCCCCTGATCCGCGAGGGATAGTGACGGTGCGTGAACACGTTCAGCCCCGACCGCAGCTCGTCGAGTCAATGCCGTCTCCCGATCCGCCCGAGATTCGCCACATCAACGTCCGGTCTGTCATCGGTGATCCCTCCGTGCCTGTCTGAGTGCCATATCCGATACCAGTACGTCTCGTGACTAAAGACTTGTCACACTCTAACAATCCACATGGTTAATCACGAAAGATTCCGTCGAGGGCGACCGCGTGGCAGTCGATCCGGGCCCCCGGTGTTGGTTCGCCACAGCGCGGCCGCTCACGCGCCGATTACCGGGGCGCTTGTCGGTAGATCAGGTTGCGCTGGACGGGGTTGGTCCCCTCGTAGATGACGGGGACGCGAACATCGCGGTAGACGCGGGCGATGCGGCGGTTCGTGAGCACGGAGCGGCCGCCGTGGAGCTGCATCCCGCGTTCGGCACAGTCGACGGCCGCTTCGGTCGCGGTGGCTTTCGAAAGTGCGGCCCAGTAGCCGGGCTGATCGCCGTTGGCGACCTTCTCGGCGGCCCGCCAGGCGAGCGCCCGCGCGGACTCGAACTCCATGCGCATCTCCGCGAGGTCGTGCTGGACGGCCTGGAACTCGTTGACCGAACGGCCGAACGCTTCGCGGTCGTGGACGAACTCCGAGGCCTCCTCGATGGCGGCGGCGGCCAGCCCCAGCCCGTGGCCCGAGACGACGACGCGGCCGTGGTTGAAAAACTCCGCGAGCATGTAGAAGCCGGCGCCCTCGACGCCGATCAGGTGGTCCTCGGGGATCCGGCAGTCGTCG
>PXSF01000079.1 GCA_003022845.1 Halobacteriales archaeon SW_10_66_29 | reverse complement strand
ACTGCTCACGGTCGACAGGTTCAGGAACTGCTCGTCGTAATCCTTGACAGCGTCCTCGAATGCCGGCTTCTCCGCATACGGCAGCGGGATGTCAGCATCCTCGACCGAAGTCACGTACCGGAACAGCCGTTCGAGGTTCGTCCCGGTCTGGTCAGTGACCCACTCGGTTTCCTGGAGGCTCCTACTGTCCTGCTGGGTCGCGATCTCCGGCGACTCGTGGATCGAGTTTAGCAACGCGATCGAGCCGAGGATCGTCGCGGCCACGATCAGCGCCGCGAGCAACAGGAGCTGTCCGCGATCGTCGCCGTTCACCATGCTACCACCCGAATCCGGACGACAGCATAGAGGTCCGACGTGTCATCCTGGTTGGCGACGTACACGCTTTCATTGGCCAAGCTACCGGAGTCCTCCGCGGGGACACACTCGCCCGCGTCCTCGTCGAACGCCAGCACCGGGTCACTGTCGAACAGGGGAATCTGCCGGGTGACAGTGACCGAGGGACGGGTCGCAGTCCGCTCGGGAGTGATAGGGGTCGTGTTGATCGTACCGTTCGCCTCGGGGAAGTCGATGTACACGGTGTATCGGTTGTCGTTGGCATCGAGCGTCCGATTGAGGAGGATACCCAACAACGCTCTATCGTTGTCACTTCCGACGTCGCCGGCGGCCACGGCCGGATGCGGGGTCCCGTCGCCATCACCCGCGATACAGGTCGCGGCAGTCCGGAGGGCGTCCCGATCCTCGGCGGCAGCGAGCACGTCCTGTGCCTGGACCCGGAGCGCCTCGGTCTCCCGGTCGGTCGAGTCGTTTGTCCAGGGCGCGATGTCGACTGCCTGGAGGCCAAGCACGAGCGCACTCGCAATGACGATCGCGCCGATGACGCCTTCGATCGTGTAGGCCTGGCCGCGGTCGTCTGCTGATCCCATTGTCAGCTCTCCCATACGCGGACGACGACCTGACAGCTCTCGGCGCAGGGGTGGCTCGAGTCCTGTGCCTGAACTGTCCTGACCATCGTCGCCGGCGGATCCGAACTGTCCTCCCGGAAGACCGACCCGGTATCGCTCGACTCACCCGCAAACTCTACCCCGTCGTCGGACTGAACTGTCACGTTGACTTGCTTCCACTCCGGTATCCCGGAGCGGTTGACCAGCACGCCGAGTGCGTCCGGATCCTCCAGCGTCCGCTTCAGCGCCGTCAGGTTGACCGTCCGTTCGCCCTGAGTCGTGCTGTTGACCTCGACGACCTCGGCGGCGAGTTCACTCGCCATCTGACGGTTCTCGCTATCGACCGGGTCCTGGAACGGGACGAACACGTTCGGAAAGAACGCGAACACGCCCGCGGTGGTGAGCAACACGAGCACGACACCGAGCAGGTAATCGTGGATCGTCTGTCCCCTCTCTGTCATAGTGGCTGTTAGTCGTGCTGTCTACAGCGACCGGTCTGGCAGTTGGTCCCCTGTACCCCGTCGTCGTTCGTACTATCGGCAACTCGCCCCGCCCCACAAGTTCGTTCCGGTTTGTTGTCATACTGGTGGCTGTACGTACGTGAAAACTCGAATTGAGAATCCAGGCAGAACGGGTCTGTCTCCGCAGAGAGCAAAGACTGGCGAGTAAAAGAATTACAGCCACCAGTATCAGCACTCCCGTTGCAGCCGGGGCGAATCGACGGCCGGCCCTGCCCCCACAGCGACCAGCCCGCCGACCCGACGAGCAACAGCAGCGCCTCGCCCCCCTCGGTCCCACCCGAGGAGATCTGCTCGACGGCCGTCCACGCGACCAGCGCCACCGTCGCCAGCGCGACGGCGTACTTG
Source organism: Halobacteriales archaeon SW_10_66_29 (assembly GCA_003022845.1). GTDB lineage: Archaea > Halobacteriota > Halobacteria > Halobacteriales > Haloarculaceae > Halovenus. Next base: position 12,345 of record PXSF01000079.1, on the reverse strand, counting down.
ACGCCGGAGATGATCTCGACGTTGCGGATGTAGCCGGCGATGAACGACGAGATGAGCGCCTGCAGCGTCACTGCGTGGAAGAACAGCATCGACAGCAGGTCCGGATCGATCGCCTGGGAGAACTCCTCGGTCTCCTGGGCGGCCTGGCCGCTGGTCTCGGCGAGCCCCGCCATCGTGTCCAGGAACTGGATCTTCAAAAGCGCCATCACGGCCAAAAGCGTCAGGTACGTCATGATGATGATCACCATCTGCATCCGGGTCCGCGTCCTCCGCTCGCGGTCGATGTCGTCCTGGTTCTCCGAGGATTTGGCGGCCGTCGAGAGCACGTCCTGGATCTGACTCGACGCCTCCTGGGCCTCGCTGATCAGCCTGACCGTCCGGGCCAGCCGCGGGATGTGGTACGTGTTGTTGAACTCCCGCAGGGCGTCTTTCAGGCTCGTCCCGTAGTTGACCTTCGAGTGCATCGTCTCGAACTCCTCCGCGAGCTTGCCCGAGGACGTCTCCGAGACGATCTTCAGCGACTCCAGCAGCGTCATCCCGGTGTCGTTCGCGCTCGCGAGCTTCCGGAGGTTCTCCGAGAGCCCGCCGAGGATGGCGCGCCGCGACCGCACGTTCCACTCGTAGAAGATCGACAGCGGGAGGAGGTTGAGATACAGCGGCACGTACACCCAGATGAACGTTCCCCAGACGGGCTGGGCTTTCATTGCATCCCACGACAGCGGCGCGCTCCCGGCCACGACGGTCCCGACGAGCACGAGCAGCGTCAGCGGGAACGTCACGACCAACACCATCTTCGGGTGGTTGCGGAAAAACAGGTGCGGCGCCTTGAGGATCTGCATCAGCTCGTAGGTGCCCTCCTGTCGCTTGATGTGATCGAACACCTTTTTGTCGCCGGTGTACTCCTCGACGAGCCCGGGGTTGAACACCGCGATGCCTTCCTCGACGGTGAAGTCCTCGCCCGCGTCCGGGCGCAGGTAACCGTCACCGATCTCGTCCTGGGTTACTGTGGAGGTGAGCACCAGAAAACCCATACCGATCAGCGGGATCAGGCCGTAGACGGTGCCGTACAGAAGCATCGTCTGGTCGCCGCTACCCATCATGCTCATGATCACCAGGATGATGATCAAAAGCAGCGGGAACAGCGACAGCGTCATGTACATCTCGCCGAACAGCTCCATCGTGTCCAGCAGCTTCTTCTGTTCCTGTTTGGCAGTCCGCATCTGCTTGTCCTTCTGGTCCTCGAGGAAGTCGGTGAGGTTCCCCCCCGAGTTCAGGATCGACAGCATGTCCGTCAGGAACTGCGAGAGCTCGTCGCTGGGTGACTCCAGCGCCTGGTTGCGGACCGCCGTCCGGTAGTCGGTGTCGAAGTACTCGGTTTCGAGGACGATCGACTGAAACTCCTTTGACACCTCGCCGTACGTGTCGTCGGCTTTGGCCATCGCCCGCAGGATTTCGAGCTGGTTCATCCCGCCGACTGCCAGAGCGTACATGAACGCCACCGAATCTGCCAGCAGGACGTTGATCTCGCGCTTGCGCCCGTTCGCTCTGAAATACGGGATCGAGACGATCGAGCCGAAGCCGACCGCGAACCCGAGCGAGCCCAGCAACAGCCCCGAAACGAGGACGATCAGCGGCTCGCGGATCGCCCTGGCGATCGGGCTGATCGACTCCGGCAGCGGCACGATCGGCGACCACCCGATGAACTGCAGGAACAGGTACCCGGCGATCGATCCCAGCAGCCAGAGCCCCAGGCCGGCGATCAGCCCAACCGCGAGCGACCGCGAGAGGAACATCTCGACGTTGTCGGCCATCCGCGCCTGAGCCAGCTTCTTCTCGACGCTCTTGACGAACTCGCTGTCCTCGTCGAACAGCCACTGGTACAGCGGGTAGAACTTCCCGCCGAGCGAGTCCTCGCCGCCGAGCTGCTGTTGTTGTTGATCCCTGGTGTCGAGGCTCATTCCTCTTCAGCCTCCGTCCCGGCCTTCGGAACGAACTGGCCGAAGTCGATCGTCTCCTCGTCGGTGTCCAGCTCCTGTGACTCCTCGGTGTCGTCCAGCGCCGAGATGAGGTTCGCCGTGTCCATCTTCCGGTACTTCTCCAGCAGCGGCTCCGCCTGCGAGAGGATCTCCTCGGATTCCTCGAGCAGCCACTCCGGCGGCTCCGGCCGCGGCACGAGCTTCTCCTTCTCGGAGTCGACCTCGATCTGGACCGACTCCATCTCCCGGAGGTCCTCCAGCGACGTCGCGAGGTGATCCTGGGCGATGATCGCCAGGATCGTGTCCGGATCGTTGATGAACGCCTGGACCGACGCCGCGACCTCCGTGTACGTGTTGAGGCCGTTCTTGATGAGGTACGCGAGCACGATCTTGCGCTTGAACAGCTCCTCGTCGAGGCGCTCCTGTTTCCACCCGCGGTCGAACTTGATCTCCTCGAGCGTGCTCGAAGAGCCCATCTGGATGTAGTCGTCCGTCTCCGCGCGCCACTCGTAGACGTCCCTGACGTTGATCTCGTCGTTTTCGGGCGAGTACTCGTTGATCTCGGTGAGGTTCTTGTTGCGGCGCACCTTCCGGCCGTCGACCCGGGTCTGGGTCTGGATCGACACCAGATCCAGCGCCGTAAACAGCGTCTTCGAGACGTTGATCGGCTCGGTCGTGAACCGCTTGATCACCTCGCCGACGGAGTCGGCGTGGAACGTCGAGTAGGTCACGTGCCCCGTCGACATCACCTGGAACAGGTCGCGACCCTCCTCCCCGCGGACCTCGCCCATCACGATGTAGTCGGGCCGCTGGCGCAGTGCCGCTTCCAGCAGGTCGAACTCGTCGACGTCGCCGGTGTCGTCCTCGCCGAACGACGGGCGGGTGACCGACGCGACCCAGTTGCGCTGGGGGAGTTCGACCTCGCGGGTGTCCTCGATGGAGACGATCTTCGCGTTCGAGGGGATGAAAAGCGAGACGGCGTTCAGGCTCGTCGTCTTCCCCGAGGCGGTACCGCCGGCGAAGATCAGCGACTTCTCGTTCTCGATGCAGAGCCAGAGGAACGCCATCTCGTCGAGGTTGAACGTGTTCCAGTTCACCAGGTCGACGGGCGTGAACGGCACGTCCTTGAACTGCCGGATCGTGTAGTTGGTCCCGTGATCGGACACCTCGGCGCCGAGCGTGAGCTGTGCGCGAGAGCCGTCCGGCAGCGTCGCGTCGACCTGTGGCTGCCGCTTCGAGATGCCTTTCCCTGACCGCTGGGCGAGCTTCACGACGAAATCGTCGAGTTCCTCGTGGCCGTGCTCGATGTTGGTGATGATCTGCTCGTAGTCGGTGTGGTAGACGAACACCCGGCTGTTGTACCCGTCACAGGAGATGTCCTCGACGTTGATGTCGTGTTTGATCGGATCGATGCGCGCGTAGCCGATGAAGTTGCGCTTGAGGACGTACAGCAGCTTCTCGACCTGGTACTCGTTGAGCGTCCCCGAGTCCTCCTCGATGACTGCCGGCTCGGGCCGGGTCTCGATCCCGTCGAGCTGGGGTCGGCCCCCGCCCTCGCCCGACGCCGACTCGCCGCCGCTGAACAGCCCCTTTACCGAGCCCAGCAGGCCGCCGCCCGACTCCGCCGTGCTGGTGCCGGGCGTCCGCCCGCTGTAGAGGTCGTACCGCGAGAGCAGGCGCTCGGCCTCCCGCTGGATCACGTCCGCCCTGTCGGCCTCGCTGCCCTGGACGATCACGTCGTCCTCGGAGTACTTGATCGCCGCCTTGAGCTTCTTCGAAAGGAACTCCTTGAGATCCTCCTCGATCTCGGTGAGGTACGGTTCGATGACGTAGTACTTGACCTCGTTTTCCTTCTGGGATTTGAAAAGAATGATGCAGGAGTACGGTTTGTTCACCCAGTAGCGGTTCTGCTCGACGAAGTGGGTCTTTTTCTCCATCGGCACCGCCTTCTCGAGGTGGTACCGGTTGACGACGGTCGTGTTCCCGTCGCGCGTGCTGAAAAACTCGTCCTCGTCGACCTCCTCGCTGATGTCGACGGTGCGTTCGTCGACCAGATCCGCGAGCTGTGAGGCCTGCGACTCGGCCTCGTGCAACCGTGACTCCGTCTCGTCCGGATCGAACCCCAGGTACTCGCGTTCGTTCAACGAGCCCCGCCCGGCTTCCTCCTGCCGGAACTGCTCCCACGTATAGATGTCCTTGCGTGCGCCCGCCTCTTCGGGGTCGACGTAGCTGTCTACGAGCTCGTCGACCCGCTTTGCGTTGCTCGCTGCCGTCCTGAACCGTGCCGGTGCGTCCCGCGGGTCGAACCCGAGATACTCGCTCCTGTCGAACCGGCCGCTGTCGTGTTCTTCTCGCTGGAAATCACTCCAGGAGTACTCACCAACCCTGACCGACTCATCGAAGCCGACTACGGCCCCCGAGTCCGACTCGTCCTCGGCCCCCCCTGTATCATCGATTGCCATTACTGTTGTTCTACTGGTAAGGGATGAAAAAGCTTTGCGCTAGATCTGGTAACGAAAGGTTACCGGACATCCATCCCGGAAAGCTGCCCATACCAGGGCCGAAAAAGGAGCAGGTGGCACTGATTCACTGGAAGATCCACCGACAGTCGGTGGATTTAGGCGAGGAACCGCTCGACACGGTCGAGCGCCTCGGTCAGATCGTCGATGCCCGTCGCATAGGAGACCCGGAGGTGACCCTCGCCCGCGTCGCCGAACGCGGTACCGGGGACGACGGCGACGCCGGTCTCCTCCAGCAGCGCCTCGGCGAACTCGCCAGCGTCGTCCCAGGGACAGGAGGGGAACGCGTAGAACGCGCCGCTGGCCCGGAAGCAGTCCAGCCCCATCTCCTCGAACCGCGAGAGCACGAGGTTGCGCCGGCGGTCGTACTGGTCGCGCATCTCCGCGACGGCGCCGTCACAGGAGGAAAGCGCCTCAAGCCCCGCGTGCTGGGCGGTCGTCGGCGCCGAGAGCATCGTGTACTGGTGGATGCGGTTCATCGCCGTGATCGCCTCCGGCGGCGCCAGGGCGTACCCGAGGCGGAGCCCGGTCATGGCGTAGGCCTTCGAAAACCCGTTGAAGACGACCGTGCGCTCGCGCATGCCCGGGAGCGTGGCGATGGAGGTGTGCTCGTGCTCGTAGGACAGCGCCGCGTAGATCTCGTCCGACAGCACCGTCAGATCGTGCTCGCGGGCGAACGCGGCGACCTCCTGCAGTTCGTCGCCGGTCATCGTCGCCCCGGTCGGGTTGTTGGGGTAGCAGAACACGAGGACGTCGGCATCCCCGGCTCCGGCCTCGGCGAGCCGCTCGGAGGTGAGTTTGAACGCCTCCTCCTCGCGCGTCGGCACCGGCAGCACCTCGCCGCCGGCGAACAGGACGCCCGGGACGTAGGAGACGTACGACGGCTGGACGACCGCGACCGTGTCGCCGGGGTCGACCAGCGCCCGGAACGCGAGGTCGATCCCCTCGCTGGCGCCGGCGGTCACGAGCAGTTCGGTCTCGGGGTCGTACTCGAGGTCGTAGCGGTCGGCCATCCGCTCGGCGATGGCCGCCCGGAGGTCGCTGCGCCCCCGGTTCATCGTGTAGGAGGTCCGGCCCCGCTCCAGCGACGTGATGGCGGCGTCCCTGGCGGCCCACGGCGCGGCGAAATCTGGTTCGCCGACGCCCAGCGAGATGACGTCGTCCATCTCCGCGGCGAGTTCGAAAAACCGGCGGATGCCCGACGGCGGCACCGCGTCGACGCGGTCTGCGGGCTTCATGGCGAGACGGAGAGCCGGTCGTCCTCGTCGCCGTCGCCCATCTCGATCCCCTGCTCCTTGTAGGAGTCCATCACGTAGTGGGTGACCGTCTGGGTGATCTCCGGCACCGGCGCGACCTTGTCGCTGATGAACGCAGAGACGTCCCGCATCGACTCGTCCTCGACTTCCATCATGAAGTCGAAGTCGCCGCTGACGAGGTACAGCGACTTGACCTGCGGGAAGCGGGCGATGCGCTCTGCGATGTCGTCGTACCCGGTTTCGCGGTCGAGCGTGACGTTCAGTTCCACCGTCGCCCGGACGGGCTGGCTCTCGAGCTGATCGCGGTCGATCACGGCCTGGTACCCGCGGACGACCCCCGCTGCTTCGAGCTCGTCGATGATCGCCTCGACCGTCTCCGGGTCGCTGTCAGTCTGGCGGGCGATGTCCTCGCTGCTCGCCCGGGCGTTCTCGCGGAGAACCCCGAGCACCGCGTCGCGGCTACTCATGCCTGTAGACGGTCGGAGCGCGGACAAAAGGCTTGCTACTGGCAACGGTTCTGGCCGCAACCCACGCCACTTATTTTCGTCCTCGCCGCGGAGATGGACGACGTCCGTGCCAACGTCCGGGCGATGACGGACGAGACGGCCGATTCAGGCTGGGCCATCGTCGACGCCGACAGCGACCTCTACCGCGCCGCCACCGGATTTGGCGAGACGTTCGCGTCGAATCCACTCACGAGAACAGGACAATCAGCAACAACACCTTCTCCTAGACGGTTTTGCCGGCGCCCGAACCCGTAAAGTCCGACCAGACGAACAGCCACACATGGTCGAACTCGAATCCGAGGAGGTACTCGAGCGTGGCGACGAGGCACCGGCCTTCGAACTCGACGGCGTCGACGGCGAGACGTACACCCTCGACGACTTCGCGGACGCCGACGGACTGCTGGTCGTCTTCACCTGCAACCACTGCCCGTACGCGAAGGCGAAGTTCGAGGAGATGAACCGCCTCGCCGCAGCGTTCGACGACGTGCCAGTCGTCGGCATCAACCCCAACGACGCCGAGGAGTACCCCGAGGACGACTTCGAGACGATGGTCGAGCGCGTCGAGGAGGGGACGATCCAGTGGGACGCCTACCTCCGCGACGAGTCACAGGACGCCGCGGCGGCCTACGGCGCGAAGTGCACGCCCGACCCGTTCCTGTTCGAAAATGACCGCGGCACGTTCCGCCTGGCCTACCACGGCCGGCTGGACGACGGCCTCGACCCCGACGACGAGGTGACCGAGCGCGAGATGAAAGGCCACATCGAGGACCTGCTGGGAGACGGCGACGTGACCGAGGAGTTCCGCCCCTCCCGCGGCTGCTCGATCAAGTGGAAACCCGGCAACGAGCCCGACTACTGGGACTGAGTTTTTGAGGCGGGGAGGATGCTGTTTGAAGTCAGCAGAAACGCGATCGAACGAAACGCTCGAAGAACTGTGAGGTTCCAATATACACCCGGACGTGATTTGTCTACGATATCTCGACACAGATCGGGACTGTCAGGGTCGATACTCGTGAATATCGTGCCCTGGCGTGTCACAGAGTCACGTCCGGGTGTATAGCACGCTACGACGCGGGGTCGTCGACGCTGTCACCGCCGTCACCGTCGGAGGTGCTGCGGTCGGCAGTGATCAGGTAGTAGCCGAGCACGCCGTCCTCGACGAGGTCGTGAACCCGGGCGGAGGCTTCGAGCCCGTCGAGCTGTGCCTCCGAGGCGATGCCGACCGCGCCGAGCAGACGCCCGACGGGGTGGGCGACGCTGGCGAACTGCTTGCGGTCTTCGAGGCCGGGCCGGATGCCGTCCGTGAGATCGCGGACCTCGACGTTCTCGAAGCCCGCGTCGGCGAGCGCCGCCTCGAACCCGTCGATGGCGCCCAGGCGGAGCCCGAGCCCCTCCTCGATGGTCCCGATCTGCTCGCGGTCGGCCGTCGAGGGGGTCGCTCCTGCGCGAACGAACAGGTCAGTGAACGCGACACGGCCGCCGTCGTCGAGAACCCGGCGGGCGGCGGCGAGTGCCTGCGGTTTGTCGGGCGAGTGTGCGAGCGCCTCCAGCCCCCAGACGAGGTCGACCGAGCCGTCGGCGACAGTTTCCAGCGTCTGGAAGTCGTCGTAGCGGAACTCCGTGCGATCGGCGACGCCGTGCTCGCGGGCGTTCTCGCGGGCGAGGTCGAGCTGCGTCTCGCTGATGTTGACGCCGATCACGGTGGCGTCGTGGGCCCGCGCGTTCCAGATCGAGTCCTCGCCGGCGCCACAGCCGATGTTCAGCACGCGGTCGGTCCCGTCGACGTCGGCGGCCTCCGAGAGCACCCGCATCGTGTTCATCGATGCCTCGGCGGGGTCGTCGTGGTCGTCGTCGTAGTACGCGAGGTGGAGGCTCCGGTGGCCGCGGTAGGCCCACTCCACCCTGTAGGTCGCCAGCAGTTCGTCGTAGATGTCGGCGACCTCCTCCGTGTCGAGGTCCTGCGTGGTCATCGACCACCTGTTGGGGCGCTGTCAGGGTAAGGGTTGGTATTGCCACATGCCAGCCACGCCGAACGGGACTCGCCCGGGACGCTTATCGGGCTCGCCACCCCACAATCGAGCATGACCGACGCGGACACGGCGGCCGTCGAGGCTGCCGCACGGGAACTGGCGGACGCCGAGACGGCGGTGGCGCTGACCGGGGCCGGCGTGAGCACCGCCTCGGGCATCCCCGACTTCCGCAGCGAGGGCGGCATCTGGGACCAGTTCGACCCCGAGGAGTTCCGCTACGACCGGTTCCGGGCCGACCCGGAGGGGTTCTGGGACCGCCGGACCGACCTCCACGAGGCGGTGTACGGCGACGACGTCGAACCCAACGCGGCCCACGAGGCGCTCGCTACCCTCGAAGGCATCGGAGTGCTGGACGCCGTCATCACGCAGAACATCGACGGCCTGCACAGGGCGGCCGGCTCGGAGACGGTGGTCGAACTCCACGGCAACGCCGCGTGGGTCGTCTGTGACAGCTGCGGCCAGCGGCGCGACGCCGGGCCGGTCCACGAGCGCGTCGCGGACGGCGAACTGCCGCCGCGGTGCTCGGTCTGTGACGGCGTGCTCAAACCCGACGTCGTGCTGTTCGGCGAGGAGCTCCCGCAGGCGCCGTTCCAGCACGCGCGCAAGCTCGCCCGGGAGGCCGACGCCTTTCTCGTCGCCGGCTCCTCGCTGGCGGTCGAGCCCGCCGCGTCGCTGCCGGGGACAGCGAGCCGCACCGGCGCGACGCTCGTGATCGTGAACTTCGACGGGACGCGCTACTCTGCGAGTGCCGAATACGAGTTCCGCGCCGACGTCACCGAAATCCTGCCGCTGCTGGCCGATCGGATCGACGGCAAAACGTGAGAACGGCGGCGGTCACAGCTCGACGCCGCTGGGAATGAGGCTGTGCTGTCGGAGCAGGTCGCCCTCGCTTTCGTAGACGAGCAGGGCGTCCATCTCGTAGATCAGCGGCTCGGCCTCGGTGCGCTCGATGCGGATCCGGTAGCTGGCGTCGTCCTCGGTGCGCTCGCGCGCGGCGTCGATCAGCGAGAGGACGGCGTCGGCGTCGGCGTTCACTTCGAGGAGATACCCGCCCGTGATCCGGTGTGTGAGGCTGAAGACGCCAGTCGCGTCCTCGTCGTCTCGGTCGCCGTGGAGGCGAAACACGGCGTCGACCTCGTCGGCGACGAACAGTTCCCCGGCTGTATCCGTCAGTTGCCTGGTGAGCGTCTCCTCCGGACCGGTGTACTCGACAGTCAGCGTCGGTTCCGGAGCGTCCCCCGGCGACACGTTGCGGGCTGCGACAGTGAAGTGATCGCGCCTCATCCGGTAGCGTACACTACGTAGTCGGGTACAATGAACGTAACGCCGGTACCGGTGACCAAAGACCCAAGTACTCGCTCCGGCGGGGACCGGCCCGATCCGCGGACGACGCGGCCCCAGCACCAAAACGCACAAGACCCGCCTCGTCGAAATCGGCGGGTATGAGCCAGCGTTACGGCGAGTGGGACTCGCCGATCAGCGCGCGACAGGTCGCCTCGGGTGCCGTCGAGTTCGGCGGGGTCGCCGTCGACGACGGGACGCCGTACTGGCTGGAGCGACGGCCCGCCGAGGACGGCCGCGGCGTACTCGTCCGCCGCGACGACGACGGAACCGATCGGGCGATAACGCCGGACGACGTCGACGTCCGGACGACCGTCCACGAGTACGGCGGCGGTGACTTCGCCGTCCGGGACGGGACGATCGTCTACAGCCGTTTCGAGGACCAGCGCCTCTACCGCACCGACGACGAGGGGAGCGATCCGGTGCCGATCACGCCCGCGCCGCCCGAACAGCAGGCACACCGCTACGCTGACCTCTCGTTCACCCCGTCGGGCGACCGCCTGTACTGCGTCCGCGAGCGCCACCCCGTCGAGAGCGACCGGGCGAGCGATGAGAAAGAGGGGGCGGGCGCGGAGCCGGTCAACGAACTCGTCGCTCTCTCCGTCGAGGAGGGCGGCGAGCCGACCGTCGTCGCGTCGGGACACGATTTCTACTCGTTCCCGCGGATCGCTCCCGACGGCGAGCGCCTCGCCTGGACGACCTGGGACCACCCGCGGATGCCCTGGGACGGCACGGAACTGCACGTCGCCGACGTCGAGTCCGACGGGGCGCTCGCCAGCGAGCGGGTCGTCATGGGCGGCCCCGAGGAGTCGGTGTTCCAGCCCTCGTGGGGGCCCGACGGGACGCTGTACGCCGTCTCCGACCGGACCGGCTGGTGGAACGTCTACCGGATTGCGGAGGGCGACCCCCAGCCGATCCACCAGGACGACGCGGAGTACGGCACGCCCCAGTGGGTGTTCGGCCTCGCGACCTACGCCGTGATGGACGACGGGACGATCCTCGCGGTCCGCAGCGAGGCGTCGCGCCACGACTTGGTGGAGCTCGACCCCGAAACGGGGGAGCGCGAGTCGGTCGGGCTCCCGTACGTCGCCTACCGCTACCCGCGGCTGGCGAGCGACGGCGAGTCGCTGGTCGCGGTCGCCGCAGGGCCGGCGACGCCGCCGAGCGTGATCCGGTGGACGCCGGACGGCGCCTCGGAGGTGCTCCGGCAGTCGTTCACCCTTGACGTCGGCCCCGGGATGCTCTCGGAGCCGGCCCACGTCACGTTCCCCACCGGCGAGGACGGGGGCGAGCAGGCCCACGCGCTGTACTACCCGCCACAGCACGCCGACTACGAGGCTGCGAGCGGCGAGAACGCCCGGGCCGGAGCCGGCGAGGAGGACGACGCGCCGCCGCTCGTCGTGAAGGTCCACGGCGGCCCGACCAGCCAGACGCTGCCGGTCACGGACCTCGAAATCCAGTACTTCACGACCCGCGGCATCGGCGTCGTGGACGTCAACTACCGGGGGTCGACGGGCTACGGGCGTGCCTACCGCGAGCGCCTGAACGGGGAGTGGGGCGTCGTCGACACCGAGGACTGCGTCGCGGCCGCGGAGTACCTCGCCGACCAGGGCCGGGCCGACCCCGACAGGCTGGCGATCCGGGGCGGCAGCGCCGGCGGCTACGCGACGCTGTGTGCGCTTGCGTTCCACGGCGTCTTCGACGCCGGCACGAGCTACTACGGCGTCACCGACCTCCGGGCGCTCGCCGAACACACCCACAAGTTCGAGTCGCGGTACCTCGACAGCCTCGTCGGGCCGCTCCCCGAGGCCGAGGGGGTGTACGAGGACCGCTCGCCGGCCGAACACGCGGGGCAGATCACGACCCCGCTGCTCGTGTTGCAGGGCGGCGAGGACCGCGTCGTCCCGCCCGAGCAGGCCGAGACGCTCGTCGCCGCGCTCGTCGACAACGGGACGCCGTACGCATACGTCGAGTTCCCCGAGGAACGCCACAGCTTCCGGACGGCCGAGGCCCGCAAGGTCGCACTGACCGCGGAGCTTCGGTTCTACGGCGAACTGTTCGGGTTCGACCCCGCCGACGACCTGGAGCCGTTCGACCTCGCCCGCGGGGAGTTCCAGAAACGGACCGTCGGCGAGGACGACGGCGACTGACCATCCGGGCAGTCCTGTCACCGCCGCTTCGACCGAAGCTGACAGTCCATCGTCACGTCTGTCGCAAGCTCTATAGTGGGGAGTCGGTCTTTGTATGAGCATGGAACGCAGGATCCGGCTGCTCCACGTCGACGACGAGCCGGATTTCCTGGAGACGACGACACTGTTGCTCGGGCGGACCGACGCCGAGTTCGACATCACGACGGCGACGAGCGCGGCGGAGGGGTTGCAGCGACTGCAGGAGGAGCAGTTCGACTGCGTCGTCTCGGACTACGAGATGCCCGACACGGACGGCATCGAGTTTCTCGAGCAGGTGCGAGAGACCGATCCCGCCGTGCCCTTCATCCTGTTCACGGGCCGGGGGAGCGAAGCGATCGCGAGCGAGGCCATCTCCGCGGGCGTGACCGACTACCTCCAGAAACAGCCGGGCGCCGACCAGTACGAACTGCTGGCCAACCGGATCAAAAACGCCGTCGAGGGGTACCGGGCCGAGCAGGAGCTCGAACAGATCCGCGATTTCTTCGAGGAGGCCGAACAGCTCGGGAACCTCGGCGCCTGGGAGTTCGA
>PXSF01000078.1 GCA_003022845.1 Halobacteriales archaeon SW_10_66_29 | reverse complement strand
GGGCCTGGCCGGCGGTCGACCTCGGGCCGCCCTTCACGTCGGCGTCACCGTCCTCCTCGTCGTCCCCGTCACCAGCGTCGCTCGCGTCCGGCAGGCCGCCCGCCACGTTCGCGCTGCCGGTCAGGGCGTGACACGCGAGCACAGCGTTGTCGCCGGTGAACTCGCCGTAGGTCTCGTAGGTCACCTCCAGGTCCGGGATCGTCTCGCCGCACTCGAACTCGAAGCGGCCCAGCGACACCGTCTCCCTGGTTGCTTGTGTGCCCGTCATGGCTCACCCGCCGCGCCGCTCGCGCGGTCGATCGTCCGGTCGAGGTCGGCGAGGATGTCGTCGATGTCCTCGATGCCGACCGAGAGCCGAAGCAGGTCCGGCGGTACGCCCGACGTGCGCTGCTCCTCGGCGGAGAGCTGGGCATGGGTCGTGCTCGCGGGGTGGATCACCAGCGTCTTCGCGTCGCCGACGTTCGCAAGGAACTGCGCGAGGTCGGTCTCCTCGCAGACGGTGACGCCGGCGCCGTAGCCACCCTCGAGTCCGAACGTGACGATGCCGCCGTAGCCGTCGACGGTTCCCGTCCCCGGATCGCTCACGCTGTCGTCATCCGCCCCGCTCCCGAGATACCGCCGCGCGGTCTCGTGCGTCTCGTGGGAGTCCAGCCCGGGGTAGTTCACCCACGCGACCGCGGGATGCTCGGCGAGGAACTCCGCGACCCGGCGGGCGTTCTTGCAGTGGCGCTCCATCCGCAGCGGGAGGGTTTCGAGCCCCTGCAGCGTCGCCCAGGCGTCGAACGGCTTCTGCCCGTCGCCGAGCGACCGCACCCCGCGCTGGCGGGCCGCGACCGCGAACGCACGGTCGCCGAACTGCTCGGCGAAGACAGTGCCCTCGAAGGCAGGACTCTCGGCGCCGAGTTCCGGGTACTTCTCGGGGTACTCGGTCCAGGGGAACGAGCCGCCGTCGACGAGGATGCCGCCGACAGTCGTGCCGGAGCCGTGGATCCACTTCGTCGTCGACTCCCAGACGAGGTCGGCGCCGTGTTCGAGCGGGCGACAGAGGGCAGGAGTAGCGAACGTGTTGTCGACGAACAGCGGGGCGTCGTGGTCGTGGGCGACCTCGGCGATGGCTTCGAGGTCCGGCACCACCAGCGACGGGTTGCCGATCGTCTCGCAGTGGACGTAGGCGGTGCGGTCGTCGATCGCGTCCGCGTAGGTGTCGGGGTCGAGGGTGTCGACGAACCGCGGTTCGACGCCGCGCCGGGTCGCCATGTTCGAGAAGTAGGAGTGGGTGCCGCCGTAGATGGAGGAAGCGGAGACGACGTTGTCGCCGGCTGACGCCAGTATGGAGGTTGCGGCGTCGAGCGCGGCCATCCCGGAGCCGGTCGCAACCGCGGCAGTGCCGGATTCGAGGCTGGCGAGGCGGTCCTCCAGCGTCGACACCGTCGGGTTGTCGAACCGCGAGTAGACGTCGCCCTCGGCCGCGAGGTCGTACAGATCGCCCGCGCGCTCGGCGTCCTCGAACACGTACGACGTGGTCTGGTAGATCGGCGGGGCTCGCGCCCCTGTCCCCGGGTCCGGTTCGTCCTGGCCCGCGTGCACGCAGCGCGTGCCGAACCCGCGGCTGTCCCGTTGCTCGTTGGTCATGTGTGTTACGCATATACCTGAACAAATTTATAACCACAAGTAACGGCAAAACTCGCGGGAGCCGTTGCGAGTCACAGGCGAGGGTCGTGGAGAGTGTATGCTGCGATACGCGGCGGCGGGATGTGTGTCGCGGCCGAGCCGTTCCGGACCGCCGCAGCTACTCCTCGTCGGTGAACGCGTCGCGCAGCGCGACCGCCTGTCGCAGCTGTGAGCTGAACGGGAAGTCGTCCGCAGTCCGCCGGGCCACCACGGTCAGCCGGACGATGTAGGAACTCAGGATGAGAAACGGCGTGAACCCCGCCACGAGGACGGCCGGCACGAGCACTGCCACGACGGACGGCGACACCAGCGGCGTTCCGCCGGGGGCGGTGTACAGCAACATCGTGATCATCGCCGCGACCTGGACGGGGAGCCCGACGTACAGCAGGTACCGCGCGAGTTCGGACACCTCCGCCTCGATGAACGTCGCCTCGAACAGCCGGTTCGCGACGACGATGTGTTCGAGCGTCGCGGCCAGCCGGCCGAGCTGGTCGGTGATCCGGTCGGTGAACTCGTCGGCGTACTCCCGCTGGAGGTACCACGTCCGGTGGGCGTGGTTCTCGTAGTTCGTGTTCAGCGAGACGAACAGCGCGTGTTTCATCTCGCTCGCCGGGTGCTCCAGCAGCCCGGCGACGTGGTCGGTGTGTGACTGCAGCCCCGCCACGAGGTCTGCGAGTTCCTCGCGCGTCCGTCGGGTTCGCCCCTCCGACATCAGCTCTTCGAGGGTCGCGAGGTCGCTGTCGGCACTCTCGAACAGTACGCGAAAGAACGCGTCGGGCTTGACGGGCAACACCGGATCGCCGACGGTCTCGCCGACGTCCTCCCGGTAGGCGATCGTCTCGCGCAGTCTGGCTCTGATCTCGCCGGGCGATTCGAGGCGCTGGCTGAGGATGAACTGCCCCAGCGAGGTGACGATGGCGATGAGCGTGAAGTTGGCGGCGATCAGCGCGAACAGGAGAAACAGGATCGGCGTCTCCTCGGCGAGCGGGACGAGCCCCGAGAGGCTCACCGCCGCGAGCGCGCCGATCAGGACGACGACCTGGAGAAGACTCACCAGCAGCCGGTCGCCTGTCAGCACGAGCCACTCGACGGGGTCGTACCGGAACAGCTCGAACTCGAAGGCGAGCCAGGATCGCCGGTCTCTCATCGTCGGGATACACCGCCCCGAACGGCGAGCCCTCACATAAAAGTCGGTGTATGCTGGAGACGACTGGATCGGATGATGTTGTGATGGTGTTTAAGATGGCGAGGCACTGCAGCAAATTATAATGGTCTGCGGGACAAACTGGCATCCGTCAATGGGCGCTCCACACCGATCAGCGGACTGGCTGGACGATCACCGGGTCGTCGGCTACCTGATGATCGCCCTCGTCTCCGCGGTGGCAGTCTCCGGAACTGGCGTTGTCCTGCACGACGAACCGCTCTCGCAGGTAGCTACCACCGGTGCCGTCTCCTTCGCTGCCGCCTTCATCGCGCTGCTCGGCTGGTCGTACCTGTTCAGGAAAGCGGGCGTCGACGCGTGAGGTCTCGCTGTTGTGCTCGCTCACTTCGTTCGCTGCGCGCACTGCGACTCGTCTGCTCAAATCTCCGCGTGGCGCTTCCTGCAGCACGTGCTCCTCGCTGTCGCTCGTCGCGTTGTGCTGCAGAGAAGCGTCCTGGCGGAGATTTGAACTCCGGTCCCTGGCTCCGCAAGCCAAGAGGATAGTCCACTACCCTACCAGGACCCACCCCCGGATTACAAGGGTTCGGCTAAAGGGGTTACGATTCGCTCGGTACGTGCCGTTCCGGGAAGCGACGTCGTCTCACGACCGATATACACCGGGATGTGACTCTGTGACACGGCAGGACACGATAGAGACGAATGAACGCCTTCTTGCCGGTCGGCGGCGAACTCGACGACGATGGGACTGTTCG
>PXSF01000077.1 GCA_003022845.1 Halobacteriales archaeon SW_10_66_29 | reverse complement strand
CAGCGGTCGATCGACATGGCCCGCGCCATGGAGGGCGACGTGGCCGTCCGCGGCGCCGCCGCCGCGCTCAAGGAACACCCCGAGATCACCACCCAGTCGAACAACATCATGGGCGTGGTTGTCCCGCAGATCGAGTCCTCGAAGGTGCAGAAGAACCTCTCGGAGCGCGGGTACGGGGTGCTGGGCACCAGCGCACGCATCGACGAGGCCGCAGAGGACTACGAACAGCTACTCGAAACGGTGATCCTCGCCGCCGAGGTCGAGACCGCGATGAAGAAGATGCTCGACGAGATCGAGAAGACGAAACGGCGGGTCAACGCCCTGGAGTTCAAGCTGCTGCCCGAACTCCGCGAGAACAAGGAGTACATCGAGCAGAAACTCGAAGAGCAGGAGCGCGAGGAGATCTTCCGCATGAAAAAGATCAAAGCGAAAAAAGAAGAGGAGGAGAAGGCCGAACGCGAGGCCGAGCGCGAGCGCGAGGCCGAAGAACAGCTCGCCGTCACCGAATAATCTACCGTCCTCGAACTCAGTTTGTTTGTCATGAGCGAACCACCCGGTGCGGAGCGCGAGCGGACGATGGGGGCACAGGACCGTGCCGCGCTCGGCAATCTGATCCGGAGAGCCTGACCGCCGCGATGCAGGGGGTCGTTCCGGCAGCGGGCGAGGGGACGCGCCTCCGGCCGCTGACTGCGGAGCGACCGAAAGGGCTCGTGGAGGTGGCCGGCAAACCGCTACTGACGCACGTGTTCGAGGCGCTGTCCCCCCTCGGGGTCGAGGAGATCGTCGTGGTCGTCGGCTACCGCGGCGACGCGATCCGCGAGCACTACGGTGACTCCGTCGACGGCGTGCCGCTCACCTACGCCACCCAGGACCGGCGGCGCGGTCTCGCCCACGCCCTGTTGCAGGCAGAACCACACGTCGACGGTGACGTCGTCGTCCTGAACGGGGACAACGTCGTGCGCGCGAACCTCCGGACAGTCGTCGCGAGGCACCGCGAAACCGGTGCCGACGCCACGACGCTCGTCGAGGAGGTGTCACCCGACCGCGCGACCGAGGGAGCCGTGTTCGAACTGGACGACGGCGACGTCGTCGGCGTCGTCGAGAAGCCCGATTCGCCGCCGTCGACGCTGATCCCCCGTGGCGTCTACGTGTTCTCCGAGGCGATCTTTCCGGCCTGCCGGCTGGTCACCCCGGGTTCGACCGGCGAGTACGAACTCACTGCGGCAGTCGACCTCCTGCTCGCCGCCGGGCGGCAACTCGAACCTGTCCCGCTCGAAGGCTGGTGTTACAACGTCAACACACCAGCCGACGTCGAGGCGGTAATACGACGGCTTACCGGCGAGTGAGCAATGGTACCGACGTACACGGGCTACTTTCGTCTCCGGAAATCGTAAGACGGCGTTACTGTTCGAACCCAGAATATAATTATTGAGAGAGAAGACTGAGGGCCCAACGCATGAGGCGAAGAAAGCTTCTGGCTCTCGCTGGCGGGGCGGTATCGCTCGCCCTCGCCGGCTGTGCCGGAGACACCGACGAAGCGAACGGTGACAATGAAACGTCTGGGACCGACGACGAGGGCGGCGCGATGGACGACGACGCCACCGGCGACGACGCTGCCGGCGGCAACGGCGGTGCCGGAGAGGTCCCCAGCGAGGTCGACGACTACCTCTCGGAGGCAAACGAGTACAGCAGCTCCCTGGAGGACATGACCGGCGAGGACGAAGCGACCGTCGAGGTCGGCGCCGGCAGCAACGGGCTGGCGTTCAGTCCCGCCGCCGTCCGGGTCGATTCCGGGACGACCGTCACCTGGGAGTGGACCGGCGAAGGTGGCGCCCACAACGTCGTCCACGAGGAGGGCGAGTTCGAGAGCGAACTCCAGGAGGAGCAGGGCACAACTTTCGAGCACACGTTCGAAGAGGAGGGCAACTTCCTCTACTACTGCAACCCCCACAGGAGTCAGGGCATGAAAGGTGCGGTCGTCGTCGGCAGTGGCGGTGGCGGCAACGGCGGTGCCGGCAACGGTGGCGATGGCGACACCGGCGACAACGGTGGCGACAACAGTACCGGTCGCCTGAACCGGCGTCCGGATCGCTCTCCGATGCAGTGACGACGCCACAGTACAAAAATACCCGCAGAGTCACGGAACGTCGCTTACTCCGCCTGGCGACGTAGCAACACCTGCCGGACGTGGGTATCACGCAGTCGTCCGGCGCGCTGGGGACTTCACGTGGTACGGGTCGCCCAGCGGGATGCAGAGAAAGGCGAGGTAGATGACGACGAGCCGCGAGATGGTGTCGCGGGCCGCGTACTCCATCCAGACGGCGCCGGCGACGATCAGCCAGTGGCGGACCAGCGCAGTCAGGCTTGCGAACCGTTCGAGCGTCAGCGCGACCGGGTATCTCACTCTACGATCGTGCTCGTTCCCGGCGGCAGGAACTCCTGAATGAGGTCGGGGCTGGCGACTTTCCGGACGAACGACTCGTCGGCGAACCGCCCGCGGAACTCCCTGTAGCAACGCTTCGCGACGTCGCCCTGGGCGAACTTCCCGGGTTCGACCTCGATGGTGGTCTCGGCGCGGGGGTCGATCGCCGACGGCGGGGGGCCGCCGATCACCCGCGTCTCCGGCTCGCAGGTGATGCCGACCGCGACGCCGACGGCCACGTCGTCGAAGTACGTGCGGTCCCCGCGGATCGCAAATCCGCCCTTCTCAAGGTACTCGCCGCTCTCGGGCGTCTTCGACACCTGGTCGTGGTCGACCACGTACACGTCGCCGGCGTACTTGCCGTCCGTCCAGATCGAGGAGTACGAGACCGCGAACTGCGCGGCCTCCTCCAGCGAGGTCTGTGGAATCTCGACGTCGTCGTCGTAGGACTCGCTGGGTCCGGTCGCCTTCAGCACCGTCGCCGGGCCGCCGTGGGCCTGCGCGTGCAGGAACCGGTCGCCCCGGTCGAGGTACTTCTTGACGATCTCCTCGTTCCCGTCGGCGTTTCGCCCGCCGATCACCAGGAACCCGTCGCTGGTGTGAAACCACCGGAACCGCTCGTACCACTCCTCGGATTTGCGGATCGGGATCGACGCGCGTGCGAGCCAATCGATGTCCTCCCCTTCCTCGTCCTCGTCGTCGCCCTCCTTCTCGTTGTCGCCGTCTCCGTCGCGTGCTTCCCACTCCTCGCGGCGCTCCTCGATCGCCGCCAGTTCCGCGCGGGTGTTCTCGATGGCTTCCTGGGCGCCCTCCTTCTTTTCTTCGACGCGCTTTGCCTCCTGGTAGAGGAGGTCGGCGTTGCGCTCGACGCCCTCGAAGACGTCCAGGGTGACGTCGTGGTCGTCGATCCGGAGGGTGACCGCCCCCTCGCTGCCGTCGACCGACTGGACGGCCTCCGCTTCGGCGATCCCCTGTTCGGCGCCCTGTTCGAACCGTTCGGCGATCGCGTCCCAGCCAACCCCCTCGTCGCGGGCCTCGCGGATCGTCGACAGCACCTCATCGACCAGGTCGTAGTTGGCGTACAGCAGCTCTGCCTTCTCGCGCTCGGCCTCGGCCTGCTCGTCGAAGGAGTCGATTGCGCCCTCCTGCTGTTCGATGATCCGCTTCTTCTTCTCGATCTCGGCCTCGAACTCCGGCCTGTCCGGCCCGCTGTCGACCGGGTCCTCGTCGGCGTCCGCCTCGAAGTGGGTGAAGTAGTCGTCGAGGGCGTCGGTGAACGCGTCGAACGGCTCGGCGTCGAGGTCGGCGCGTTCCTCCAGGGGCATCGGCGTGACGTCGACCCGCCGGTCGTCCTCGCGGTACACCCGCGGGTCGAGGTCGCCGGCGCGCAGCCGGTCGGCGAGGTCGCCGACGGTCCCGTAGAGGTGGTCGATCCCGTCGTCGTCCAGCTCGGCGATGTCGAGGACTTTCTCGATGCCGGCGCGGGTACACAGCTCCTCGGCCCAGAGGCCGCCGAAGTTCAGCTGGGTGGCGAGCGTCCGGACGACGTCGGTGTCGGACTGGCGGAGCCTGGCTGCGAACCCCTCGCGGTCGACCGACAGCGGATTGAACCGTGCGTCGGGGAACTCGTACGGTGTGCCGGGTGCGACAGTGCGGGACTTGAGTCGGACCGTCTGCAGGCAGTCGATCACCTCGCCGGCGCCGTCCAGCACCGCGAGGTTGCCGTCGCCGAACAGCTCCGCGACGAGCGTGGTGTGGCCGTCGTCGCGCTCGAAGGAGAGCTGGAGGATGCGGTCGAACTCGAACTGCTCGACGCCGGCGAGGGTCGCCCCTTCCATGCGGTTGCGCAGCATCATCGCGAAGTTCGGCGGCCGCTCTGGTGCCGGCGGGACGTGCTCCGGCGGGGCGAGCCGGACGTGTTTGGTCTCGCCGGTGTCGATCAGCAGTTCGAGGCGGCCGCGGTCGTAGTCGCGCAGCTTCAGCCGGACGAACCCGTCGTCGTAGAGGTACGCCTTCTCCAGGCGCGCGCCCTCGTAGGCGCCCAACTCGCCCGCGAGGGCCGCGATGTCGACGCTCGTCAGCTCCCGCTTCGCGTCCATACCCGCCTCTTTCGGGACGCGCGGCAAAGAGGTGTCGCTGCTTGACTGTCCGCTTGACCCGTTCCGTCACAATAGATATACATCACTAACAACAACAAGGAGGGTATGGACGGCCCGGTTCGCGTGTTACACGTGGACGACGACCCCGATTTCAGGGAGTTGACCGCGACAATGCTGACACGGGACGACGACCGGGTGACGGTCGAGACCGCGACGCGCGCCAAAGAAGGGCTCGAACTGCTCGAGGCGGACCAGTACGACTGCGTCGTCAGCGACTACGAGATGCCGGGGATGACCGGCATCGAGTTCCTCGAAGCAGTGCGGGCGAGCTACCCGGAGCTTCCGTTCATCCTGTTCACAGGGAGGGGTGGCGAGGCGGTTGCCAGCGACGCCATCTCGGCTGGCGTGACCGACTACCTCCAGAAAGGGGCCAGCACCGAGCAGTTCGAACTGCTGCACAATCGGATCGAGAACGCCGTCGAAGGGTACCGGACGAAGCGGGAACTGGAGCGGCAGCTGGACCTGCTGACGGAGGCGGAGGAGGTCGCGAACATCGGCGTCTGGGAGTACGACCTCAGGGAGGACGCGTCGTACGTGACCGACGAGGTGCTGCGGGTTCACGGGCTCGACCCGGGCGACTCCCTCCCACTGGACCGGTCAACCGTACGACATGGAGCTCCGGTTGATCGACGACGACGGCGAGCGCCGCTGGGTCCGGTCCCGGGGCTCCCCGGAGACGGTCGACGGCGAAGTCGTCCGCATGCGGGGCTCGGTTCAGGACATCACCGACCGCAAGCAGCGCCAGGCGGTGCTGAAAGCGCTGCACCGCGTGGCGCCGGTGATCCAGACCGAGGACACGGTCGAGGAGGTGTGCAAGCAGACCGTCGAGGCTGCGGCCGACATCCTGGAGATGGACCTCTGTACCATCATGACCCGTGAGGGCGAGTGGCTCGTCCCGAGAGCGACCTCCTCGGAGACGCTCCCTGACGGCAGCCGGCCGATGCGGATCGACCAGGGCCTGGCCGGCAAGACCTACCAGACCGCGGAGTCGAACGTCGTCAACGACACCGAAGAGGCAGACGACGTCGACAAGGCCAAGGAGAGCTACCGGTCGGGCCTGAGCGTCCCCATCGGCGACCAGGGCGTGTTCCAGGCTGTGAGCACCGAGACGGGGGCGTTCGACGACGAGGACGTGGAGTTCGCGGAGCTCCTGTTGAGCCACACCGAGAGTGCGCTCGACAGGCTCGACCGCGAGCGGGAACTGGAGCGCCAGAACGACCGCCTGGAGGAGTTCGCCGGCATCGTCAGCCACGACCTCCGGAACCCGCTGAACGTCGCGGAGGGGCGCCTCGAGATGGCGATGGAGAGTGACGAGCCCCAGGAGCACCTCGAGGCGGTGGCGCGCTCCCAGGACAGAATGGAGACGCTGATCGAGGAGCTGCTGGCACTGGCCCGCGCCGGCGAGACGATCGGCGACCTGGAACCGGTCGAGCTGGCGGCGGTCGCACGGCGGGCCTGGGAGACGGTCGACACTGGCGACGCGACGCTCTCTGTCACAACCACGGCGACGATCAGCGCCGACCCGGACCGCCTCCAGCAGCTGTTCGAAAACCTGTTCCGGAACGCCGTTGAGCACGGCTCAACGAGCCCTCGGTCACACGCTCCCGAGGACGCCGTCGAGCACGGTTCCACGAGCCGTCAGCCTCCGGCTGACGATCCGGGTGCCGGCGGGAGCGACGTGACCGTCACAGTCGGCGACCTCGAGGAGGGGTTCTACGCCGCCGACGACGGCCCCGGCATCCCGGCCGAGGAGCGCGAACGGGTGTTCGACTCGGGGTACACGACCAGCGAGGACGGGACGGGCTTCGGGCTGGGGATCGTCCAGAACGTCGTCGAGGCCCACGGCTGGGCGGTCACCATCACCGAGAGCGACGCGGGCGGTGAATTTCGTGGAGTCACGCGTCACGTTCAGCCGTTCAACCGTGCGAATACAGCCAGGAGAGTGTCACGATGTGACACAGAGTTACGTCCGACAGTATGAGTAGCCGGCACGGCTGTGGCGGCGCTGTCAAAAGATAGAAATCCGGGCACGTCCCAGGGAGAAGTATGAGTAGAGCCGACGCGACGGATCAGGAGGAGCGACGGTTCGATCCGGCGGAGATCGAGCCGCGGTGGCAACAGCGGTGGGACGACGAGGAGGTGTTCCACATCGAAGACGGGGCCGAGGACCCCAGCTACGTCCTCGCGATGTTCCCCTACCCGTCGGGCGAGATGCACATGGGCCACGTCCGCAACTACGCGATCACCGACGCGTTCGCCCGCTACAAGCGGATGCAGGGCGAGGCAGTGTTGCACCCGATGGGCTGGGACTCGTTCGGGCTCCCCGCGGAGAACGCTGCCAACGAGCGCGACGTCGACCCGCGCGGGTGGACGATGGACTGCATCGCCGCGATGAAAGAGCAGATGAACGTGATGGGCCTGGGGTTCGACTGGCAGCGGGAGGTCACGACCTGCGAGCCGGAGTACTTCCGGTGGAACCAGTGGCTGTTCCGGGAGTTCTACGAGGAGGGGCTGGTCGAGCGCACGGAGACGGAGCTCAACTGGTGTCCCAGCTGCGAGACGGTGCTGGCCGACGAGAACGTCAACACCGAAGGTGGCGTCGAGATCTGCTGGCGGTGTGACACCGCCATCGAGCACCGCGAACTCGAACAGTGGTTTTTCACGATCACCGACTACGCCGAGGAGCTGTACGACGAACTCGACGCGCTGGACGGCTGGCCGGAGAACGTCCGGGAGATGCAGCACAACTGGATCGGCAAGCAGGAGGGCGCCTCCGTCGCCTTCGAGCTGACGACCGGCGACAGCGTCGAGATCTTCACGACCCGGCTGGACACCATCTACGGCGCGACCTTTTTCGCGCTCTCGCCCGGCCACGACGTCGCCCAGCAGCTCGCCGAGGAGGACGACGACGTCGCCGAGTACATCCACCGCGTCGAACACGCCGACGAGGAGGAGGTCGACGAGACCTCGGGCGTGTTCACCGGCGAGTACGCGACCAACCCCGCGACGGGCGAGGAGATTCCCGTCTACGTCGCCGACTACGTGCTCGCGGACGTCGGCACCGGTGCGCTGTACGCCGTCCCCGCCCACGACGACCGCGACCACGCGTTCGCCCAGGAGCACGACATCCCGATCCGGCAGGTGGTCGAACCGACTGAGGACGCAGAGGTCGATCCCGAGAACGTCGACGTCCAGGAGCAAGCGTACACCGAGGACGGCGTCCTCGATCTCGGGGAGATCGAGGGCTCGTCGGACGAGCGAACTGAGTCCGACGGCGTGCTGGTCGACAGCGGCGAGTTCGACGGGCTGGACAGTGCGGAGGCCCGCGAGCGGTTCGTCGAGGCGTTCGACGGCGAGTTCCGGACCGCCCACAGCCTCCGGGACTGGTGTATCTCCCGCCAGCGCTACTGGGGGACGCCGATCCCGTTCGTCGAGTGTCCGGACTGTGGCTACGTACCGGTGCCCGAGGATGACCTGCCGGTCGAGCTACCGGAGTTCATCCGGACGACGGGAAACCCGCTGGACGCCGCTCAGGAATGGAAAACGACGACCTGCCCGGACTGCGGCGGGCCGGCCCAGCGCGAAACCGACACGATGGACACGTTCGTCGACTCCTCGTGGTACTTCCTGCGGTTCATCTCGCCGGAGCTGGACGACGCGCCGTTCGACAGCGAGCAGGCGACCGACTGGATGCCGGTCGACCAGTACGTCGGCGGCATCGAGCACGCCACGATGCATCTGATCTACTCGCGCTTTTTCACGAAGGTGCTCGACGACATGGAGCTGCTCGATGGGGTCCGCGAGCCGTTCGAGAACCTGCTCACCCAGGGGATGGTCCGCAAGGACGGCGCGGCGATGAGCTCCTCGACGGGCAACGTCGTCTCGCCGGCGCCGTTCGTCGAGCGGTTCGGCGCCGACACCGGCCGGCTGTTCATGCTGAACGCCGCACAGCCCGAGAAGGCGCTGGACTGGACCGAGGAGGGCGCCGAGTCCGCCCACGCGTTCCTGCAGAACGTCCACGACCTGGTCGCCCGGTACGCCGAGGGCGAAATCGACACCCGCGACGCCGCAGCCGCGGACGGCGACGGCGGCACCATCGACGAGTACGTCGCCCGCGAGATCGAGGCGACGGTCGCCACCGCGACCGAGGAGTTCGAGGCGTTCCGGTTCAACCACGCGCTGCAGGCGATCCGGGAGCTGGCGTCGCTGCTGCGGCGCTACGTCGACCACACCGATCCGGACGAGGGGACGTTCGAGCGTGCGCTGTCGACGGTCGCGCGCCTGCTGTCGCCGGTCGCGCCCCACGTCGCCGAGGAGCTGTGGGCCCACCTCGGCCACGACGGCCTGATCGCCGAGGCTGACTGGCCCGAGGCGGACGAGCCGGCGGGCTACGAGACTGCGCGCCTGCTCGTCGAGAACACCCGCGAGGACGTCCGGGACATCGTCGGCGTGGCGGGCATCGAGGACCCGTCGCTGATCGAGATCGCGGTCGCCCCCGAGTGGAAGCACTACGCCCGCCAGCAGGCCCGCGACCTCGACGGGAACGTCGTCGGCCAGCTGATGGGCGACGAGTGGCTCCAGCGCCACGGCGAGGCCGCCGCCGACTACGCGAAGGCCCTCGCCGGCGAGGGCCACCTGGACGAACAGCTCCCGCCCGAGCGCGAGTACGAGGCGCTGAGGCGCGCGGTCTGGCTGCTCGAACGCGAGTTCGACGCCGAGGTGGTCGTCTCCGAGCCCGGCGAGGCGCCCGAGGACCTCGCGGCGAAGGCGACGCCCGGCCGGCCCGGCATCCAGATCGAGGAGTAGGTCCGCGGCGACTCGATAATAAATGTGACTACCACTGTAGTCCTCAAGATACTATTGAATGAAACAGCCCAAATGGACAGCTTTCATCGGAAAGATCGGGTTTCACCGATGACCTGTTCTTCGCCGTCTTGGTACCATAGTACCTGCACAACGTCAGGAAATAAAATACCAACTTCTATTGTTTCTCCACTAATACCTACACTTGGATCGGGTTTATCATCCAGTTCACTCCAAGCAACTGTTTCCGTTATTTCTGCTTGATAGTCAGTAACGACATTTGTGATAGATACTTCGTTTGCTGGAAGGTCTTCTCCGCCGGTATGCGTTATCTCTAATCTATCGGATACATCATCAGCTGCGTAATGTCTAAAATTGAAACAAGCAATGTCATCAAGACATGGGATATATTGGAGGCACCCTGCTACTGCCAGACTTCCTACCACAGTTCCTTTCAGCATTAACCGCCGGGAGGAAACCATATGTCCGGTTGTAACCGCTATCAATTGAAATTTAGGAACAGTTCAGGTACTACAGGAACCACGTCGTGCCCGCCGGTCAACACGAGTTCGAGGTCCTCCGGCTTCGCCTCGATCAGTTCGATCAGTTCCCCGGCGCTCACGAGCCCCCGGCCCAGCGCGTAGAGGATCTCGTCGAGGATCAGCATGTGACAGCCGTCTTCGGGCGGCCCGTCGAGTGCGAGCGGGCCGGAGAGATCGGCCTCGTCGGCGGCTTCGACCAGCTTTTCGGCCCGCTCGAAGCCGGC
This sequence comes from Halobacteriales archaeon SW_10_66_29, assembly GCA_003022845.1. Lineage (GTDB taxonomy): Archaea > Halobacteriota > Halobacteria > Halobacteriales > Haloarculaceae > Halovenus. The sequence goes on along the minus strand of PXSF01000077.1, from coordinate 1,118 downwards.
ACGGGCGTTCGCCTCGTGGCGCTCGTCGTCGGAGCCGTCGGGGAGCCTGTGCCAGCCGTAGTGGCCCGAGTTCTCGTAGGAGAACCCCGGGAACTGCGCGACGGCGTTGTACTCGCCGCGGACGTCCTCGACGCTGGCGGTGCCGCCCTTCAGGAACTGGAGCATGTGGACGCGGTAGCCGTGGCCCGCGGCCCGGAACCCCATCCCCAGCGCCGCCGTCGTCTTGCCCTTGCCGTCGCCCCACCAGGCCTGGACCAGCCCGAACTCCTCGGGTGCGGCCGGTTCGATCGGCTGCGGTTCGAGCGGCTCTGCCTCCGCCCCGTCAGTTCCGCCGTCGACACGAGTTTCGTCGCTCTCATCGCTCGCGTGGGTATCCTCGCTCATGGCTCACTCTCGTCGCCCCGGACCGGTGAGACTGTCGCCTCGCGGTCGACCCGGCTCCCGTGCTCGGCGGCCTCGACAGATTCGGGAAACGACTGGTCGGGGTAGCGCGACTGGAGACTCGCCCGGACCGTATCGCGCACGCAGACACGCGCCGCCTCGCCGACGGCCGTCGCGCTCCCCGAGAACGCCGCCGGCTCCCCGTCCGGGTCACAGCCGACGACGACCGCGTCGGTGGTCGTCCCCGGAAAGCCCGTCTCGGCGAGCAGCGTCGCGGCTTTCGCCTCCGCGGCGACGGCGACGAGGTTCGCCAGCGCGGCGTCGTCGAGCGCCCGGTCCGTGCCGACGATGAGGTTCACCGTGCCCGGCCCCGGCGGTGAGTCGTCCTCCGACCTCGGCGACTCCTCTCCAGGCGCCGACGAGTCACCCTTCCCGTTTCCACCGGTCGGATTCATCGGGAGCGGTGCGGGATTGGACAGCCCCACCGTGGCGAACACCGCAACCGAGTCCAGGCGCGCACAGCGGGCGTGTTCGAGCGCGACGCCCGTGAGCAGCGTCGGGCCCGGGTCCCCGAAGCCTGCCTCGCGGCGCCGCTCCCGGGTGTAGACCGCGAGGTCGACCTCCGGCCAGCCCTCCGGGACGGAGACGTTGTAGGCGACCGGCCCCTCGCTGAAACCGCCGTTCCAGCCCGTCGAGAGCCACCGCGTTCCAGGCCGGGGAACGCACAGAACACCTTC
>PXSF01000076.1 GCA_003022845.1 Halobacteriales archaeon SW_10_66_29 | reverse complement strand
CTGGCTGTATAGCTCGCCGTCGCTGGCCCGGTCGCGGAGCGTTGCGACGCGATCCCGGAACGATTCACAATAATCACTATCAGGCGAGTGTAGAGCGACTGCTGAGACTGGTGAGTAAACGAATGACAGCCACCAGTATCACGTTCCCACAGCCAGGCCAGCCCGTCGTTGTTTGGGCACCTATCGCCCGGCATCCTGGGAACTGTTCGTCCCGGCCGTCCGGAAACCCCCGTGTCGAAACGACTGCAGTCTGTCGGTTTCGCGTCAGCTACAGTGGAAAACGTCTAAATAGCTCTCACAGCAATCACCAGACACGATGGCGTGCCCAGTCTGTGATGGTACGGATAAAAAGATCATCAACGTCCGCGTGCCGACGGAGAGAGATCCGGTTCAGTTCCTGAGCTCCGACAACGCCTGGGACGGGCGGCACATGGCCCGGTGTAACGGCTGCGGCGTGCTGTACGATCACCGGTTCGCAGCGTCGGAAGGGGAACTAGACGGTGAGCCGAGGGGCCTCGACCCCTCGGAAAAGGTGAACTGCCCCGGCTGCGGGTCGTTGAACCCCAAGAGCCGCGAGGCCTGCTCGCACTGCGGCGAGGCGTTAGACCAGTCCAGCGAGGATCGCTGGGGGTAGCTACCCCTCGCGCTGGAGGCGTTCGACGACGAACTGCCGGTCGAGTTGCCCGAGGAACGGGCCGAGTTTCGGTCCCTCCTCGTCGTCGAAAAACAGCTGGTAGCCGGCCGCGAAGAAGTCGGCGACCTCGATGTCGTGGCGCTTGGCCGTCTCGTAGATCTCGCCCTGGATCGCCTCGCCGTCGTGACCCTCCGCGACGAACTCGGCGAGGTCGTCCAGCGCCTGCTCGGTCGCCTCGTCGAAGGAGACGTCAGGCATCGCCGACCGCTTGAGTTCGTAGTCGAACTCGTTGCCTGTGCGGCGCGCCCAGTTGCGCGCCCGCTCGACGCGGGCGAGCGCGTGCTCGACGGCCCACTCGGGGGCGTCGTCGGGAACGTGTCCCTCGCGGCGGGCGATCTCCTCCCGCAGGTCGGGGTCGTCGGTCATTCCGAGGACGGCGGCGAAGGTGTACGGAATCCGCACGCGCTCCTCGCGGACCGCCTCGACCACCTTCGGGTAGGCGCGCTCGGCGCGTTCGCATTCGCGCTCGGGGGCGTCGGTCTCACCGAAGTAGACCCGTTCGAACTCGTCGAACTCGTCGACGAGCTGGTCGATCCGCTCGATACTGAAATCGCGCTGTTTCAGTGGCGCCTTGCTGAAGAAGTACCGCAGGACGGCGGGTTCGAGGATGTCGAGCACCTCGTCGACCGTGACGACGTGGCCGCCCGACGAGGAGAGCGCCTCGCCCTCCAGGGTGAACCACTCGTACACCATCGGCACCGGCGGCACCACGTCCAGCACGTTGCGGGCGATATCGACGCCGCTGGGCCAGGACCCCTCGGCGTGGTCCTTGCCGAACGGCTCGTGGTCCACGTCGAGGATTCCCCACTGGGCGGGCCACTCGAACCGCCAGGGGAGCTTGCCGTTCCGGAGTGCGGTCGTCCCCTCGTGCCCGCAGCCCTCGATGGTGTCGCCGCCCGTCTCGACGTCCGTACACCGGTAGGAGACGGTGTTTGTCTCCAGGTCGACGGCGGTGATCGTCTCCGTCAGTTGCCCGCAGTCCTCGCAGATCGCAAAGAACGGGACGTACTCCTCGTCGATCTGGTCCTGGTAGCGCGCGAGCACCTCGCGGGCCCGGTCCTGATTGGCGAGGACGTGACGGATGACGTCGTCGAACGCGCCCACCTCGTACAGCGCGGTGTTCGAGCGAAAGTCGACCTCGACGCCGAGCCGTTCCATGTCCCGCCGGAGCAGTTCAGTGAAGTGGTTGCCGTAGGAGTCACAGCAGCCGAACGGGTCGGGGACGTCGGTGTACGGCCGGCCGAGGTTCCGCCCGAGTGCGCCGGCGTCGACCTCCCCCAGCCCCACGATCTCGCCGTCGAGGTTGGCGAGACGCCGCGGGAGCTTGCGCAGGCGGTCCCGGTCGTCGGAGGTGAACACCTGCCGGACCTCGCGGCCGCGGTCCCGGAGCGCTTCGGCGACGAAGTAGCCCCGCAGAATCTCGTTCGGGTGGCCGATGTGCGGGATCCCGGATGGCGAGACGCCCCCCTTGATCACCATCGGCTCGTCCGGGTCCCGCGCCTCGACGGCGTCGGCGACGGCGTCGGCCCAGAACGCGCTGTCGTTGTCCTCCAGGACGGCGTAGGGGTCCGCTTCCGAAGGGTACTCCTCGCTCATGACTGCCGGGGGACGATGTCGGTCCCGTCGTGCGTGCCGTCGACGGCGTCGACCAGCGCCGCCGGGTCAGTTCCGTCGAGGACCACCGCACGCAGGCCCGACCGCTGGAGCAGTTTCGTCGCCAGCAGATCCACCGGGGCGTTGCTGCCCGCCGCGAGTTCGATCGAGGAGACGACGTCGACCAGTTCGCCGGCCGTCATCGACTCGAACTTGCTGGCGTCGTCGTCCTGGCCCGGATCGGCGTCGAACACGCCGTCGACGCTCGTCGCGTAGATCAGCAGGTCCGCGTCGACGTGCTCTGCCAGGGCGGTCGCGACGGCGTCGGTCGTGTGGCCGGCGACAGTGCCGCCCATCACTGGAATGTCGCCGTGAGTGAACACTTCCTTCGCGCGGTTGTGGGTTTGCAGCGGCTCCGGTGCCGCCCGATCGCCGAGCGCGGCGACCAGCAGCCGGGCGTTGAGCCGCGTCGCCGCGACTCCGATCTGATCCAGTTCCACCTCGTTGCCGCCGAGTTCGCGTGCAGCGCCGATGTACTCGCGGGCTGTCGGCCCGCCACCGACGACGATCCCCAGGTCGTGCCCGGCATCGTCTAGCTGTTCGACGACGGACGCGTACACCTCGACCCGTGCCGCGTCGACGGTCGGCACCAGTACACTCCCGCCGATAGAAACGATCACGTTCATATCCTCGGCGTAGCCGTGAGCCGGTCTTAAGCGTTGTCAAGCCCACCGCACACCCTGCTTCCCCTCCAGCGGCAGTCGGGAGCTGCGGCTGGACGGGGCTCGGGTGGCGCCGCCAACCGCGTGCCAACGACCCTCAATCGGCAACATGATCCTCGTTTTGGCAGTTGCGCCTGAAATTATTCGGTATCTGCCACGCCGAATCAATTGGGCGACCCTAACCACCTCTCGCTAGATTTGAGAGTGTTATAAAACTTCTAAGATTCAGTTAAACGATTATAAAACGTCGTTTCACGTGCATTCACACTGAAACTGAACAAAGCAGCGCAAAGGTTCCTTTCTTTATATACCCTTACAGGGGATACGAGTGAGTGAGGTAAAACATGAGCGCGACACAGTCCTCGCAGGACAGCAGTTCGAAGGAAGAACGGCTGCGATCGTTCCTCAAGCAGAAGGCCCAGGACGGCGAGGTGTACTTCAAAAGCAAGTTTATCGCGGACGAGGTCGGTCTCACGCCCAAAGAGATCGGCGCTCTCATGGTGAAACTTCGCAACTCGACGCCGGATCTGGAGATCGAGAAGTGGTCGTACACGAGCGCGACCACCTGGCGTGTCGAGCCCTCGTGACCGCAGGCG
>PXSF01000075.1:32018-35990 GCA_003022845.1 Halobacteriales archaeon SW_10_66_29 | reverse complement strand
GTGGACGTACTTGGCGGCGTGCTCGCGGTAGGTCGGGAACAGCCAGTCCTCGCCGCTCAGCGCGAAACTGGTCGCGACCTGCGCGCCCTCCTGGCCGGTCATCGGCGCGTACGTCGCGATGCGGCCCTGTCGCTGGAGGCTGATTGCCCGCTGGTCGAACCGCCGCGCGAGCACGATCGCCTCGTACATCGCCAGCAACTCCTCGTCGTCGAGGTCCGGCACCTCGGCGCCCGGGCGGACGTTCCCGTCCGCGTCCAGTATCTGTACGTACTCGGTCTCCGATTCGTCGTTCGAGCCCTCGTGTGGCCCTGGTCCGTATTGCGTGTTCATTGTCGTGGTGTCCGCAGCTCTCGTTCGTGGGCGGTGCGTCGGAACACGGTGCCGCTGGCAACGGCGTCCGTGTGGAGTGGCGCGCGCCCGGACCGACCCGGGACGTTACGCGCGACCAGTAAATTTAAAAAATCCGAGAAAAGCGAACGATGTGAGCCAGCTGGGGGTTCGTGAGCAGTGTACTGACGGCTCGCTGGCGACACAAGCCTCGGGGTTGGAGCCCGATTGCATACTTCAGAAATGATCATGGACTTAATTAGTTCTTCTGCAAGACGTGCTAACATTACCCACGATACTGATGAACACCCGACAGCATTTCACCGGAGGGCGTAACAATCGGACAGCATGTGGCCGATCAATGGATGATTGACCAGTACCTGCAGCTGGCGCGGGGAGTAACCACACAGTCGTACAACTGTGCAGTATCGACACTCCCCCGAGACGAGGGCGAAAACCCGGCCTGTGGCACTGTGGTGTGGTAACATGGGGTGCCCACGAGAGAAAGAAATCGCGGGCGGCGCCCACGCGGAGAGCGCCCCCGGAACACACAAGCCCTCGCCGAACGTGGCTGGGAGTATGCCACTGCCTTCGGTGCTCGACGGCGAGGAGGCGATCGACACGCACGCCCACCAGCCGACCGAGGAGTTCCTCCACGACGCAGGCGGGCAGATGATGCGCGACGCCGCCGACCGTTTCGGGACGGATCTGGAGACGGGGACCTACGAGGAGATGATCGAGGAGTACCGCGCGGCGGGCGTCGGCCGGGCCGTCCTGCTGGGGTGGGACGCCGAGACGAACACCGGCAACCCGCCAGTGCCCAACGACTACGTCGCCGAGGTCCGCGACGAGTACAACAACTTCTTCGTCGGATTCGGTTCGGTCGATCCGCTGAAGGACGACTGCGTCGAGGAGGCGGTCCGCTGCGTCGAGGATCTGGACCTCTCGGGGTTCAAGTTCCAGCAGATCGCCCAGGGGTTCGACCCCTCCGACCCCGAGCACGAGCAGCTGTTCGAGACAATCGAGGATCTGGGCGTCCCCTGCGTGTTTCACGGCGGCAATTCGACGCTGGGCGCGTGTGCACCCGGCGGGCGCGGGCTGCAGGTGAAGTACGGCAATCCGATGCTGCTCGACGACGTGGCGGCCCGGCACCCGGACCTGCGGATCCTGATCGCACACCCGGCGTTCCCCTGGGAGAAAGAGCAGCTGGCGATCTGCCAGCAGAAGGGCAACGTGTACATGGACCTCTCGGGGTGGATGCCCCGGTACATCGACGACCAGGTGCTGCACTACGCCAAGACGCTGCTGCAGGACAAGGTGATGTTCGGGACCGACTACCCGATGATCGACCCGGAGCCGTGGCTGGAGCAGTTCGCCGTACTCGAGTTCCCCGAGGAGATCCAGCGGAAGATCCTCCGGGAGAACGCCGAGTCGTTCCTCGATCTCGACTAGCGCGCGACCGTCACCGGCACGTCCGACCGCCGGACGACCGTCTCGGCGATGCTCCCGAGCAGGATCCGCGAGACGCCCTTCCGCCCGCGGCTTCCCATCACGACGTGGTCGATCTCGTGCTTCTCGACGGCAGTGAGGACCACCCGTGCCGGCCTGCCGATCTCGACGTGGCGCTCGACAGCGACGCCGCGCTCGTCGGCCATGTCCGCCAGGTCGTCGAGCAGTTCCTTCGCCCGCGCTTTCTCCTGCTCGTACCACCCGTCGGGGAAGCTCGGGATCATCTCTTCCGTGCTGAACCCCGCCTCCGACGGGTTGATCACGTGGAACAGTACCACTGTCCCGTCGGGAAACAGGCTCGCGGCCAGTTCGACCGCCCGCTCGCCGCGCTCGTCGTCGTCCACCGGCACCAGCACGCGCATTGCCATGTGAATGCTTGGCAAGGCGTCGTCTTGAAGCTTCCGCGAGTTCCGAACCGCCGAGCACGCGCCTTGACAGAGAAAAAACTCATTCATAGTTTATAAAACATAAGATTCCGTACCTTTCGCCAGCGGCGTACTGGGCGGCCCGGCAGCCGGGACAATCGCCGGGAACAGCCACCGCGTGAGTGGGCCAGAACTGCCCGACAGTGGCGTCGACGGCTCCGGAGCCGCCGGCGTGGGCACGGCGAGTCCAGAGCGGCCAGTCGGGGGGAGCGCGCAGAGTCGTTTCGACACACTAATACGACGAGCGTACACATAGCCGGTAATGACCGAGGTAGCCCGGTTGCGCGACAGCACGCAGATTCTGCTGCCAAGCGGCGCGCTCGCCGGCATCGGGACCGATCTCGAGGAGGAGTTCACGGTGACGGTCCGCAGCGAGGACCAGGAGATCCGGATCATCGGCAGCCCCGTCGAGATCAAAAGCGTCTGTGACTTTCTCGCGCGGAACGGCATCGCCGTCGCGTGACGACACGACGAGCGCCAGTCGCGGCTGTGGTCTGCAACAGGTTCGCACCCGCGGGGCGAAAAGGAATCGTTTAAAACTGTCCCGACGGACTACCGGATATGGCTGAAACTATCGAGGTACTCGTGCCAGGGGGCCAGGCGAACCCCGGGCCGCCGCTGGGGCCCGAACTCGGGCCGACGCCCGTCGACGTCCAGGCGGTCGTCCAGGAGATCAACGACCAGACCGAAGCGTTCGACGGGACGGAGGTCCCGGTCACCATCACCTACGAGGAGGACGGCTCCTTCGAGATCGAGGTCGGCGTCCCGCCGACCGCCGAACTGATCAAAGACGAGGCCGGCTTCGAAACCGGCAGCGGCGAACCCCACGAGGAGTTCGTCGCCGACCTCTCCGTCGAACAGGTCAAGCAGATCGCCGAGCAGAAACACCCCGACCTGCTCTCCTACGACCTGAAAAACGCCGCGAAGGAGGTCGTCGGCACCTGCGTCTCGCTGGGCGTCACGATCGACGGCGAGAACCCCCGCGAGTTCAAACAGCGGATGGAAGACGGCGAGTACGACGGCGTCTTCGCTGACGAGGCGGCTGCATGACATCCTCCCCGGCGTAAACAGAGCGGGATCTTCGATCCCGCATGCAGTCGGGCGTTGCCCGACGACGCCGAGGTTTCCCCACGTTCGGGGTCGGGGCGGCCATCGCACCCGGCAAAACGGTGCGTGGGTCCGTCCCGTCCGACGGGGGCAAGATTCCACCCGAGGGGTGTACTCCGGTTTGTGCTCGGTACTTCGGCCCTTTGCAGGGTGTGGCGTATTGCGTGCCCCGACAGGGACACGGTATCCGCTCGCACAGCGCCCGATACCGCATCGGGCGACCGTCCGCGGTTAAAGCGCAGACGGACACGGGCCGTGCCATCGGCCTGCCTGTTCTTTCTGCCACGGTGAACAGGCTCGCACGCCGGCGGGGTTGGATTGGTCGTGCCGTCACCCCATCCCGTGTTGCAGGGGCAGGGGTACTGGAAGCATCGTGTGATGCATGTCGGCGGGAAGGACCCCAGTGTTTCCGGATTGGTTTCGGCGAGTGAGTTATCGAACATACGACCCCGGCCAGTATAAAAGCGTGGCAAGCACGGTGAAAGTAGACGTGATTCACGCCCGTCGTGAACAGCGTGGCGTCGGTAGTACCTCGGGGAAGAAATTGAAGAACTCGGAGATGCAGGAAGCCCCCGACTGCTCGACTCGGGGGCACCGGCAGACT
>PXSF01000075.1:0-31956 GCA_003022845.1 Halobacteriales archaeon SW_10_66_29 | reverse complement strand
CCCGGCTGGCGAACGAAGCGTAGCGAAGTGAGCGCAGTCGAGCGACCTGGGGCGTTCTCTGTCTCGAACCTGCTGTCTCTCCCAGATTCCTCAATAGCTTCTGTGAATTACTAGAGACGCCACGGGCAGTCGGCCGCAGGCCGACGACGACGCGATTCTCTCGCTGTATTAGATAGCCGCCGAGGAAGCGAAGGCTCGAAACCGAGCGTAGCGAGTGTTCGGCGGCTTTGCCGGCTCTCTACGGAACGGTCGAGCCGCCGCTCAGCGGACGAGTTCGGACTGTCGTTGGGAACTCAGTTATATAACTGCAATACGCCACAAATTTTATTACCATGGCGCACTCAGAACCACGTGGAGGGGTGTTCTGACGAACTCTTCCTCCAGCTCCCACCCAGTGCCCGTTTTCGCCGATGTGCGGAGCCCGCCCCGACTGACGGGGGATGCACAACCGGACTCCGCGCCGCAGGCGATCATCCGTTTTCCGAGAATCAACTGTTCGTGATCCAGCCGTCGCTGGTGACGGCGACGTCGAACTCCCCGGCAGCGAACGGGAGCAGAGGAGGGCGACGCGGCGGGACGAAAGCCCTTTTGCGTATCGACGGCCCACACACCGGTAATGGGGCTCGAAGAGGAGATCGAGGAGATCGAGGAGGAGATCGCCAGCACGCCCTACAACAAGTCGACCGAGCAGCACATCGGCCGGCTGAAGTCCAAGCTCGCGGAACTGAAAGAGGAGCTGGAGCGCAAGCAGTCCTCCTCGGGTGGCGGCCCGGGGTACGCAGTCGAGAAGACCGGCGACGCGACAGTGGCGCTGGTCGGGTTCCCCAGCGTCGGCAAGTCGACGCTGTTGAACGCACTGACCAACGCCGACAGCGAGACCGGCTCCTACGAGTTCACGACGCTGGACGTGAACCCCGGAATGCTGAAGTACAAGGGGGCGAACGTCCAGCTGCTGGACGTCCCCGGGCTGGTCGAGGGCGCCGCGGGCGGCCGCGGCGACGGCCAGGAAGTCCTCTCCGTGGTCCGCACCGCCGACCTCGTCCTCTTTCTGCTCTCCGTGTTCGAGATCGACCAGTACGAGCGCCTCCACGAGGAGCTGTACCGCAACGGGATCCGCCTCGACCGGGAGCCGCCCCGCGTCTCCGTCCGCAAGAAGGCCAAGGACGGTATCTCGATCACCGCGAGCGTCGACCTGGACCTCGACGAGGGGACGATCACGAGCATCCTCCGCGAGCACGGCTACGCCAACGCCGACGTGACGATCGGCGAGCAGGTCGACATCGACCGCCTGATCGACGGCATCCGCGACAACCGCGTGTACCTCCCCTCGCTGGTGGCCGTCAACAAGGCTGACCTCATCGAGCCCGACTACGCCGAGACCGTCAAAGACCGGCTCCGCGAGCACGACGTCGACCCCGGGGAGGCCATCTTCATCAGCGCCGAGGAGGAGCGGGGGCTCGACGCGCTGCGGGAGACGATCTGGCAGGAACTGGGGCTGATCCGGGTGTACATGGACAAGCCGGGCCGCGGCGTCGACTACGAGGAGCCGCTGATCCTCTTCGAGGGCGACACCGTCGGTAACGCCTGCGAGAAACTCGGCGGCGAGTTCGCCGATCGCTTCCGCTTCGCCCGCGTCAGCGGCCCCAGCGCGAAACACGACGAACAGCAGGTCGGCACGGACCACGAACTCGCCGACGAAGACGTCCTGCGCATCCTCACGACGAAGTAACTCCCCGGTGTGGCTGACTGTTAAAATCTGCGGGCGATCCAATCGATAGTTGCTGCCGACTGACCAACCGCCGGTTGCTACCCTCACAAACATCGTCCCTGGCGGACTGAAAGGGCGAGGGGCGCTCGACGAACCCCGGCGATGGAAGCACTGCAGGCCGCGAAGCGGCCGAAGCGCGCAGCGAGCCGCGGGAGTCTCCGAGCGAACGGAGTGAGCGACAGAGACCTCGAAAGACGAGCGGAGCGAGTCTTTCGGCGGTCGAGCGCGTCGAGGGCTTTCTGCGTCACAGCTGTGGCCTTCACAGCAACATTGAATACAACTCCTGATAGCCGACACGCTAATTACCCGGGGCGGCAATGAGCAAACCGATGGACAGACGCGGGTACCTGTTGTTCGGTGCCGCCGCGATGTGTGCGGGGCTGACGAGCGGCTTCCGGGAGTTCGAGCCCAGCGGCCCCATCGGGCGGACCAGAGACGCATCGGGGCTGCTCTCGATCGCCGACCTCGGCAACCGCGAGCGGCCGTACTTCGACGACGACCCGGTGACTGCCTCGGAAACCGGCGATGACTCGATGGCGTTCGACTCCGACGGCGGGTTCACCATGGTGTCCGCGGACCACGACGGCGAGGGCGGGCTCTCGATCACGGCCAGCGAAACCGGAAGCAGTGACCCGGTGACGGTCGTCGAGGGGGCGTCCGACACCGGACTGCAAGGGATGGCGATGACTGCGGCCACGTACACGGTCGACGTGGCGGCGGACGGCGACTGGTCGCTCACGCTCGCACAGCCGCGCTCGCCGGCCGGGGAGATCAGGGAGCCGCCGGCGCGGGCCGTCGGCACCGGCGACGCGATCGTCGGCCCGCTGGACACGACGAACGGCGCGCTCGTCAGCGCGGAGCACGACGGCGACGGCCCGTTCTCGGTGACGCTGTTTCTCGAAGCCGGCACCGGCGTGTTCGACCCCGAGACGCTGTTCGAAACGGTGGGGGAGTTCGAGGAGTCGGCCCGGACGTCCGTCGCCGGCGTCGCCTGGGCCGCCGTGCGGACTGCCGGTTCCTGGACGCTGTCGTTCGACGTGCCGTAGGTCTACGACCTCTCCAGGCGGACGACGGGGCGACTTACTCCGAGAGGACGAGACGTACCACGTTCTCCCGCTCATCGATCACGACACTGCCGACCGCGTACGTCCGCTCGGCAGCCGGGCCGTTCGTCGCCGTGAGCACGACGTACTCGCCGCCGGACTCCAGGCCCTCCCTCGTTGCGGGCACCGTCGCGAACTCGCCGTTCTCGTCGGTCGTTCCGACGAACGTCGGCGTGGGGACCGAGCCGCGCTCGACGTCCGTCAGGAGGCCCTCCGGCGAGGAGACGGTCGGCTTCGAGGAGGGGTCGTAGACGCCGACGGAGTGGCCCGGCAGCGGGTTCCCGTTGCCGTCCTCGACGGCGACGACGAGCCTGGTGAGTTCGGCCTCCGTCGAGAGCAGCTCCTGGGACACCCGTCCGTCCTCGTACAGGAGCGTCACCGTCGTCGCGGTCGGTATCACCTCGATCGTGCTGCCGCTGCCGACGACGTCCGGCATGCTGACTACCTTCGCGCCGACGACACGGAGGTTCTCGCTGGCGACCGAATCGCCGGTCGTGTGCTCGATCACGATCCGCTCGCCGTCCTGGCTCGCCTCGAAGGCGGCGGTCGCCGTCGCCCCGATGTCCTCGTTGCCCAGCTCCAGCATGAGGTACGTCCCCGACGCGGTGAGCACCGCCCCGATCGCGATGAAGATGATCATGCCGGTCGTCGAGGAGAGCGCCCGGTCGCTGCTCCCGCCTGTCATTGCTATCCCCCTTCTCTGCTCGCCGTATTAAGTTCCACTGGTTGTTCTCGTCGCTTCCGAGCCGAGCAGCCGGGGGCTTGCTGCATTTACGAGTTTTTCATACTGGTGGCTGTAATTCTTTTTTCACGTACGTACAGCCACCAGTATCAATTCCCTCCCCGAGAAACTAACTGCGGCGCACTTCACCGCGCAGTTCGTCCGGCGAATCCTCACCTGACACGTTGTTGGGTGTTTCACTGCCTTTAACAGGAGCAGCGGCGAACGGGGTGTAATGACATCGAACACGCCAGTCATCGTCGAGGCGATGCTCGACCGGACCGGGCTCACGGGTGCGGACGTCGACGACCTGCTGTGGGGCTGCGCCCAGCAGCGCGGCGAGCAGGGCAACAACGTCGCCCGCGTCATCGCCTTGCTGTCGGAGCTGGGCGAGGAGACGCCCGCGACGACGATCAACCGCTGGTGTGCCTCCTCGGCGGAGGCCGTGATGCGCGCTGCCGACGCCATCGCGGCAGGCCAGCGCGACTGCCTCATCGCCGGCGGCATGGAGTCGATGAGCCGCGTTCCGATGGGAAAGAACACCCACAACGTCCACCCGCGGCTGAACGACCACTACAACATCGCCCACCTCCAGATGGGGATGACCGCCGAGAAGGTCGCCGACACCCACGGCGTCTCCCGCGAGGAGCAGGACGAGTACGCGCTCCGGAGCCACGACCGCGCCGCCGAAGCCACCGATGCGGGTCACTTCGCCGAGGAGATCGTCCCGATCGAGACCGACGACGGCGTCGTCGAGAAAGACGAGGGGATCCGCTACGACACCTCCCTGGAGAAACTGTCGCAACTCCCGACCGTGTTCAAGTCCGACGGCACCGTGACGCCGGGCAACGCCTCCCAGATCTCCGACGGCGCCTCGGGGCTGCTGCTCACCAGCCGCGAGTTCGCCGACGACCACGGCTTCGACGTGCTGGCCGAGGTCGGCAACCACAACGTCGAGGGCGTCGACCCGACAGTCATGGGGATCGGCCCCGTGCCCGCGACCCGCGGCCTCGTGGAACGGACCGACCGCGAACTCGACGACTACGACCTCGTCGAACTGAACGAGGCGTTCGCCAGCCAGGCGCTGTACTCCCAGCGCGAACTCGGCTTCGACGACGACATCTTCAACGTCAACGGCGGCGCCATCGCGCTCGGCCACCCGCTGGGCGCAAGCGGCGCGCGCCTGCCCGTGACGCTCGTCCACGAGATGAACCGCCGCGGCGCCGAACTCGGCCTCGCCACCGAGTGCGTCGGCTTCGGTCAGGGCGCGGCCATCGAACTCCACCTGCCCTGACGCGTCAGCTGCGATCAGTGCGGGCTGGGGCGGTTAGATCCACGCCCGGCCCGTTGTTTCCCGTTCCTCTGGCTTTTTCCGGCTGTGCCTCCTGAACGGGGGCATGGACATTGTCGAGCTGTTCAATCAGACGCCGTTCGTCGAACTGCTCGGGATCGAGGTGACGGAGGCGAGCGACGGCCACGCCGAGGCCCGCCTGCCGTTCGACGAGTCGCTACGCTCGAACGAGCACGGGGAGGTCATGCACGCGATGGTGCAGGTCGACGTCGCAAACGAGGACGGGGACCCGGTCGCCACTGCCCAGGGCACCTACAAGACCAGCGGCCAGGGCGAGGGGACGCCGTGGCAGGGCGAGGGGTAGGCACTTCAGGTGGACTCCGGAATACCCATCCGGCGGACCAGCAGCGACAGTCCGAGCGCGCAGACGAGCAGGACGACGAGGTTGAAGATCGACCGGAAGATCGGCTGGTAGTCCGACGCGATCCAGACGTCGATCGCCGAGGAGACGCTGTTGTAGAACCCGATTATCGCGACGACCGCCATCACGGACAGCAGCCCGAACGCTCCCCAGAACAGGTACGTCGTCACTGGTCGACCGCGTGCGGACGGGACGCCCGTTTCGTGTCCGGGGTCGTCTGCTTCTGATCCCCAACCGTCCGAACTGTCGGACTCGGACGACCGCGCGCCGGGGCTCTCGGTCGTCGACGACCCATCGTCGGTGTCGGTCGGGGCAGAGGACTCCGTGTCGGTGATGTCCGCCGTGAACGAGGACTCCGCGTTGGTAGTTGTCTCGCTGTTCGACTCGTCGGTCGTCGAGTCGGAGGGTTCGTCACTCATGATTAGTCACCCCGCGTTCGGTTGCGTGCCGCGACAATGAGGCCGGCGACCAGCGCGAGCAGCGCCGTCAGGACGCCGAAGCCGGGGCCGCCGTCGTCGGCGGCTGCCTCGGGCGTTTCAGTCGCCATCGGTGCTGGCGTCTCCTCTTGCTCGCTCTCGAAGTCGCCCACGTCGAGTTCGACTGACCGCTCGGTCTGGTTGACCGGCACTGTCTCGGTCGGATCGAGGCTCGCACCCGACCTGGCGGTCTCCAGCAACCCCCCCTCCTCCCAGAGGACGGCGTCGAGGTGGTAGTTGTACTGGTCGGGAACAGTCAGCTCCGTCTCCGGTGTCACCGTCTCCCCGGGACCGATGGTGTCGATCCGGACCGACTGCTCGTCGGCGACGATCCCGGAGTCGACCTGCCGGGCTTTGAATACGACTTCGAGGTCCCGCGCGGTCGACTCGCCGGCGTTAGTCAGGTGCGTCGACACAGACAGCGTCGACCGGTTCGTTCCCGCATCCGCGACCGAATACTCGACGACAGGCAGCGGATGGCGGACGAAGCGGTGGAACGTCACCGGCGAGTCCGCATAATCCGGGGACAGGGCGTCCGTGCCACGGACTTCCTTCTCGCCGACGGTCGTCCGCCGGCCTTCCTGGTAGACGAGCGCCTCGATCCTGTAGTCGCCCCCGCGGTCGACGGTGAGCGTGTCCGTCACCGAGAGCTCGCGGTCCTCGCTGAGCGGCTCCAGCGCCACGCGTTGAGAGTCGACGACGAGTCCGGAGTCGAGGGCGACTGCCCGGAGTTCGACCGATGCGTTCTCCGTCTCGCCGCCGGTGTGTTCCAGCCTGACGTCGGCCGCCAGGTCCAGCGTCTCGCCGCCGACTCTGCCGTCACTGATCGAAATCTCTTCGAGTGTGAGCCGTCCGTCCGGCGCCGTATCCGGTTCGGGTTCCGCTCGATCGGCGATCGCTCCGGGGACCAGGACAGAGAGGGCTACCGTGACCACGACAACGGCGACGAGTACGCCCGCGAGCAGCCACTCGCGACCCATCTCGGCGCCGTCGAGCCATTCGCGCGACATATTTTCGCGTTCACTGACACCTCATAAGTGCTTTGTGATGCACTGCCCCGTACAACTTTACCTTTCTCGGGGGTGTAGTATCAGATTGCGCCTGTCGAGAGGGGTGGACCGATGCCGGGGATCAGTCGGGGGCGCACCTGTCATCACCCGGAGGTGCACGAACATGCCAACGTACGTCACGCTGCTGAACTACACCGAACAGGGAATCTCGACAATCGAATCCAGCCCGAGCCGCATCGAGTCCGCGAAGGAACTCGCCGCCGACCTGGGCGGGGAGTTCCGGGACTTCTACCTCACGTTCCAATGTGGGTCGGGGAACAATCGGGCGGCATGACTGATCGGGAGCTTGCCGAGACGGCTGCGGACGGCCTCTCCGTGCTCGCGAACCCCTTGCGGCTGCGGATCCTGCTGGCGCTTTCGGAGACGCGCCAGCCCGACTGGGAGCAGCGAGGGATGAGCTACAGCGACCTGCGCGCGGCGGTCGGTGTCGAGGACGGCGGGCGGTTCAACTACCACCTCGACGAACTCCGGGGCCGCTTCGTCGGCAATGAGGACGGCCACTACTGGCTGTCGGCAGCCGGCTGGCGGATCGTCGACGAGCTGTACGCCGGGACGTTCAGCGGCAGCCACGAGCGCCGCGAGGGGGAGCTCTCGTACACGTGCGACGCCGACGACGAGCCGCTGACCGCGACGGTCGAACACGGCCTCATCGAGGTGACCTGTCCCACCCACGGGACGGTGTTCGACATGACGCTGCCGTTCTCGCTCCTCGACGACAGCGACCGGGACCTGGATGATCTCTACGAGTACGCGTTCAGGCAGGCACAGCAGTACGTCGAGTCGGTCTGTTCGGACGTCTGCCCCCACTGTGGCGGACGATTCGACGGGCCGGACGTCGAGCACGCAGAGGTCAAGCAGCGGGAGTACCTCCTCGTCGGGTTTCGCTGCCGGCGCTGTGCGGTGGCCTTCCGACTCCCGATCGAACAGATCGTCGTGTTCCGCCCGCCAGTCGTCGGCTTCTTCGACGACTACGGAATCGACGCGACCAGCCCCGCGCTGTACGACCGGAGCGGCGAGTGGACCATGGACGTCCACGAGCACGAGGACGGGTTCGTCGTCGCCTTCGAATGTGGCGGCGAGCGACTCACGCTCGACCTCGACCGGTCGCTGGCGACGCGGTCTCCCAGTCGCGAACCGATCGACGATGACGACGAGGCCAAACTGACCGAAGAACGCAACGGCTGAGAAGCGGATGCGAACATCTGCTGCCGTGTGCTCGTGCAGCCTGCTGTCGCATGCTCGCGCGACCCGTGCAAGCGCGCGCAGTCGATTTAATGCTGGTCACAGTGCTCGACCGCCTCCTGCGCCACGTTCCCGTGGTTCCTGTGCCAGTCGTCGACCTCGTCGACAGGGCGGTACTCGACGGCTTCTGTCTCTGGTGACGTCTCGATCTCCCCGTCGATTCTGGTACACCGATAGAGGTGAATGACGAGCGAGTGCGGGCCGTACTCGCCGGGTTTGCGGGAGTAGACGCCGATCAGCTCCTCGGGCTCGACGACCAGCCCGGTCTCCTCGCGGGTCTCCCTGACTGCAGTCTCGCGGGGGGATTCGTCGGGATCGACGAAGCCGCCCGGGAGCCCCCACGTCCCGTCGTCGGCTCTCCGCTGGACGAGCAGGCGGCCCTCGTCGTCGAAGACGGCGGCATCGCCGCCGAGCTTCGGTGTGACGTGGCCGAGTTCCTCGGCGAACCGGTCGCGGACCTCCGCCGGCGGCAGGTTGAGGGCGTGGCCGTACCACTCGGCGGTGAGTTCGAGGATCCGCTCGTAGCGCGCCTCGTCGTAAGGGTTGTCGGCGTACTTCTTCCCGTTCTGGCTGGTGATTCGGAGTTCGTCCAGCAGCGCCAGCAGGTCCATGACCTCGCTTTTCGGTGGGTGGTGGTAGTTGTTGTGGCTGCGTTGTTAGACGGAGAGTTTTCAAATCTCGTCTAACTCATCACGGACGCGGAGTTTCTCGTCCTGCCAATTAAATACGCGAAATCAACAGGTATAATTTAACAGTGCCCTCTTGTATGTTACTCTTGTACTGGATGCTGTGGTCGATAGCCACATTCCGTAACATACTAAAACCACAGAATTACAGAATAATATTATGGAAAACAATAATGAGATGATTTTGACACGTCGTCAACATCTCTTGGCACTTTCCAGTACGGTCTTTGCGGGTTGTGTGAATGATGGGGAAAAGCCGCCTGACGCTACTATCGAACAAATAAAAATTTTCAACCATATCAGGGAACCTGTAGAAGTATCACTCACTGTTGAAAAGAGTGATTCATTAGTTTATGACCAGACGCATCAAATTCGAGGAAGGGAAGACAATGTGGCTGACAATATATTAGTTAATGAATCGTGGACAGGTACGGCACGAGAGTTTGTAGTCACTGTTTCATCATCAGTAGGAAATGAAGAATACAACAGCGATGAATATCTGTCTGAATTTAGTGAACAGGAAAAATGTATATCTTTACTGGTCAGCATTCGAGACCAAAATATAGAGATTTTTCATCAAGTAGATAATTGTTAACATGAAAACAGAGACGTTGTACAGAACGAGGTTTTGCGAAAACGGCTGAAATAAGTTTAGAGTGATTATTGGACCTTCTGACTCTGTTATTTTCCAAAGACTGACTAGCTTTCAAATCTTTTCTAGGCTATTACACCGACCGCCGTTGAGGTGGCAGCGCAGCCGCCACCCTCACCTTGCCCCTTTCATGCTGGCAAACGTGAACCAATTCCCCGTAGAACTACTGTCTCCAACTCCATTTCCTAGCGTTCATCCAGGTAGTGGAGGACGCCCTGGACGTTCATCCGCTCCTCCTGGCGGGCGTGCTGGGCCGACCAGGCGTCACTCCCCTCTGCTTCGTCCGCGAAGAACTCCGCGACAGCGTCGTCACCCAGTTCCGCGCGCTTGCGCTCGACGCGCTCGACCCACGACTCCAGCAGGTCGGCGTACTCGGCCAGCAGGTCGCCGGTCTCGTAGTCGCCGAAGTGGCTGTAGTACAGTGCGGCCGGGTCGAGGTCCTGCAGCAGCTCGACGTCGTCCAGACAGCCCTCCAGGTCGAACCCCGGCGGCGGGCTAGTCTGGCGGAGGCCGCCGACAGTCGGGCTGTTGATCCCCGCCGCGTCGGCGGTGAACACGCCGTCGTTTTCGGGGTCGTAGAAGGCCGCCTGGTGGAACGCGTGGCCCGGCGCGTGGTGGACCCGGAGTTCGTGATCGCCCAGGTCGACGACCTCGCCCTCGTCGAGGGCGACGAGGCGATCCTCGGGGATCGGCTTCGGCTCGGCGTAGTACTCGATGCGGTCGCCGACGACGGCCTTCGTCCCCTCCCAGATCTTCGCCGGGTCGGCGAGGAACCGCGTGCCGGCCTCGTGGAGGTAGACGTCGGCGTTCGGGAACTCCTCGAGGAGGTAGCCGGCGCCGCCCGCGTGGTCGAGGTGGACGTGGGTGACCGCGATCACCGCCAGATCCGCGGCGTCGATCCCCACGCGCTCGACGGCGTCGACGATCAACTCCGGGCGGTAGCCGGTGCCGGTCTCGATCACCGCCGGGCGCTCGCTGTCGAGCACGTAGATCGAGCCGTAGCCGGGCGTGTCGTACAGCCCGGTGTCGACGAAGTAGAGGTCCGACGTGCCTGCGGCGGTCGCCTCGTAGACGTCGCCCGTCGCCATCTCCTCGGGCTCGATTGTGGCGTCCATCCGGCGGATGTCCTGCTCGTCGTGTCCCATACCGGAGAGCAACGGGGCGCGGGCAAAAACGTTGTTCACGACAGCAGCCTGTTGCGAGCCGGTTCCGACTGGGGCGAGTGATCCGGCGGACCGGGCCCCTCACCGTCGTTCCACTCCGTTGCTACACAGCGTCCCGCTCTGCGTCGATCTGGTCGGTGTACTCCTCGGCGACCAGTTCGAACGCCTTCTCGCCGGCCTCCGCGGCCGCATACGTCGGGTTGCCGAGCACGCCGTTCTCGGTGACGGCGGCGAACCCGTCGCTGAGCAGGCGCGCGGTCGAAACCGGCCCCTCGTGGCCGGGCTCGTACTCCTCCGTGCGGACGAGTTCTTCCTCGGCGGCCAGCACCAGCGACGTTTCGGTCGCGCCGGCGTGGGAGACGGGTTCGTCGTAGTCGATGTCGGCGGCCTGCAGGCCCTCGTTGAGCAGCCCCATGTACTCGTCCAGATCGGCGAGGGCGATCACGTTCGCCTCGATCTCGCGGGCGATGTCGGGCGCGACGGTGTTGGTCGGCGCGAAGTTGCCGCCGTGGGTCGGGATCAGGACGATGTGCTCGAACCCGTGGTCGTTCAGCGACCGGCAGTAGCCGCGGATCGTATCCATCAGCGTCTCCGGTGGGACGGTGATCGTCCCCGGGAACTCCATGTGGTGGCCCGAACAGCCGGGGCGGATCGTCGGCGCGGCGACCGCATCACCGAGGCGCTCGGCGATCCGTTTGGAGAGTTCGTCGCCGGCCATCGTGTCCATCCGTAGCGGCAGGTGCGGGCCGTGCTGTTCGATCGACCCGACTGCGACGATTGCCGTCGTGACGCCGCTGTCGAGCGCTTCCTGTACTTCCGGCCACGTCATCTCCGCCAACAGCACCGAATCGTACTGTGTCATGTGCTTCCGTATTCGCCGCAGCGTAGAAAAGGTGGGTATTGTCTCTTGGGTAAGGAAAAAAATATGCAGTAAGGCGCACAAACTGTGGGTAAGATCATGGGGATTACCGAAGACGCGACGATCACCAGCAAGGGACAGGTCACGATCCCGAAGGAGATCCGGGATGCGCTCGGGCTCGACGCCGGGACGGAAGTCGAGTTCGTGCTCGAAAACGACGGGAGCGTGCGGGTGCGACCGAAGGAGCCACCGGTTGATCGCCTGCGCGGGATTCGCGACCAACTCGCCGGACACGACGTCGACCTGGCAGCGATGCGGCGCGAGTCGAAACGCGCCTGGGGCGGTAAGGAGCGCGAGGAGGAGCCGTGATCTTTCTCGATTCCTGGGTGTGGCTGGAGTTCCTGTTCGACGGCAATGTTGCCGATGCAGCCGAGTCGGGCATCGAACGCGCGGCGTCACCCTCCGAAGGTGGGCTCGTCGCGCCGACAGTGATCATGGAGGTGTCGTACCGGATCCGATCCGTCGAAGACGAACGGACGGCCGACGAAGCAGTCCGCGCCATCCGCGACTACGACAACATTACCAGCGTGCCGATCGTCGACGAGGTCGGCGAGTACGCGGCCGAACTCCGGTTCGAGTACTACGATCGCAGCGAGCGAGACCTGTCGTACGCCGACGCAATTCATCTGGCGATTGCCGCACTGCACGACGACTGTGAGGTACTGTACACCGGAGATCCAGACTTCGATGGCGTCGACGAGGTCGAGACGGTCGTGCTGTAGCCGGTGGCTGGCGGGTCAGGGCGACACGTTGTCGGTGTTCGACCGCTGTTGTCTACCCGACACTCCTCGGCGCTCATGAACTCGCCGTACACCTCGTTGCATTCTCCAGGGTCCGCTCGGTTTTCCTCGGGACAGCCGAGGACGGCTCATAGTGATTGTTGCGATTATTTTCGTGACCACTATCAGGTACCCACGTCGGATTGGTTCGACGTGATAGCTCCAGAATCCGGCGTCTCCTGGCGGTTCTCACCAGTCGGGATCGAGACCGTAACCTCCGATCCCGTCCGAGTCGCGTCGATGTCCACCTCGCTGCCGAGCGATTGTGTGCCCCACGACACCAGCCACAGGCCCAGGCTGCTCGCGTGGTCGAGTGCGGTCTCCTCGCCGGCGATGATGGGCTCGACCTCCGAGCGCGGTATCCCGGGGCCGTCGTCGCGAACGATGAGGTCGAGTTCGCCGTCCGCGCGCGAGGCGGCCACGGTGACCTCCGGGGCGGTTCCGGCGTGCTCCAGCGCGTTCTCGACGGCTTCGCGCAGCACGAGCGAGAGGACCTGCGCGTTCGTTTCGACGGTCTCGGGTTCGATGGCAGTCCGGACCGTCGCCTCGGAGTGCTGTTCGGCGAGCGGTGAGACGACGTCCTCGACGAGAGTGTCGAGGTCGACGCGCTGGGTCGGCCCGGGGTCGTTGAGCGTCCGATCGATCTCGACCGCCTTCTCGCAGATCGTCGTCATGTCACGCGACCTCTCGGCGAGCGTCTCCCCCATCGACGCCACGTCGGTGTCGTCGTGGTGCTGGCACCGCTCGGCGATGCCCAGGGAGACCGTCATGTTGTTGCGGACGTTGTGTCGGAGGATCCGGTTGAGCACCTGCAAGCGCTGTTGGCGCCGGACGAGCGGCGTGACGTCCTGAATCGCGAGCGCGTGGCCGACGGATTCCCCCCGCCAGTTTGTGATCGGCGAGGCCGTCGCCTGGTAGGTGCGCCCGCGGTGCTGGAACCGGGTCGGGAGGTCAGCGAGCGCCGAGACGCCCATCCGCTCGAGGAGCAAGTCGGCGGACTGCCCCACTAGATCGTCGTCACCGAGATACGCTCGCGCCTGGGGGTTCGCACGGGTGATCGTCGTGTCGTCCTCGACGACGAGCACCCCGTTGTCCAGGTCGTCGAAGACGGCCCGTTCGCCGATCGTCGCGACCGCGGGGACGACTCGCAGGAACTGTTGGCCGAACACCGCGTACCCCCAGAGGACTGCCTGTACGCCCAGCCCGACCTGCGTGAGGGGATAGCCGGCACTGGGGATCTCGAGGATCACCAGAAAGCTGGCGACGGTCGTCACCATCGAGCCGAGGCCGAACGCGAGGGCCTGCCCGACGAACAGGTTCGAGCCTTCGATCACCGTCTTGGCGACCAACCCGAGCCCGACGAGGAACACCAGGTACACGTACGCCGCGAGGACCAACCCGATCGGCCCGATCGTGGCCTCGACCACGGTCCCGGTGGGGGTCGTCGTCTGCGTGACCTGGTCGACGATCGGGGAAGCGGCGGGCGCGACGAAGTACAGCGCCGCGCCGCTCACCAGTGGCAGCGACGCGAGCCCGAACGACCAGCTGCTGAGCCACTGATTCCGTCCCGTGTAGTCGAGGATGAACCCGAACCAGAACACGACCACGAGCAGACTCAGCCCCGTCCCGACCCCCCAGAGTCTGAGCCGGGTCGATCCCGGAGACTGCGACAGGCCGAGCACGGTAACGCCGACCCAGACTGCGGACAGGATCTGCAGGAGCCCGAACAGCTTCGCACCCGGTTTCGTCCGGAAGCGCCAGGCGATACCGGCCAGTGTGAGGAGGAACACGTCGGTCAGCAGCAGGCCGATTACTGTCCACGACGGAAACATAGAGGGCTGACTCTCTTACCGGCCCCGATGAACTAGTTCCACATATAAATTGAGGCGTGATTTTCAAAATTCGAAATAATTAACAGATCAGGAGGTGCGCAGACCCGAGCGGCGCAGTGGATGCACGCGCAGTCGGCGGGCGTATCCAGCGACTCCCACGGCCCGCAACTGTCCCGGTCAGATCAGTCCCATCCCCGAAACAGTAGGTTTATCAGGTGCAGAGGGCGAAGATTCACCGAGATTACTCCCGAGATGACAGCGAACAAGCAACCGGAGGTGAACATCGGGTTGGTTGGCCACGTCGACCACGGCAAGACGACGCTGGTCCAGGCCCTCAGCGGGCAGTGGACCGACCAGCACTCCGAGGAGATGAAGCGCGGGATTTCGATCCGTCTGGGCTACGCGGACGCGGCGTTCCGGCACTGTCCGGGACTCGACGAGCCCGAACGGTACACCGTCGAGGAGGAGTGTCCCGACGGGAGCGCGAGCGAGCCGCTCCGGACGGTGTCCTTTGTCGACGCGCCGGGCCACGAGACGCTGATGGCGACGATGCTATCGGGAGCGTCACTCATGGACGGCGCCGTCCTGGTCGTCTCGGCCAGCGAGCCCGTCCCGCAGGCACAGACCGAGGAACACCTGATGGCGCTCGACATCATCGGTATCGACAACATCGTCGTCGCCCAGAACAAGATCGACCTCGTCGACGCCGACCAGGCCCGCGAGAACTACCAGCAGATCGAGGAGTTCGTCGAGGGCACCGTCGCCGAGGGGGCGCCGGTGGTGCCGGTCAGCGCCCAGCAGGGCGTCAACATGGACCTGCTGATGCAGGCCGTCGAGGAGGAGATCCCGACGCCCGAGCGCGACCCGGACGCCGACCCCGAGCTGCTGGTCGCGCGCAGTTTCGACATCAACCGCCCGGGGACGACCTGGGAGTCGCTGACCGGCGGCGTCCTCGGCGGGTCGCTCTCGCAGGGGAAGCTGACGGCGGGCCAGACGCTCGAACTGCGCCCCGGCCGCGAGGTCGAGGAGGGCGGCCAGACCGAGTGGCAGCCCGTCGAAACCGAGATCCGGTCGCTGCAGGCCGGCGGCGAGGCGGTCGAGGAGGCGACGCCGGGCGGCCTGCTGGGCGTCGGCACCGGCCTCGACCCGGCGGTCACGAAAGGCGACGCGCTGGCCGGCCAGGTCGCCGGCCCGCCCGGCACGCTGCCGCCGGTCCACGAGGCCTTTACGATGGACGTCGAACTGCTCGATCGGATCGTCGGTGGGGACGACGACGAGGAGGTCGAGGAGATCTCGACCGGCGAACCGCTGATGCTCACCGTCGGGACCGCAACGACCGTCGGCTCGGTCACCAGCGCCCGGGGCGGCGAGTGTGAGGTCCGGCTCAAGCGACCGGTCTGCGCGGAACCGGGCGTGAACATCGCGATCAACCGCCGGGTCGGCGCCCGGTGGCGGCTCATCGGCTACGGAACGCTACAGTGAGCGTCGTCCTCGACACCAACGCACTCATGATGCCCGTCGAATGTGACGTCAGGCTGTTCGACGAACTCGACCGCCTACTCGACGGGCCACAGACGGTCGCGCCGCGCGCGGTGCTCGAGGAACTGCGGAAGCTTGCGGACGGCACCGGCACGGCGGCGAGGGCGGCAAGCGTCGGGCTGGACCTGGCGAAAGACCGCTGCGAGCAGCGCGCGACCGACGCCGAATACGCCGACGACGCCGTCGTCGAACTCGCGACGGCCCCGGGGACGACCCACGTCGTCACCAACGACGGGCCGCTGCAGGACCGGGTGCTCGCCGAGGGCGTATCAGTAATTAGTTTACGCGGGAAGAACAAACTGGTTATCACTCAACCATAATCAGGACGAACCTATCTATGTACAAACGGGTCACACTACGCGACACGGTCGAAGTACCGCCGGAGCATCTGGCGGACGTCACGCCACAGCGGATCAAGCGACTGCTGCAGGACAAACTCGAGGGCCGGGTCGACGAGGACGTCGGCTCGGTCGTCTCGGTGATCGAGGTCCACGACATCGGCGAGGGCGCCGTCCTGCCGAACGAACCGGGCGTCTACTACGACGCGGAGTTCGACGCGCTCACGTTCGATCCGCAGATGCAGGAGGTCGTCGACGGCGAGATCGTCGAGGTCGTCAACTTCGGTGCCTTCGTGGGCATCGGTCCGGTCGACGGGCTCCTCCACGTTTCGCAGATCTCCGACGAGTACCTCGCCTACGACGAGGAGAACCAGATGCTCGCCTCCCGGGAATCGAACCGGACGCTCGGGGTCGGCGACACCGTCCGGGCGCGGATCGTCACCAAGAGCATCGACGAGCGCAACCCGCGGGATTCGAAGATCGGGCTCACCGCCAAACAGGTGGGGCTGGGCAAGCACGGCTGGCTGAAAGAGGAGCGCGAGAAGCGACAGGCCCAGGCGGAACCGGGTGAGAGCTGATGGGTGACCGGCTCGTCTGTCGGGAGTGCCACCGTGTCCAGGAAACCGAGGAGGCCGAGGCCTGCGAGAGCTGCGGGTCGACGTCGCTCACGGAGGACTGGGCTGGCTACGTCGTCATCAGCCACCCCGAACAGAGCGACATCGCCGAGGAGATGGGCGTCACCGAGCCCGGGACGTACGCCCTGAAGGTCCGGTAGCCGTGTCCGATCCCGTTGTCCGGCTCCAGGAGTCGCTTCGCGCGGAACTCAAGGAGCCGCTCGGCCCGGTCTACACCGATCCAGCGGCGCTGCTCGCGGACGCGTCTGCGCCGCTGATCGCGGTTGGTGACGTCGTCACGGCGCACCTGCTGGAGGCCGGCCACACGCCCGCGGTTGCGCTCGTCGACGAGCGCACCGAGCGGGCAGCCGTCGAGGACTGGGTTGCTGCGGCGGTCGCCGAAGCCGAGGGGTTCGACCACGAGTTGACGATCACGAACCCGGCGGCGACCCTGAGTGAGTCGCTGCTGGTGGCGCTGCGGACCGCGGTCGCGGCTACCGACGAGGCGAACACGCTCGTCACTGTCGACGGGGAGGAGGATCTGGCGACGCTGCCGGCGCTGGTCGTCGCGCCCGCAGGTGGAACGATCGTCTACGGGCAACCCGG
This sequence comes from Halobacteriales archaeon SW_10_66_29, assembly GCA_003022845.1. GTDB lineage: Archaea > Halobacteriota > Halobacteria > Halobacteriales > Haloarculaceae > Halovenus. The sequence continues at coordinate 14,736 of PXSF01000075.1, read as the reverse complement.
AGAAGGGATGGTCCGCGTGACCGTCGATGATGGGAGCCGGGAGATCGCGCAAGACCTGTTGCGCCGGATGGAGGGCGCCCCCGGCCGGCTCTGGTGGCTTCTCGACGTCGACGAACCCGGCGTGTCTGGGCGTTGAATAGGGCCTGTTGACTGGTTGTCGCGATGACTCGTTCACGTAGCGACCGATGTAGAAAGCCCCTGCCCGCTCGACCATCCGGGGCTTGCTGCGCGCTTCCCTCGCTTCGCTCGGTCCAGTGCTTGCGGCGCCCGGGATGGATCGAGCGGGCAGCCCCTTTCATTCCCGCCCGCACCGCACCTGCCCTTCCCCGGGTTCTCGCGGCTCCGCCGCGAGGTTCGGGAGACTCCGTCTCCCGGCACGCGCGGGCCTCGCGGCTCGCGGGTCACTTCGTTCCCCGCTCGCTGTTCGAGGTCTCCCTTCGGTCGACCTCGCTACTGCTCGGCCACGCGCTCCCGGCCGCGTGGAACGCGGCGCGTGCTGACTCGCGTGCCCAGAGAGGGCGACCGAAGGGAGCCCTCGGAACGCGAGCGGGGAGCGTAGCGACCCGCGAGCAGGGGCCGCGAGTTATCCCACGCGAGGGATGAGAAGCGCAGCGAACGAAGTGAGCGAGCATCGCAGTCGGGTGGGGAGGCTCGTGGCCCTCGTCTGGGTGGACTGAAAGGGGCCGGTGGCTCGATCCTTCCCGGGCGCCGCAAGTAACGCAGGGAGCGCAGCGACCGAGTAACGCAGCAAGCCCCGGAGGGTCGAGCCAGCGGGGGCTTTCAGCGTCACAGATCCGGCGAGCGCTTCGGTTTCTAGAGAGCCAGTGGAGGCTTTCAGCGTCATAGTACCGGCAAGAGCTCTGATTCCCAGAGAGCCAGCGGGGGCTTTCGGCACTCAGTATCTAGCGCCGGAGAACCAACACGTACCGAGTCAACGACCGGTGCACCCTGCGCTCGAACGACGCCTCGACAGTCCACCCGGCGGCACTCGCCGGCCGGGCCCAGGGCCGGTCCCCGACAACCACACAGCGTGGCGCGACGCGGTGCGCCTCCGTCAGTGCGCCCTCGACGAGCGCCCCGAGGTTCCCCTCGATTTTCGACTGGCGGCCGTACGGCGCGTCGAACACCACGGCGTCGACGGCGCCGTCCGCGATGGGCAAGGAACTGGCGTCCGCCCGAACGACGTCCCACCCCCCGTCGAGCGCGTGCGCGAGATTTTCCCGGGTCCCGCGGACCATCTTCCGCTGGACATCGACCCCCAGCACGTCCGCCCCCACCAGTCCCGCCTCGATCAGGATGCCGCCGGTGCCACACATCGGGTCGAGCACCGTCGCGCCCTCGCGGGCGCCGGCGACGTTGACCAGCGCGCGCGCCAGCATCGGGTCCATGCTCCCCGGCTGGAAGAACGGCCGATCGGTCGGCGCGCGCCCGGTGAACTCCCGCGGCGTCTCGACTGCCAGCCACCCGAGCAGGCACACGGTCCCGCCGTCTGCCTCCGTGTTCCCTTCTCGGCCCTGTTCGCGCGAGAACAGCACCCGAAGCTCGTGGTCGGGGTCGTCCAGATCCACCGCGAACCCGCGGTCGACCAGCACCTGCCCGAGGTCGCGCTCGACGCGCTGGGTGTCGATCCCGGTCGTGCCGCGCACGTCGACCGCGCGCACCGCAACCGTCCCCTCGCGGTCGATCGCTGCTGCCTCCAGCACGGCGCGCGCGTTGGCGACAGTCAGGCCCTCCCCCGGATCCACCGTCGCGCGCCCGACGAGGTCGCTGACGCGGTGGGTGAACGCGAGGTCGCGGACGCGGTCGGTGATCCCGCGCGCCCGCGCCAGCCCCGGCGCAACGACGCGCACGTCGCTCGCGGCCTGCTCGGCCTCGTAGGCCGCGAACGCGTCGTCCTGCCCCGCGAGCTCGAGAGCGTACACGGCCGGTAGTGGCACGCTCGCCGGGCATCAGCGTGTCGATTGCAGCCCTCGCCCGACTGTCGGATATCACATAAAAGTCCGATATATAACCAAAAGATCACGTCGTTCGTGTCTCTGGCGGACGCATCCCACGAACCTTTATAAGGTTTAAATACGAGGTTTAAACCGACACATGGTAGATCCAAAGGAAACCATCAATATCGAAAACGTCGTCGCGTCGACCGGAATCGGGCAGGAGCTCGACCTCCAGAGCGTCGCAATGGATCTGGAAGGCGCGGACTACGACCCCGAGCAGTTCCCCGGTCTCGTCTACCGCACCCAGGAGCCGAAATCCGCTGCGCTGATCTTCCGGTCGGGCAAGATCGTCTGCACGGGCGCGAAAAGCACCGACGACGTCCACCAGAGTCTGCGGATCGTCTTCGACAAGCTGCGCGAGCTCAACATCCAGGTCGAGGACGACCCCGAGATCATCGTCCAGAACATCGTCACCTCCGCGGACCTGGGCCGGAACCTCAACCTCAACGCCATCGCGATCGGGCTGGGGCTGGAGAAAATCGAGTACGAACCCGAGCAGTTCCCGGGGCTCGTCTACCGCCTCGACGAACCCGACGTCGTGGCGCTGTTGTTCGGGTCGGGCAAGCTGGTCATCACCGGCGGCAAGCAGCCCGACGACGCCCGCGAAGCCGTCGACAAGATCGTCTCGCGCCTGGAAGACCTGAGCCTGCTCGACTGATCGGATGTCGGGACGCCAGATCCTGGTCCTGCGCCAGAAGATCCACGGCACGGACGCGGAGGTGTACCGCGACGAACTCGCCGAGCGGCTGCCCGACGACGAGGTCCGCCTCGCCCGGACGCCCGCCGAGGAGCAGGAGATCCTCCGGACAGCGGACGTCGTGACCGGGCTGGCCGTCTCGCCCGGCGACCTGGAGCGCGCCGGGAACCTCGAGCTGTTCGCCTGCGTGTTCGCGGGTACCGACCACCTCGAGCTGGACGCTTTCGAGGAGCACGGCGTCGCCGTGACCAACGCCTCCGGCGTCCACCGGGCCAACATGTCCGAGTACGTGATCGGCGCGATGGTCGCGCTCGCGCGGCAGTTCCCGCGAGCTTGGCGACAGAAGGAGAGCCGCACCTGGCAGAGCTACCCCGTGCGCGAACTCCAGGACTCGACGGCCGCAATCGTCGGGATGGGCGCTATCGGCCAGGCAGTCGTCACCCGACTGGCGGCGTTCGGCGTCGACACGGTCGGCGTCCGCTACAGCCCCGAAAAGGGCGGCCCGACCGACGAGACCTACGGGTTCGACGGAGTCCACGAGGCGGTCGCGGACGCCGACTTCGTGATCGTCGCCTGCCGGCTCACCGACGAGACCGAGGGGCTGATCGACGGCGACGTACTGATGACGATGCCCGCCGACGCGTTCCTGATCAACGTCGCGCGGGGTCCCGTCGTCGACTCCGACGCGCTCGTCGACGCGCTCCGGACCAACGACGTCGGCGGCGTGACGCTGGACGTGACCGACCCCGAGCCCCTGCCCGCGGACCACCCGCTGTGGACCTTCGAAAACGTGATGATCACGCCGCACAACGCCGGTAACACTCCCGAGTACTTCGCCCGCCGCGCCGACATCCTCGCCGGGAACGTTGCCGCGCTCGACGCCGACGACGACCTGACGAACCGGGTCGTGTGACCCGCGGCGCGCGTGGGTGAAGTCAGCCCGCGATCATTCTTCGAAAGCACTGTAGCTGCCGGAGCCTCGGCACTGTCGACATGTTTAACAATTTTCCCACAGTAGTGGGAATCAATGGGCACCGAGAACGAGCGATCGTTAGATGAGAAGGGGCGTATCACCCTCCCGAAATCACTGAGAGAACGACTCGGGATCGGGCCGGGCGACAGAGTCACGGTCGAACTGGAAGCCGGTCGGATCGTCGTTGAACCCGAGGGAACCGTTTCGCGCGAGGAGTTCATCGAGACAATGGAGGGGTGCTTGGAGGGTAGGACCCGCGCGAAGGACGCTCCGGAAGTCGATCCCGTCGATCTCAAAGAGACGTGGACGGAAGACCTGCCGAACTGATGTACTGCTTCGACGCCAATATCTGGGTTTATTACTTCGATACCGACCTCCCGGAACATTCGGCAGTCGTCGACCACGTACGTGATGCACTGCGGACGCAACCACTGTTCACTACGACAGTTCTCCAGATGGAGGTCGTCCACTATCTCCACACACAGCATGCAGACGCGTCTTCTGCGATCGATCGATTCCTAGGACTCGAAGACGTCACGGTAGCTGAGTTGCGTCCCGACGATGTCGAAACCGCAGTCGAGATCCTGGAGGCGCACCCAGGTGTCGGCATTGGTGGGCGTGATGCGACGATCATCGCGACAATGAAACGCCACAACCTGTCGCAGTTGTGGACTCACGATACTGCCCTCCTCGACCTCGGCGATCGACTCGACTGGCTCTACGCCGTCGATCCGGTCGAGACTGATCCTGAACTCTGAGGGGACTGTTGGAGAGTCTCAGACCCACCCCGCTCACTCTTCGCCGTCGAGTTCTATCTCCTCTGCGGGCTCGTAGCTGACGCTGTACGTGCGCTCGTCAGTCTCGGCAACGTCGTCGGCCACGTAGAAGCGGATGTCCTGTTCCTGGCTGGTCATCACCGGGAACTCGTAGTGGGTCGCGTCGTAGTCCAGGCCGTCGCCGTCCGCGCGGCGCTGCTCGACGAACGACCGGTGCCCCTCGAGCCGCCGCCCCACGACCGACCGCGAGAGGTCCGGGACCGACGCGGCACGCGCCGCGAAGCGGTCGAGAAACGTTGAGTCGAGTTCGTAGCCGACGGAGTTGCGCCCGGCGACCATCGCGGCGAGCGTCGTCGTGCCGGTCCCCCAGAACGGGTCCAGCACAGTGTCGCCGTACACGGAGTACATCGAACAGAGCCGGTAGGGGATTTCGAACGGGAAGGCGCCGGCGCGGTCCCGCAAGTCGTCGTCGGGCAGTGCCTGCAGGCGGCCCCGCACGTCGGTCCAGACGTCCGTGAACCAGGCGTTGCGCTCCTCCCAGAAGTACGCCGCCTCGTAGCGCCGGTCTGCCCCAGGTTCGAACGACCGGCGTTCGCCGTTGCGGAACACGAGCACGTACTCGTGTTCGAGCGTGACGTACGCGTTGGGCGGCACCATCCCCGAGCCCATGAACTTCGCGGCGCTGTTGGCCGGTTTGTGCCAGAGCACGTCCGGCAGCGCCTCGAACCCGCGGCGGTCGAACGCCTCGACGATCCGGGCGTGGTTCGGGTAGACGCGAAAGCGGCCGTCGACCGTCCGGGTCGCGTCGCCGACGTTGATGCAGGCGATGCCGCCGGGCCGGAGCACGCGGGCGAGTTCGTCCCACACCGCGTCGAGGGCGCCGTGCATCGCCTCGAACGCCGCGTCGCCCTTCCCGGCGTCGAGGTAGTCCGCCGACGCCGGCACCAGCTCCCCAAAGAGGTCGTCCCACATCTCCACCATCGGGTACGGCGGCGAGGTCACGACGAGGTCGACCGCGTCGTCGTCAACTGTCGACAGGTCGCGGGCATCGGCGGCGTGCAGGCGGTGTGTCGTCTCCATTGCGCTGTCTCCGTGTTCTCGGGCGCTCCGTCCGATCCGCTCCCGGCTACTCCACGAGGCGTTCGATCTCTGTGACGAGGATGTCGCTGGCGCCGACCGCTTTCAGTTCGGAAATCGTCTCGAACACGCGGTCCTCCTCGACGACGGCGTGGACGGCGACCTGGTCGGTGCCGGCGATGTCCATCACCGTCGGCCCGCCCATGCCGGGGATCACGTCCTTGACTTCGTCGAGGCTGTCCGCCGGCGCGTTCAGCATCAGGTACCGCTGGTCCTCGGCGGCGAGCACCGACCCCAGCGCCGTTGCGACCTGGTCGACCTTCGGATCGTCGGCCGCCTCGGGGCTGGCGAACAGCCGGACTGACGAGGTGAGCACCTCCTCGACGACGGCGAGGCGGTTCATCCGCAGCGTCGTCCCCGTCGAGGTGATGTCGACGATGCCGTCGGCGATGTCGACGTGGGGCGTGAGTTCTGTCGCACCCGACACCTCGGCGACGTCGACGTCGACGCCCCGTTCCTCGAAGAACTCGGCCGTGATCGTCGGGAACTCGGTCGCAACGGTGGTGCCCTCCAGGTCCGACACCGTCGAGATGTCGCCGCCCTCGGGCGCCGCGAGCACGATGCGGCAGGTCCCGTAGCCGAGATCCAGCAGTTCGACGAGGTCGGTGCCGGACTCCCGGACCTGGTCGTAGCCCGTGATACCCAGGTCGGCGGCGCCGTCGCGGACGTACTCCGGGATGTCGGAGGTCCGGGCGAACAGCACCGTCACGTCGGGGTCGACGGTCTCGGCGTACAGCTTCCGGTCGGCGCCGTCGACGATGTGGAGCCCTGCCCGCTCGAGCAGTTCGATCGTCGGGTCGTGCAGGCGCCCCTTGTTGGGAACGGCAATTCGCATATACCACCTGTTCTGGGCGGGAGGGGAACTGCCTTTCGAACCCGGACCGGACAGGAGCAATACAAAGGCTCTTTTTTCGGGTGGCCGTAGGATCGGTAACGAATGGCCGATCCTCCGCCAGGAGCCGACAGGTACTGCTCGAACTGCGGCGAGCGGATCACCCGCCAGGTGAACTACTGCCACTACTGCGGCGAACGACTCCGTCCCGAGGGTGATGGGCCCGCCGGCCCCGGCCCGGACGACGCTCACGAGGGCGCGGCCGACCACTCGCGGGAGCAGCGCGAACCCGCGGCGACCGGGCAGGGAGCCGGCCGCGACGACGCGGTCGGCGAGGACAGCACGGAGTGGGACGACGACCGTGCATCGTGGGGTGAGGGCCAGGCGGATCGGGGTGGTGAGTCCCAGGACCGCACCAACGGCGGCGCGAACGCCTGGGCGGAACAGCGGCGGGAGCGTCGCGGCGCCACCGGCCGGCCGCCGGCCGGACTCGACGACGACGGCGGGGGGCCCGAAGACGAGTCAGCGTGGCGCGCCGTCGGCAAGGCGACCGGGCTCGGGATCGCCGGCATCGTCCTGCTGGTGATCGTCTCGGTCGTCATCGTGTTGGTCTCTTCACCGCTGGGAGTGTCGGCCGGCGTACTGTTGATCGTCGGGACCGCGATCGGCCAGTACGTCGGCTTCGGCGGCGTCGCGCTGGGGTATCTCAGCAATCGCGGGTTCACCTGGGAGCAGATGCGGTCGTACCTCGGCGTCCGGGTCCCGACGCTGCGCGAACTGGCCGTCGTCGTCGCCGGCTACGTCGCGATCGTCATGCTGCTGATCGTCGTCGCCGGGATCGCGTCGATGTTCCTGCCCGAACCGGCCGAGAACCAGGCGGTCGACACGACGACCGAGAACCCGGGGATCGTGCCGTTCATGATCCTGATGATGTTCCTGGTCGTCGGCCCGATGGAGGAGCTTCTGTTCCGCGGCATCGTCCAGAACCGCCTCCGCGAACGGTTCCCCGCGATCCCGGCGATCGCCATCGCGTCGGCCATCTTCGCCGCCGTCCACGTCGTCGCGCTCGCCGGCTCGCTGACCGGGATGCTCGTCACCGTCTTCATCCTGTTTTTCCCCGCCACCGTCTTCGGCGCCGTCTACGAGTACACCGGGAACCTCGTCGTCCCCGCGCTGTTGCACGCCCTCCACAACTCGGTCATCGTCGGGCTGATCTTGCTCGCCCCCGAGGAGGCCGGGTCGATACTCGCCCTGATCGCGCTCGCGGGCTTGTGATAGTGATTGTAGCGATTCTGTATATATAGTCGTTTCCAGCGTCGAAGCGACTAAGTGGGCGTAGGCCGACTTATCAGGTAGTCGGATTCCCATCTCGGGATTGAAGCCTCTGTTTCAGACATACCCATGTGGTATTGAAGCAGTCGGTCGTAGCAGTGCGAACAGGGGAGTACCCATTTTTAGACGGACCCTCGTGGGGTTGAAGCACGCGCAACCTACGGCTACCGGCGGGTCTACGCACCGAGCGTAGGCCCGCTTAGCCTCAGGTCTCGCGTTTTGCGGAAACCATGAGTAAGAACCATGACCCAACGCAAATCGACCGAGACCGACGACGAACCGCCTTCACAACCGAACGAAGACGAACTCCCCCTCCGGGACCACTTGGAGTGGCTAACCCTCCTTCTCGGGGTTATCGAATCACTCCGACGTCTCCTGTAACGGGGAATCTCGGACTGACGGGATTTCTCCCTCGTCAATCCGGGTTCTACTGAGAGATGAACTGAGCGTCACTATGAGCGTAATCAGTCACACAGACAGACGCCGCCTTCCTGAATTTGACTCACTGCGAACTGGTGGACCGCGCTGGCGAGGTCGATCATCGCTTCTGCCTGTTCTTCAGTTGGACGTCCACCGCCGTAATAACTCTCTGTGCGGTTCTCACTGTAGAGGTCCTTCATCGCCTCTGCAGTCTCCCACTCAAACAGCCCGATCTGGTGGGCACGCTCGTAGCTGAATTGGTGGTCCTGAAAGTCCTGAAGCGTATCGTTCGTCATCGCGAGCGCGTACGCCTCGATAGACCGTTCGATAGCGCCGAAACAGACCTCAATGACGGCCGTATAGTACCCGTCCTGTGACTGAAGAGTTTCAACGACCTCGAGGAGACGACACGCTTTCGTCAGTTGGGTTTTCCAGTCTTCGACGGCACTAATCCCGTCCTCGAACGCTGTCCGACCGCGTCCGACCATCTCGAAGGCATCCTGTGCGCGGTCGAGTGCTGTGAGCACAGAGGCCGGGTCCGAGCCGCTACTCATCGGTAGCTCCTTCCTCCAAGATGAGGTTCTCGACAGTTTCGAAGTCACTCGTCTTGTAGACCGGGATCCCTGAAACGATGATTTCCCGGATATCCTCAGAATACGTTGGAATCGCTTGGACGGCTTCGACGTCGATATCGTAGGCGTATCGGTCACCATCGAACTCCGTGTCTTCGAGATCACGAGCAATGGTATTCGCTTTTCGTTGGCTTTCGGCTCGCCCAGAGCGGGTCAACACCCAGAGATCGATATCGCTTCGTCGGTCAGCGTCGCCCCGAGCTACACTCCCATAGAGGATGATGCCGACAACATCGCTAATGTTCTCATGAAGTTTCGTGACTGCGGTCTTAACGGGTTGGTGAAACTCCGATTGTGGAATCCGGAGGATCGGATCATCTGGAATAGACAGGTGCTGCCTGTTGATTTGGACGAGTCGTTGGTTGCTTTCGGGAGATTCGACGACCAGATCATTCGCACTGAGAACGTTCACTGCCCGTCGGACAGACTGGTGGGAATGACCAATCTGCGTTGCGAGTTCTCGCAGTGAGAAGTCACTGAATCGATGATTGGTTAAAAAAAGAAGGATATCACTTGTGGCTTTGTGTTTGAATAGATCCGGATCTAATGGGGGTATTGAAAGTGAAATAGATGCTCCAGACGAATCCGATTAGTAAATCGGGTTAAACGTAAGTAGTACTCTGTCAAGAAAATATTTCATCGGGAGTTCATGCCTCTTCACCTTTTTGGTTGAGCGATTCAGGAGATCATCAAAGAACTCACAGTAGTGATCTGGATTCGTGTACTTCACCAACCGCAGATTGAGAATTGCCTCCAACCCTTCTTTGGTCCAGCCTATCCACTGGTTCTTGCACCACTTGCTGACTTCACCAGACTTTTGATTACCATTAGAGCGGGCGAACCGTCCGTTCGCCTTGAGCTGTCGGTGGCGCGCCGGTCGGCTGACGGCCGGTCGATGGCAAGATTAAGGCCGCGCCCGAACGCGGCTATGGGTATGAGCACACTCGCAGTCGTCGGCGGGCGCGTCCTGCGCCCCGACATGACCGTCGAGCGCGCGGACGTTCTCGTCGACCAGGAGGGCGGCACCATCGAGGCCGTCGGCGATCCTGACGAGGTCCCGGACGGCGACGAACACCTCGACGCCGGGGGCGGGCTGGTCATCCCCGGGCTGGTCAACGCCCACTGCCACGTCGCGATGACGCTGTTCCGGGGCAACGCCGACGACAAGCCGCTGGACGACTGGCTCCAGGAGGACATCTGGCCGGTCGAGGCCGAACTGCAGGCCGAGGACGTCGTCGCAGGCACGCGCCTGGGCGTCGCGGAGATGATCAAGTCCGGCACGACGGCGTTCGGCGACATGTACTTCTTCATGGAGGAGGTGGCGGAGGTCGTCGCCGAGGCCGGCCTGCGCGGCGCGCTGGGACAGGGCTGTATCACCGTGGGCAAAGACGACGAGCAGGCGCACGCGGACTTCGAGGAGGGGCTGGCGTTCGCCGAGGAGTACAACGGCGCCGCCGAGGGCCGCATCCGGACGGCGTTCATGCCCCACAGCCTGACGACCGTCGGCGAGTCGTTCTTCGCGGAGTACGTCCCGCGTGCACGCGAGGCCGGCCTGCCGATCCACTTCCACGCCAACGAGACCGAACAGGAGGTCGAGCCCATCGTCGCGGAGCACGGCCAGCGCCCGCTCGCGTACGCGGACGACCTGGCCCTGCTCGCCGAGGACACGTTCGTCGCCCACGGCGTCCACGTCGACGCCGCGGAGATCGACCTGCTGGCCGAGCGCGGGACGGCGGTCGTCCACTGCCCGGCCTCGAACATGAAGCTCGCCAGCGGGATGGCGCCGGTCCAGGCCATGCTCGACGCCGGTGTGACCGTCGGCATCGGCACCGACGGCGCCGGCTCGAACAACGACCTCGACATGTTCGACGAGATGCGCGACGCCGCGATGCTCGGGAAGCTTGCGGCCGACGACGCCAGCGCGGTCGCAGCGCCGACGGCGGTCGAGATGGCCACCCAGGGCAGCGCCGCGGCGCTTGGCTTCGACAGCGGCCGGATCGCCGAGGGCGCCAATGCCGACCTGGCCGTGCTCGACCTGGACGCGCTACACCTGACGCCACAGCACGACCTCGTGAGAAACCTCGCGTACGCCGCGCGCGGCAGCGACGTCCGCCACACCGTCTGCGATGGGACCGTCCTCATGGAAGACCGTGAACTGCTGACTATCGACGAGGAGCAAGCCAAGCGGGAAGCCGAGGAGCAGGCGCAAGCGCTGTTCGACCAGGCGGGCGTCTGATCGCGTCGAGCGTCTCATCTACTGCTCGCGGGTCTGCGTGGTCTCATAGTGATTATTGCGATTGTTTTCGGAGTCACATCGTCGTCCCGGGAATGTCATGGGCTGAAACCGGTGACTGACGAATCGACGGCGGTAAAGAGTCGCAATAATCACTATCAGGCGTGGTCGAGTCGCCGGTAGAGGACGAACGAGTACACTGTGGAGGCGAGCGCGATCGCCGTCACCGGCCCCACCAGCAGGACGAGGGCGTACTCGGGGACGACCGCAGCCGCCAGTGCACACAGCGCCGCGACGGCAAACAGCGGGGCAGTGCGTTCGTGCGTCCGGTCCCAGACGCGCTCGTCGCTGAGCGTCCACGGCGTCCGGATCCCGACGAACCAGTTCTGCTCGGCACGCCGGAGCAGAAGCGCGAGCAACAGGTACAGCCCCGCGATGGCTGGTGCGGTGGCTTGGAGCATCCCGACCTCAAAGCCGAGGTTGTACGCGAGCACCAGCCCGTGAATATAGGCGAGGAACGCGAGCGTCCCGACGGCGAACCCGTCGTAGGCCGTCTGGAACTCCGCGAAGTTCTCACCCAGCGGATCGATGCGCGGGAGGACGGCGAACAGCGCCGCGAACCCCGCCGCGAACAGCACGCTCCCGGCCAGCACGACCGCCTTGCCCGCGTAGTTGTCCGGCTCACCGGCAGCGTCGAAGTGGATCGCCAGCTCTGCGGGCAGCCGGGGTGCGGAGACGGCGCTCGCCAGGGCGATCAGTGCGACGATCCCACCCATCGCCAGGTTGCGTGTCCGGACCATACCTGACGGTTCTCACCCGCTGTATAAAACTGCTTCCAGCAGCGCGATACTGTATCGGAGTTGATACGAATGGTGGGCAAACAGTCGAAACGCGCATTATCGACGCGACTGACTGCCCACCATGGACGACGCTGATCGTCACGAGTCGGGCGAGGGGGTTCGGAGGGACGACGAGGCGGTGTCCGGCGGGGCGTTCGAGACCGCGCCGTTCGACCTCGTCACCGAGGAGACGCGGGCGTCGATTCTCGGCACACTCGCCACCCACCAGGCGGAGCACCCGCGGGAGCCGGCGATGGCCTTTACCGACCTGCGGGAGGTAGCAGGCATCGACGACTCGGGGAACTTCAACTACCACCTGGACAAGCTCCAGCCGGAGTACGTCAGGCAGACGGACGGCGGGTACGCGCTGACCTACGTGGGGCTGTCGCTGGTCGGAACCCTCCGGGCCGGCGTCGGGGCCGACACGACGCGCGGCCCGGAGCCGCTCGACGCGACCTGTCGTCTCTGTGGCACCGAGCTCACCGCGAGATACGAGGACGGGCTGCTCGCGGTGGAATGCGAGAACGACCACAAGTACCCGCGCGACGGGCTCCCCCCGAACGCCGTCACCGGGCGCGAGCTGGAAGAGGCGATCAGCCTCCAGACGCGCCGGACCCAGCACCACCTCGAACTGGTCCGGGAGGGCGTCTGTCCAGCCTGTCTCGACGACATCGAGCGCACCCACGAGGAGCTGGACGAGCCGCAGGCGAGCCACATCGTCGTCGCGACATGCGAGGGCTGCGGGATGGTCCTGGCCGGCCCGGTCGGGATGTACCTCCTCAGGGAGCCGGCTGTCGTCGCATTCTACCACGACCACGGCGTCGACATCACCGGGACGCCGTTCTGGGCACTGGAGCTGCCGGTCGCCGAGCCGACTGTCGTCTCTAGGGACCCGCTCCGGCTCTCCCTGTCCGTCGAACGGGACGGCGAACGCCTGACGCTGACCGTCGACGAACACACGCAGCTGCTCGATAGCGAGCGAACCAGTGTCGATTGAGCTGACCGGCAGCGATCGCCGACGCCACGATCAGGCGTGCCGGTCGACGAAGGCGGCGACGTCCTCGACGACGCGCCGGTCGAGCACCGCGTCGCGCTCGTAGTACTCCGACCCGGTCGAGGCCCCCTCGCCCCGCTGGAACAGGTGGTTGAGGTCGTCGTACACCGTGAACTGGACGTCGGAGGCCTCCGAAAGCGCATTCTCCCAGCGCGAAAAGTCCGCCTCGACGGTCACCTGGTAGTCGCGGCCACCCTGTCCGAGAAACAGCGGGATCTCCAGCGCCGCGGCCGTTTCCGGGCCGTCGTACTCGGCGACTCCCGGACCTCCGCCATGGCCTCCTCGCGCTCTTCGCCGGTCAGATCCTGCTGGTCCAGCAGGTGACGCTGCTGGTCGAGCACCAGCTCCTCGATCGGCCGGGCGGGACCGGGCGCCAGCAGCACCGCGCCGGCGAGGCCGCCGTCCCGGGTGGCGATCCGCGGGGCCAGCGCGCCGCCCAGACTGTGTCCGACCACGAACACCGCATCGGCGGCCACGCGGTCGTGGTCCCGGAGCCGCTGGATGGCGGTCAGCGCGTCGTCGGTGGCGACGTCGTCGATCGTCACGTCCGCGAGGTCGGCGTCGCAGGCCTGTGTTCGCTTGTCGTAGCGCAGCACCGCGATGCCGCGGCTCGCCAGCCCCCACGCGAGCTCCTTGTACGGCTTGTTCGGCCCGAACGTCGCGTCGCGGTCGACCGGACCGCTCCCGTGGACGATCACGACGCCGGGCACCGAGTCATTCCCCGTCGGAACGGAGAGCGTGCCGCCGAGATCACACGACTCCGTCGCGTCGAGTGTCACTGTCCTCTCCTCGAACGCCGACTCGTCGGCGTACGCTGGCGGGTCCCAGGCGAACTCACCCTGGTCGGTCAGCCGGAACCCCTCGACGCCGTCCTCGGTCAGGTAGATCGTGAACTCGCTCCGGACCTCGCTGAACACAGTGTCGACGGTCACCGTTGCCCGGCCGTCAGTCTCCCCCTGATATGCGACGGCGTCGATCGAGACGAACGAACCGGTGTTGCGGGTTACCTGGTCCCAGGCCTGCTCCAGCTGTGTGGCCGAGAGCTCCGCCGCTGCGGACTCCGTGAACCGGTCGTGAGCGGCCTCGAACGAGCCGTCGACCAGCAGTTCCACGAACTCCCTGGCCTGGCGCTCGAACGCGGCCGGATCGGACCCGTCGGGATCAGCCTCGGTTGGCGTCGACTCCGGCGTCGACGTTTCGGCTGGCGTCGGCGATTCTGTTTCCGTCGAACTCCCGCCGGGATCAGGCGTCGGGGTTGGCGAGCCGTCGCCCCCGTCGCCGTCGCCGGAACAGCCGGCGAGCAGCAGGGCGACGACAGACCCCGTCACACTGAGAAACCGACGTCTGCCGACGTTCCCGTTGCTCGCAGCCGTGCCTGTCTTCGTGCGTATGGACCACGGGGCGTTCATGCGTGGAGCGTTGCGGCCGGAGCTACAAATATCGACCCAGCAGCGCGATACAGTAGGCGGATTGATATGTAGATCAGGATAGTTTTCCCGTACACAACCCGGATCGTTCCGCGTGAAATCCCGAGCCAGTTCGGTACTGTTTTCCCCATTCTCGCCTTTCGTAGGGGCATGACGGAACCAATCACCGAGCAACTCGGGAGCGACGAGCTGCTCGAGAACGGGCAACGGAAGCTGGAGTGGGCGCGCCAACACATGCCGATCATGGCAGCGCTGCGCGAGGACTTTGCGGCCGAGCAGCCCTTCGCCGGCGAGCGGATCGGGATGGCGATGCACGTCGAGGCGAAGACCGCGATCCTCACCGAACTGCTGGCGATCGGCGGCGCGGAGGTCGCGATCACCGGCTGC
>PXSF01000074.1:4778-5486 GCA_003022845.1 Halobacteriales archaeon SW_10_66_29 | reverse complement strand
GTTGTCGACGAGCGCGGCGACGAGCGTCTCGGCCTGCTCGGGCGGGACGACGCGGTCCTTCACGACGAGCGGGGGCGCATCTCGGTCGCCATCCGAGTTGCCGGCGACTTGATGTGGGACGGCTCGGAGAGCATCCCCGGGCCAATGTCCAGCGTAAACGACTGGAGTTATTTTAAGCCGTTTCAAATCGACGGGCGAGGTCCGTTGCTAGTGATTATTTTCCACCGATAGTGTGAACATCCAGGAAAATATTTCATCATTTTGGTTGAATCGTCTGCCAAAGTCGTAGGCTCCAGTAAGCTCGCACCCCTCATTATTTGAGCGGCCCCATAGTGTGTATTGCTGGCTATATCTTTCGCCCGGCTCCAACCTCGTTTCCTCTGCCATCGCTGGACCTTCGAATTGATAATCTCTGGGAAGAGCCCAACATGAATCTGAACGCCTGTCGGGTGAATAGTTGGGGGGTATTAGCACGATTTCGGGTGTAAACTCGTACTGTTCATCGATACTAAATATAGGATCAGGATACCGAGTATCAAAACCGATTTTCGGTGTCTCATCCCCGGTATTTTCAAGTTCGATTTCGAGTTGGGCTGTATTATCGTCAGTTATGACATCGCGGGTTATGTCGATACTGATATCTATCCCAAATTCATCAGGTGTCTCATTGATCGATTCGAGACGGACTATTTTCTCCATAGAACCATT
>PXSF01000074.1:0-4766 GCA_003022845.1 Halobacteriales archaeon SW_10_66_29 | reverse complement strand
TTTCCTCTTCCTTCATTTCCAAGACAGCCAGAAGCAAATGAGATGGTACCTAATATTGCTAAGATGTCACGCCGGTACATGTGATCATTACGTTTCAGTCAAATAAGTATTTATTGCTACTAATGATCGGTCAAAATTTACCATCATGTGTCAAACGTCAGGTTTTTGTTATTTCGGAGATGGTATGCTGCTACCTCGCGTCCAGACGATGCAAGCGCATTGTTACTACCGCATGACGCCGTGTCATATTTATTTACGTACATTTGAGTGATTCCAGCCATGTTGAGGCCATCATTTAAATCTGGGGCGTCAGCCCGGGACACACCTGAGACTGGCAGCGATGACTGAAAATAATCACAATAACCAGTATGAGGGCAGGTGAGTGCTTTTTTACTCTCTGCCGTCGACCACACTGGTATGCGGGACGTACTCGCCGAATGGCGGCCGGTGATTGACGAGAGCATCGAGGAGCTCTTGCCGCGGACGATCGACGAGGAGTACCTGACGGCGTTTTTCGGCGAGCCGACCTACCGGTACCAGCCGGCGGCGATCCAGCAGGCGCTGGCCGACCCCATCTGGGACCTGCTCGACCGGGGCGGCAAGCGCTGGCGTGCGATCCTCTTTCTGATCATTGTCGACGCCCTCGGGGAGGAGCCCGAGGAGTACCTCCACTACGCCTGCATTCCCGAAATTCTCCACAACGGCACGATCATCGTCGACGACGTCGAGGACGAGGCCGAAATGCGCCGGGGCCGGGAGGCGCTGCACCACGCCTTCGGCACCGACATCGCGCTGAACGCGGGCAACGCGATGTACTTCATCCCGCTGAAGATCATCGACCGCAACCGCAGCGACCTCGACGACGGCCAGCGCCTCGACGCCTACGAGATGCTCACCTACGAGCTGAACCGGACCCACCTCGGTCAGGGGATGGACATCTGCTGGCACAACCAGCAGGAGATCACCGTCGACGAGCACCGCTACTACGAGATGTGTGCCTGCAAGACGGGCTGTCTCGCCCGGATCGTCGCCCGCCTCGCCGCCATCGTCACCGGGCAGTCCGACACCGTCGAGCAGCAACTCGCCCGCTACGCCGAGGAGATGTCGATCGCCTTCCAGATCGGCGACGACATCCTCGATATCGAGCACACGCTCGACCAGGCAGGCGACTTCGGCAAGGCGTTCGGCAACGACATCCGCGAGGGCAAGAAGACGCTGGTGGTGATCTACACCGGCGAACACGCCGCGCCGGCGGACGTCGCCCGCCTGGAGGAGATCCTCTGGGCCGAGGACAACACCGACGACGAGATCGTGGCGGCGATCGAGATCATGCAGGGCGTCGACGCGATCGAGTACGCCCGCGAGCGTGCCCAGGAACTGGCGGCGAGCGCCCGGGGCCACCTCGACGACCTCGACCTCGAACGCGAACCCGAACGTCAGCTCCGGGAGTTCACCCGCTTCGTCATCGAACGCGAGGCGTAGCCGGATTCCTGGGCGTGGGGCATGCTACCGCACCGGCACCAATGCTTATACGGCGGCGTGGATCATGGTGGCTATCGGACGGCGAGCGACTCACTCGAAGGCGGCAAAGCTCGACTGCAGCGCCCGGTCGGTGCCGCCGTCGGCGAGGTCGTAGCCCACGAGGTCCCGGAGGTCGACGGCGTACGTGCTGCCGGCGCGTTCGAGGACGAGCACGCGACCCGTCGTCCCGCGGACTGTCCCGGCGGCGAGCGTCTCCGCCATCGGCCGCTCGACCAGGTCGAGCCCGTAGGCGAACTCGAACGTCGCCAGCGGCTCGTACTCGTCGAGCAGCGCCGACCAGGCGTCATCGTCGACCGAGCGGTGGAGGCCGCGGATCTTCGCGGGGACGCGGACGCGGTCGCCCACGTCCGCGGCGATCTCGGCCTCGATCTGGCGGGCGATCCGGCCGTCCGCGACCGTCCGGAGGTGTGCGGCGCGGTCGGCGCCCTGCTCGCGCAGGCGGATGTCGAGGCGCCACGACCGGGTGACGCCGACCTTGAACGTCGCCGGCGCGAACGCCGCGAGGTAGACGGCGTGTTCCTCCCGGCAGGACGGCAGCGGCAGGTCGCAGTCGCCAGTACAGCGGGCGCAGGCCCATCTGCCGGTGTGGCGGTCGCAGTACGGCGCCGCTTCCTCGTCGCATGGGGTGTGTCGCCCCTCAGTCACGTCGCCCGCGCAGTGGCGTCGCTCCAGGCGGTAGCCGAGTTCCGTCCCCGGTTCGAGCGATTCGCGGGTCACCGCGCCGTCGCTCGCCAGCAGCAACCCGGCGTGCTCGACGTCCCCGCCCGGCGCCGTTTCGTAGCCGACGACCTGCACGCCACGCCGTACGTCCGGGACCGGCATAGGGCTGCTGTTTCCGTGTCTCTCGAATACCGCCTCGCGTTCGTCTCGACCCGGGGTGGCGACGACGACCGCGACCAGGACCGCGACCTGGACGTCCCCGAGGAGTTCGACGACGACGCCGTCGAGCGGGTCACGGCGGCCGACCGCGACCACGCGAGCCCGTCGTGGGGCGACGGGAATACGTTGTACTACACCGTAAACATCGGCAAACCGGACCCGGAGGACACGACGGAGTACGCCATCGTGGCGGCCGACCGCCAGGCCGGCGAGGACGACGCGGACGACGGCTGATCGGCCAGTACCCTTTTATCACAGTCCTCACTCCTGTCGAGTGTATGGTAGCCGCACGCCGGGGCACCGGGTCGCAGCGTCTGACAGACAAGCTGCCACTCCTGGAAGGGGCAGTCGGCGGCGCGGTCGCATACGTCGTCGGACTGATTCTGACGTTCCTGCTGCTGACGGCCGACGGTGAGTACGAGTTCAGCAACGCCGAGTTCGGGGACGTCGGGACGCTGGACGAGGTTGGGTGGTTTTTCTACAGCTCCCATTTCGCGAACGTCGAAATTTCCGGGTCGGTGATCGGGCAGTCCGAGTCGACGACGCGGAACGTGGTCTCGAACTCCTCGACGCAGATTCCGGAGCCCGTCTTCTACCTGGTTCCGATCGTGATACTGGTTGCAGCCAGCTACGTCGTCGTGGCGTCGCTGGACATGTGGAACCCCACGCCGGCCGACTGTGCACAGGCGGGGATGACTGTCGTCGTGGGCTACCTGCCGCTCGCACTCGTCGGCATCTTCCTGTTTTCGGCGTCCGCCACCGTTCCGGGCGCAGAGGCCTCGATCAGTCCCGACCTGCTCTCTTCGACCTTGCTGGTCGGCCTCCTGTTCCCGCTGCTGTTCGGCGCGATCGGTGGCGTCCTCTACTCCCAGACGGGATAACCCGGGGTCGCACCCTGCGGCCCCGCTGCGAGTCGACGTTCCTTTCCCTCTCGTTGCCCTCGTGGCGACTGTATGGCGACTGACAGCGCGTACGGCCCGGGAAAGCTGGTCGAGCGGTTGCCCGTGACGTCCGGTTTCAGTGCCCACTTCGCCCGGATCGAGCGTCGGCCGTCGTTCGGCGACGTGGGCGGGGCCGGCACCGAGCGGCTCAACCTCGTCGCCGAGACGGCGACCGGGCTCCCGGACCCGGTGTTTTACGCCGTCCCGGTCGCGCTACTGATCGCCGGGGGGATCGTCGTCTCGATGCGCGAGCTATGGGAGTCGTCGACGAAAGCCCACGCCCTGGCCGGCGCGACGGTGGCGGTGGGATACTTTCCGCTCGCCGCAATCGGCGTCCTCCTGTTCGAGACCCGGGTCGGCGTCGGGGACGCGGCGTTCACCCAGTCGCCGGAGCTGTCGAGCACGCTGTTGCTCGTCGGGCTCGCCTACCCGCTGTGCTTTGGCGGCCTCGGGGGGCTGCTCGCAGCCCGGCTGCGCGGGTGACACTGCCGCTACAGTTCCTCGCTCAGCTCCTCGGCAGCCTGCCGGACGGCGTCGTCGCTGGAGCGGTCGGGCTCCCACCCGAGCCCGGCGAGCTTCTCCACCGAGAGCCGCATCCGGGGGACGTCGCCGGTCCAGCCCCGGTCCCCGCCGGTGTACTCGTAGGCCGGGTCGACGCCGAGGACGTCGCTGACGATGTCGGCAATGCGGTCGACGGAGGTGGTCGTCCGCGTGCCGAGGTTGCACTGGGTGAGCGGACCCTCGGCGGCCTCGACAACGTGAACGATGGCGTCGACACAGTCCTCGACGTGCATGTAGGACTTCTCCTGTTTGCCGTCGCCGAGGATGACCAGCCGGTCGGGGTCCTCCCGGAGCTTCTCGATGAAGTCCGGGATCACCGCGCCGCGGAGCCGCGGCCCGACGATGTTGGCGAACCGGAACACCCACGACTGGATCCCGTGGCTGTGGGCGTACGTCGAGACCAGCCCTTCCTCCGCGAGTTTGCCGGCGCCGTAGGCGCTGATCGGCTCCAGCGGCGCGTAGTCCTCGGGCGTCGGCCGCGGCGCCTCCCCGTACACCGTCGAGGAGGAGGTGTACGCGAGCGCATCCGCGCCGACCTCGTCCATCCGTTCGAGGACGTTGTACGTCATCGCGGCGTTCGCCTCGAACTGCTCGCGCGGCCGGTCGGTGTCGACCGCTTTCGCCGCAGCCAGGTGGAAGACGACATCCGTCTCGGCAGTGATCGCGTCGGCGACGACCGCGGGGTCTGTCACGTCGCCCTCCAGAAACGTCGCCGCGTCGGGGACGGCCGACGGGTCGCCGTTTGAGCAGTCGTCGACCACGAGGACGTCGTTGTCCGGGGCGAGCCGTTCGACCAGGTGCGAGCCGACGAAGCCTGCCCCGCCGGTGACGGTCACCTGCGTG
>PXSF01000073.1 GCA_003022845.1 Halobacteriales archaeon SW_10_66_29 | reverse complement strand
TCCTCGGCGGGCCAGCAGGAGAGCCACCCCCACGATGTCGTCATCACCGACGAGGCGCCCAACTACAGCCCCGACGGGAAGTAACGCTCATACTGGTGGCTGTACGTACGTGAACACTCGAATTGAGAATCCAGGCGGAACGGGTCTGTCTCCGCAGAGAGCAGAGACTAGTGAGTAAAAGAATTACAGCCACCAGTATCAGATGATCTCACGACCAACGGCCGAGGGATGACCGAGTACGAGATCCGCCGCTATCCCGGCGAGGCGACCATCGCGGACGCCCACCGTGTCAGGCGGATCGTCTTTATCGACGAACAGGACGTCTCGGAGGCCGAGGAGATGGACGGCCGCGACGAAGACGCGGTTCACGTCGTCGCCTACGACACCGACGAGTCGCGCCCCGTCGGGACGGCAAGACTGCGCGTGCCGCAGGCTGCGGTCGGCAAGATCGAACGCGTCGCCGTGCTCGAAGCGTATCGAGGGGAGGGGATCGGCGTCCAGCTGATGGAGACGCTCGAGGCCGAGGCGCGCGAGCAGGGCTGTCGCCGGATCACGCTGCACGCCCAGACGGCAGTCGAGGCGTTCTACGACCGGCTGGGGTACCGGACCGTCAGCGACGTGTTCGTGGAGGCGGACATCCCGCACGTCGAGATGGAAAAGGAGTTCTGACCGGGCTATGGCGCACGATTGTGACACTGCAGCGGTAACGAATCACGAACGACCGTATGAATCAGAGTGCGGGCAGGACGTACTCGATAGCGATCAGCGCGAGCGCGAACCAGATCTGCTCGCTGTCGATGACGAACCCGTAGAACAGCGGCCCCCGTTCCCGGGTGGCGAACAGCGAGTAGCCGGCGACGTATCCCGCGTAGCCTGTCAGGACGGCGTAGATGGGATCGAATACGTCCGCTGCGACGACGCCGGCCACCGTCGCTCCCAGCAGCACCGCGGCGGCCGCCGCCAGCCGCCGCGTCCAGGCCGGCCCGACCAGGACCGGGACGGTCTGGATCCCTTCCTCGCTGTCGCCCTCGATGTCCTTGATGTCGAAAACGACCGCTGCGATGGTAAGGATCGCGGTGACGAACCCGGCGACGAAGATGATCTCGGCGTCGGGAAACTGTCCGTAGTAGACGCCGACGCCCGTCGGGATGAGCCCCCAGGCGATCCCCACCAGCAGGTTCTTCACCAGCAGGATCCGCTTGAGGCCCACCGTCGAGTACAGCAAGGCGATCACGAGCGGGAGTGCGAGCGCGGGCGCGCCCGGCACGCCCCGGAGCGCGACGAACGCGCCCGCGGCGAGGTACATGACGATCCCGGCCGCAAGCAGCAGTTTGCCGTACCGCGAGACGAACGCCGCCCTGTCGGGGACGTTCTGCCTGTCCTCCGCGAAGTCGGCCAGGCGGTTGAACGAGTAGACGAACATCGTGACGGCGAACACGATGAACAGCGGGACGGGGCGGACCGGCAGGTCCACGAGCACCATCGTCGCAACGGCGATGCTCGTGGCCGCAGTCGAGATGAGCAGGTTCGAGTGGACGAGAAACAGCAGTGCCTGCGCCAGGGGGTTGTCCGTCCTGGTCGACTGTTCGAAGTGGCTCATCGGACTGCCGGACCGCCTGCCGCCGGGGCTCTCCGGTGTGGCAGTGGCTCCCGGTTGCCGCGCTATTGGGTATCGGAGCGCATAAACGGCGGGATATCCAGCAAATCTGTCCGAGCCGACCCTGCAGGCGGGTGGCTACACCGCGTTCGCCGCCGCGCCAGGTCAGTAGTACAGCGTCTTGTCGAAGGCCGTGACCTCGGTTTCAGTCGCGTCGTACTCCAGCACCGACAGGTCGTCCATCATCGGCAGGTGCCTGTGGTGCAACGAGTGTTTCACGCGGTCGACTGCGACCGCGTCCGACGCCTCGATGTCCTTCTCCTGTTTGGCCACCTTCAGCGCGAGGTCCTCCAGCGGGACCGGCGTGGCGATGTTCGAGAGCACGGTGATCACGACTCGCCGACGCTGGGCTGCCAGCAACCGATGGCGCTCGGTCTCTGTGATGTCTGTCGGTTCCTGATCGGTCAGAGTGTTTGAGCTGGTGTATGTCATGGGATGACGGATCTCGGGCAGGTCTGTCGCTACCTGAACGATTGACGCCCAGTTCGATAAGCCTACGTCCTAAAGGATTAGGTCCCGGCGAGAACCGCCAGGCTGCAGATCTGTTCCGCCGTGCGGAATACATTCCCGAATCCGCGTATGGGACCGCGGTAGACGGACGCCGAGGGATCATCCTACGACGGAGGCTCCGGCACGTCCCGGTCGCGTCTGCCGGTCGTGGCGCGCTGGTGCTTGGAAACAGAGCCCCTGGCAAACGCCGCGCTCCTCACGAGTGTTCGTCGCAGGAGCGGGCCGGGCGCGATTTGAACCGGAGCCGGACGGTCCGGGTCGCTCCCTTCGGTCGCTTCCCGGGCTGCGACCGGCAGGGCTCAAATCGCTTTGGTCGCTCCGCTCCTCACGAGTGTTCGTCGCAGGAGCGGGCCGGGCGCGATTTGAACACGCGACCGACGGATTAAGAGTCCGTCGCTCTGCCAGACTGAGCTACCGGCCCAGGTGGTTCCTGCTTGTGAGAGTACGGTAAAATACGTTTCCTTCTGGGTCCGGTCTCGGGTGTCTTCACTACCTCACGGTCAAAGGTACTCGTCGAACACGTATCCGACGAGTCCGGCGGTAACCGCCGTCCCGATCAGCCCGCCGATGATCGCGGTCAACTCGTCCCCGAAACTCACGTCGAAACCCTCGGGAGCGAACACTGTCATGAACAGAAGCAGCACCACCGTAGCGAGTGCGGTACCCGCAACCGTGGCTACCAGAGCGGGCGTGTAGCTCGGACCACTCACCGACGTATCCCGGTAGTAGTAGAACGCGATCGCGACTGCAATGAGCGGTGTCAACGTCAGTATCAGATTGTAACTCGACACGGCCGAGACGAACAGTTCTTCGCCCTCCAGTCCGAATCCAGTAAAGCTTGATCCACCCGCCGTCGACTGGTCACCGGCGAGCGACAGCACCAAAAACTGCGTGACAAAGAGGCCGAGAGCGGTAATACCGTACAACAATGCCCCGAACCGAGCGAACTCGACGAGTTGCTGCTGTTCGTACCCGAGCGTTTGAGAGGCCTTCTGTTGAGGCGGGTGACCGCCGGCCGCCCCGGTCGCCGGTTGTCCCTGCGGTTGCCCGCCCGCCGGCTGTCTGCCCTGCTGCTGGCCGCCGCGTGGCTGTCCGCCCTGCTGCTGGCTGCCGCGTGGCTGCCTGCCCCGTGGCTGTCCACCTTGGGGCTGGCCACCCGTTGGTTGTCCACCTTGTCCGCCCTGATCACCGTCGTCATCTGGTTCCCCCGACATCACCAGTTACATGTGCGAGTCGGTACATAAAGATGTCTGATATTTTGAGGAACTCGCAGTCTCATACTGTCGGACGTGAGTACGTGGAGATTCCGACAGTATCGAGTGGGTTCTGTGGTGTCGTTCTCGCCCGGAAAATCGCGGGGCAGTGGCAGTGTCGCGCGAGACCGTCGTGTTATAAGGGGCTCGAAGCCGTCGCATGAGGCACTGATGAGTACCGGAACCGGTCTCACTATGACCTCGATGTCCACCTACGCCATCCTCGGCTGCGGGAGCGTCGGCCACGCCGTCGCCGAGGAACTGGTGGCCGAGGACAA
>PXSF01000072.1 GCA_003022845.1 Halobacteriales archaeon SW_10_66_29 | reverse complement strand
CCCCCGCCGGGGTGGTGCTCCCTGCTCCTTCTCGATGGCGTCGCTCGCTGACTGATGCCCACGACCACACCACCACACCAATGTCGACAGACGAGTTCCCCGTCACGCCGTACGCCGTCGAGGGCGAGGTCGATTACGACCGCCTCCTCGACCGGTTCGGCGCGGACGAACTGACTGACGAACAGCGCGCAAAGTTCCCCGACCCCGTCCACCCGCTGGTCCGCCGCGGCGTCTTCTACGCCCAGCGGGATCTCGACCCGTTCCTCGCCGCCGCGGACGCCGGCGAACCCCACTCGATCGTCACCGGCCGCGGCCCCTCCGGACCGATGCACGTCGGCCACGTCTTCCCCTTCTACTTCGCGAAGTACATGCAGGAGCGGGCCGGGACGACAGTGTACGTCCCCATCTCCGACGACGAGAAGTACTTTCTCAAGGAGCAGTCGCTGGCGGAGATCACCGACCACGCCCGCGAGAACCTGCGAGACGTCCTCGCGGTCGGCTTCGACCCCGAGCGCACGCGGATCGTCCTCGACACGGCCGACGCCGACGTCGTCTACCCGCTGGCGACCGCCTTCGCTGGCGAGATCACGCAGGCGACCGTCGACGCGACTTACGGCGACCCCGAGAACGTCGGGCTCTCCTTTTACCCCGCGGTTCAGGCGACCCACCTGCTGCTCCCGCAACTGGTCGAGAGCCGGCACCCGACGCTGGTACCGATCGCCGTCGACCAGGACCCCCACGTCCGGGTCTGCCGGGACGTCGCCGCCAAGGAGCGCTACCCCGTCGACAAGCCGGGCGCGCTGCTCTCGAAATTCCTCCCGAGCCTCGAGGGGCCGGGCAAGATGAGTTCCTCCGCGGACACGCCGAGCCTGCTGCTGACCGACGGCCGGGAGACGATCCGCGAGAAGATCCTGACCCACGCCTACACCGGCGGCCGCACGAGCGTCGCCGAGCACCGCGAACACGGCGGCGACCCGTCGGTCGACGTCCCCTACCAGCTGCTGCACTCGTTTTTCGAGGACTCCGACGAGCGCGTCGAGCGCCTCGCCGCCGAGTACCGCGAGGGCACCCTCCTGAGCGGCGAACTGAAGGAGATCGCCGCCGAGGCCATCGCCGACTTCCTCGAAGCCCACCAGCAGCGCCGCGCGGCGCTTGCTGATCTCGACGAGGAGCTCGCTCCCTTCCGGCTGACCGACGAGGAGCGCGCGACGGCCCGCTCGCGCGTGGGGCTGCCCGACGGCGGGCCCGGGTAGCGTTGCACCCCCCGATCGGGACTCGAGGTAGTGAGTTTCTTCCCCCATGCTTTCGTAGGCGACAGCATGACAGACACGGCAGTGATCGCGGGCGTCGGCGAGGGGTTCGGCGAGACGGTCGCACGGCGGCTCGCAGCCGAGGGGTACGCCGTCGGCCTGTTCGCCCGCTCGGCGTCGTATCTGGACGAACTGGCAGCGGAGCTGGAGGCGGCGGGTCACGAGGCCCTCGCCGCCCCGACTGACCTCTCGGATCCGGCCGCCATCGAGGCGGGATTCGAGCGCGTGCGGGAGGCGTTCGGGCCGGTCGACGTCCTGATCTACAACCCGAGCGTCCCGGCGCCGGGCCACCTCTTCGAGGTCGACGCCGAGGCGTTCGATCAGGTGTACGAGGTCGTGGTTCGCGGCGCATTCCACGCTTCGCGGGAGGCCATCGGTGACATCCGGGAGACGGAGGGGACCGGGACGGTCATCTTCACCGGTACCTCCATCGCCAAGCGGGCGTTCGGCAACCTGCTGGCGTGGGACGCAGCGGGGCCCGCGCTGTACGGGTTCGCGAAGTCGCTGGTCCACCGCTTCGGCCCGCAGGGCGTCCACGTCGCCTACGTCGTCGTCGACGGCGCCATCGCCGGCCCCGGAGAGAGCGACGTCCCGCGGGCGGACGACGAACTCATCGCGCCGGAGGCGATGGCCGACACGTACCTCCACCTGATCGAGCAGGACGAGCACGCCTGGTCGTTCGAGGTCGACCTGCGCGCGTACGGGGACGAAATCAGAATGTAGCGGAGAAGTGAGACGGGCAGACAGGCAAACGGGCAGACGGAACAGGGGTGGTTCGACCGGCCGTATCAGGAGCGGGCCCACCGGATGCAGACGTCAGTACCGGGGACGCAGAGCTCCGAGGAGCGAGCGAGCAGCCCGGCGGCACGCCGCACGGCGACCGCCGAGAGCGCGCCGAGCGCGAACGCCACGACCACGCCAGGGTAGGCCACCGCCACCAGCACCGCGAACACTGCGGCCACCATCGCGAAGCCAACGGCGACCTGGGCAGCCGGCGAAGCGAACGAATCGTGGGGGTTGGTTGGGAGTCCTCTCATACATGTACACCCAGGGGCTGTTCCCCCTTAATTCTAATCTGAATGATATTTCTGTAAGGGCGGTTACTGAAGAATCTTTCAGCACGAGTGACGGCTGGATTTGGTATCACCGTTGTGGTTTTGACCGTCGAGACCGTACCGACAATGATGACGTCAGCACTGTTTATCGTCAGCGAGGAAGGCTACTGGGGAGAGGAATGTATCGAACCGCTCACGACGCTCGACGCGGCGGGCGTCGACGTAACCGTCGCGACACCAAGCGGCGACCCGCCGGTGATCGACGAGCGCTCGATCGATCCCGACAACGTCGGGGAGGAGACGGCCGAGCACGTCCGCGAGGTCCACGAGACCGACGAGCGGCTGAACGATCCGGTCCCGGTCGACACCGAGGACGCGGCCGACTACGACGCGGTCGTGTTCCCCGGCGGCCACGGCACGGAGTGGGACGTCAACCAGGACAGCGACGCCCGGCGCCTGCTGCGGGACGCCGTCGCGGGCGGGGACGGGACGGCACTGGTCGTCTGTCACGCCGTCGGCATCCTGGCGTTCGCCCGCGACAGCGACGGCGAGTTCCTGGTCGCCGGCCGGTCGGTCACGGGCTTCCCCAACGAGTGGGAGGAGGGCATCGTCGACGACCACGACCGGATGCCCGACGGCCGGAAGCTCCCCTACTGGGTCGAGGACGAGGTGAACGCTGCGGGCGCCGACTGGGACGCCGAACTCGATGACGACACGAGCGTCACCGTCGACGGCGACCTCGTTACCGCTCGCGGACCCGGCTCCTCGGCGGCGGCCGCGCGGACGCTGCTCTCGGAACTGGGCGTCGAGGCGCCGACGCAGTAACTGTCGCAGTCAGCAGGCCGGAACGGGGGCGCTACTCCTCGTCATCCGGCTCTTCTGCGATCGCCCCGACGACGCGCTGAGCGGTGGACGTCGAGACGTCGGAGGGCGAGCGGACGGATTCGGAGACGACCAGCACCAGCGCCGCGAGCGCGAGCAGGCCGCCGCCGACGAAGAGGTCGCCCCGCAGCAACAGGAAATCCAGCCCCGGCAGGGCGATCGTCAGCGCGAGCGCGACGGCCCCGAGGCGCTGGACCATGTCGAGAATCCCGGTGTCCATGCGCCGGCTTCGTGACGCGGAGGCAAAAGGTCGCCGTCCGAACGGTGCCGGGATCCCGGAACCGGATCGGCCCCGTTGCGCGGTCGAGGGAGAGACCACCATGGAAACGGAGTTTGTTTATTCGTGGGGGGTTCACGTGTCGAGTATGAGCGACGGGACAGAACAAGAGCTCGGGATCACCGAGTCGAAAAGGCACAACACGGGTGACTGGTACGCCGAAGTAGTACAGATGG
>PXSF01000071.1 GCA_003022845.1 Halobacteriales archaeon SW_10_66_29 | reverse complement strand
ACGCCCTGCTCGTCGAGCGCGCGGGCGATCTGGCGCGCCCAGTTGTGCGCCCCCAGCACCAGGACGCCCTGCGGACTGGGCTGCGCCAGGTTCAAGGCCTGCGCCACAGGCGCGATCGTGAGCCCGTAGACGGCGACCGTGCCCACGACGACCAAAAAGACAATCGGCGCCAGGCGGTCGGCCTCGGCGGGGTACATTTCCCGAAGGCGAAAGGCGAACAGCGACGCCACGGCGATCAGGAGCCCCACGGCGATCGCCGCGTACATACGGGTCGGGGTCCTGACCGACGCCCCGCAGTGGGGACAGTCGGCCGCTTTCTCCGAGATGGTCGCTCCGCACTCGTGACACTCCATGGAGGTGGCGACACGGGTCAGGCAGTTAAAACTACCAGAGATCGGTCAGTCCGGGTCGGGTCGGGGCCCGGGGCGGTGTCCGCGCGAACACAACATCCAAGACGGTCGCCTCGCGTAGGAGTGGTATGTTCCAGCCGGCCGCCGTCGAGAGCGCCCGTGCGTTCTTCGAGGGCATCGAGGGTCTCGGCCCCAGGGCCGGCGTCACGGCCCTGAACAAACTCACAGCAGTCCGTCTCACCCGAGGCGCTTGCTCACGTACGGGCCGTCCTGCCTGTAGCCCAGCTTCTCCCGGTAGTACTCCCGGACGCCGATGCCGCTCAGCACCGCCAGCTTCGGGTAACCCGCGTCGGCGGCCAGCCGCTCGGCCTCCGCCAGCAGCCGCCGGCCGTACCCCTGGTGCTGGTGCTCGCCAACCGGGTCGTCGCCACTCTCTCCCTCGTCTGTCCCCGCGGCCTCGCCGACGCCGACCTGGCTGCCGTAGACGTGCAGCTCCCGCACGACGGCAGCGTCTGACAGCTCCCGCCGCACGGGGTCGTTCGGGAACCGCAGCCGGCAGAACCCGACCAGCAGGTCCTTCTCGAAGTCCTCGAAGCTGATGTACTGTTCCGTCCCGCCGGCGACCTCGTAAGTCATGACGTCCAGTTCGACGTCCTCGGGCTCCTCGTCGTTGTGCCCGACCTCGCGACAGCGGATGCAGTCGCAGGTCCAGCCGTGCTCGTCCATGCGCTTGCGCGCCAGCTGCCGGAGGTTCGACTTCCAGACGCCGCCCTCGATGAAGTCTGCGGGGATGTCCCGCTGGACGCGCTGCAGCCGCGTGTACCGCGGGATCATCGATTTGATCTCCGCCACGAGCTCCGCCGCCTCGTCGTTGTCCAGGGGCTCGAACTCGTCCTCGTGCCACCAGTCATAAACCGCCGTCCCCTCGACGACGAGCGTCGGGTAGATCTTGAGGTAGTCGGGCCGGTACTCCGGGCGCTCGAAGATGCGCCGGAAGTCCTCAAGGCACATCTCCGTGCTCATTCCGGGCTGGCCGGGCATCATGTGGAAGCCGACCTTGAACCCCGAGTCCCGCAGCCGACGGTTGGCGTCGATGGAGTCCTGGGTGCCGTGCCCGCGGTGCATCTCGCGGTTGATCCGCTCGTAGGTCGTCTGGACGCCGACCTCGACTTTCGTACCGCCGAGGTCGAGCATCCGGTCGATCTGCTCGGGGTCGCACCAGTCGGGCTTGGTCTCGAACGTCGTTGCGACGTTGCGCACGTCGCCGACCTCGTTCTCGGCGATGACGTCTTCGAGGTACTGGAACTCCCGCTCGTCGGGATCCGGCGCGAAGCTCACGTCCTCGGCGGGCTGGGGTTCGCCGTCGACGTCGTAATCGTTCATCGCCGCCAGCGCGCGCTTGACGAACCACTCCTGGTAGTCGTGGCTGCGGGCGGTCATCGTCCCGCCCATCAGGATGAGTTCGGCTTTGTCGACGGGGTGGCCGATCTCCCGCAGCTGGTGGAGTCGCAGCGTCACCTGGCCGTAGGGGTCGTAGTCGTTCTGCTTGCCCCGCGCGGCTGCGGGCTCGTGGCCGGTGTAGCTCTGGGCGCTGGAGAACTCCGAATCGGGCCCGCCCGGACAGTACAGGCACTTCCCGTGGGGACACCGGTGGGGCGAGGTCATGATCGCGATCGGCGAGACGCCCGAGGCGGTCCGGACGGGCTTGCGCTGGAGCACCGACGCCAGCTCCTCGCGGTGCTCGTCGGGCGCGAAATCCAAAAGCTCGGAGTTTTTCGGCACCTTCGGCGAGGAGTACTCCCCGCAGACCTCGGTCTTGGCGGCCTCGAGGTCGTCGCGCTCGATCTCGCCGGCGAGGATCCGGTCGACCAGCTCCTCACAGACCGACTCGAACGCGTCCTCGCCGTCGCTGGCGTCCGTGCTCATCGGTTTGCTGTATGTCCCCGCCCGCGGTGGTTAAGCGTGTCGTTTGTCCGAAAAAGCCGTGTTCGAACGAACGGCGAAAGAGACGGTCTCACGGACCCACAGCTTACGAGATTAATGACCATGTTGATGGTACGTGGATTCCACCTATATAAATAAATAAATTTTAAGAATAAATTTATATGAACTAAACGAGAAGGTACTTAAGTAGACCACGATGAGGATTTGTCTATGCCGCTAACTTCAAGGCGAAATTTAATCCAATATGGTCTATCAGCAACAGCAGCAATAATTGCTGGCTGTGCGTCATTGTCGAACTTTGAAAGTGAATCATCAAGCGAGGAACTGATTGAACCTAGCGGTTCAATTGTGTCTCAGCCATCAGATGAATCCCCAGCAGAAGTAATCCTAACTCTCACAAACACTGGTGATGCCTCTGTCGAGGTAAAACAGCTTCATCATGGCGTGTATCCCTTCGAACTTATCGGCCATCTGAGTGGTGAGGGAGGTGATGTACTCTTGTATCCTCCTGATGCTCGCGAGGAGGTGACTCTCTACGGTGGCAAATTACCAGGTAGCCGTACCAACAAGTGTTGGCGGATCATTGATACGAGTGACGAAGATGAACGCGATCCGTATCTTGGTGGCGCTCTGGGTCCCAAATATGTCGAGATTGGACCTGGAGGCACCTATAGTGTTCAGCACGAGGCTTACTACAAAGGCCCCGAATCCAATTGTTTCCCTGCAGGCCAGTATCAGAACACGACTGAAATCGAGATCGACAACGAGGACGAGACCCAGATGGATATTATCCAGACACTCGATATCTCGTCGGCGAAGGAATTCACAATCTCCGTCACATCTAAGGGCAAAGACGCATAAACCGGTGACTGAACACACTTTTCACTGTGAATCGCTCATAAACCGGGTGACTGAACACACTTCTTACTGTGAATCGCTCTAAACGGTCCATCGATCCTTCGAACGTGCTGGGGATGGACTGGGACTGGGTGATCTCCCGCCAGCGGGAGTTCGCGACGCCGATCCCCGCCTGGCACTGCGCGAGCGACGGCTGCGAGCACACCGACATCGCCAGCGAAGCGGAACTCCCGGGTCCCTCGGGGCCACACCGCCCGGGCCGACGCTACTCGCTATCTTGGTCGGCGGCTGCGACGCCGGTAAACTCGAAGCGGGCGCCGCCGTCGATCCCGTCGGCGATGTCGATCGACCAGTCGTGGGCGCGGACGATCTCGCTGACGATGCTGAGCCCGAGGCCCGTCCCGTCAGCAGTGGTGCTGAACCCGTCGTCGAAGATCACGTCGCGCTGGTCCCCGGGGATGCCGCTGCCGTCGTCGGCGACGTAAAAGCCCGCGTCACTCCCGTCGTCGATCGTCCCGACCTCGACGAGCACGTCCGGGCCGCCGTGCTCGATTGCGTTCCGGAACAGGTTCTCGAACAGCCGCAGGAGCCGGCTGCGGTGGGCCCGGACGGTCGCTGTCGAGGCGATCCGGAGTTCGGCGTCGCCGGTCTCGACGGACGCCCACGCCTCCGCCGCGACCTCCTCCAGCGAGACTGGCGCGAGGTCGACCGCCATCTCGCCGTGGCGCGCGATCGCGAGGACGTCCTCGATGAGCTGCTCCATGCGCTTGAGCGACTCGTAGATCTCCCCGACGTGGTGTTCGGTCTCGGGGTCGAGGTCGGCGACGTCCGGCAGGACCTCCGCCCGGCCGAGCGCCACGTCCAGCGGGTTGCGCAGGTCGTGGCTGACGACGCCGGCGAACTTCGAGAGCCGCTGTTCGCGGCGTTTCAGCCGGCTGATGTCCCGCATGACTACGACAGCGCCCTGGTACTGCCCGTCCTCCTGGGGGAGCAGCGCGATCTGACACTCAGTCGGGGTCGTGGCGCCGTCCCGGTCGGGGAGCTGCAGCTCGAACGTCGCCGTCGTGCTGTCGGGATCGGCAAGCAACTCCGTGATCAGCGCCTCGCCGGTCGCGGCGGCGTCGGCACCGATGACCAGCGAGATCGGCTCGCCGCGCAGCGTCGACAGCTCGTAGCCCGTCCGCTCCTCGAACGCGTCGTTGACGTAGACGAACCGCCCCTCGGCGTCGATCGTACACACCGGGTCGCCGACCGCCTGGACGATCGTCTCGTAGCGCTCCAGTTCCCGCTCGCGGGCCTTGCGGTCCGTGATATCGTGCACGGCGCCCATCAGCCCGGCGTAGCGCCCGTCGTCGGTGTACCGCGGCCAGAAATGGACCGAGGCCTCGACGTCGGTGCCGTCGCCGCGCTGGAGCGTGATGTCGATCACCGCGCTTTCGGTTTCGCCGTCGATGAGCCGCTCGGTGGCGGCCTGGGCCCGCTGCATCTCGCCCGGCGAGAGCTGCTGGGCGACGTGCGTGCCGAGCAGCTCCTCGCGGTCGAACCCCAGCAGCTGTGCGTACGTCCGGTTGAGATACTCCACCTGCCAGTCCGCGTTCAGGACGAACAGCCCGTCCTGGGCGTTCTCGACCAGTTCCTCGAACAGCGCGAGGTGGTCGTGGTTGCCGACCGTCGTCGTCACGTCCTGCAGCAGTTCGATCCGGTCGGCCGACCCGACGCCGACGGGGTAGCTGTAGTGCCGGTAGTAGCCGCCCCCCTCGCCGGCAGCGAGCCACCCAGCCGCTCGTACAGCGACGCCGTTTCCGGCGGGAGCCGCTCCTCGGCCCCGGGCGGCAACACGTCCGCGAGGCCGACCGTCGACCAGCGGACGTCCCCCGCGTCGTCGACGAGGAACGCCGCGACGCTGCCGGTGTCGGTGGTGACGGCCTCGACCGCCTCCGCGAGGGTGCTCGGCGCCGTGTTCGCCCCGGCGACGGCCCGGATTTTCTCGACCAGGAGGTCGCCACCGGCGTCGGGTCGCCGTTCGAGAACGAGGTCGACGTCCCGGTGGATCGGCGCGTCCGGGAGGTCGTCGACGCCCCCGTACAGCACGACCGGCGCCGCCAGGTCCCTCACCGCCGCCCAGTCGACGTCGACCGCTCCGGCGAGCACCAGGCAGTCGTATTCGGCGTCGGTTACGTCTCCGACCCCGGCGTCTCCGGGGCGGTGACTGACCGACAGCGTCCCGTCTCGGCCCGCCTGCCGCAGCCGGTCGGCGGTCGCATCGCTGCCGACCACCAGCACCGCGATCGCGTCGCCGACCTCGTCCGCGGGGTCGCACGGCGCGTCACTCATGCGCTGCTCCGATGTGCGCCGACCACCCGTTCTGATTCCGATTGTTCGCCACTGCGTCCGTTTTGGGCGTCCTGACAGATAACGGTACGTGTCCGCCGCCCCGTCGTGTTAAGATACGGATGAGGCGGTCGGTGTTTCGAATGGTCTATGCCCGAAATCGACCGCCTCAACAGAGGTAGCGACTGGATTGATTTGGATTTTGTGGAGCGCGAGCGGACACCCGAGCAGATCATTGAAAAGGGTATTCGGTTGCATTTAGCTGGCCTATCGCTTTCGAATACCAAACAGCATCTTGAGAGGGTGGGTGTCCAGCGCAGTCGAACAGCTATTCACAACTAGGTGCAGAAAGCCGATCTACAGCCGATGGGGACACGATCCTCGAATTACATTGCGCTCGACGAAACAGTAATTCAGCTGGGGACCGAGCGCTACTGGCTGTATGCCGCTGTCGATCCCACCACCAACGAATTCCTGCACGTGAAACTTTTTCCTACCACGAATTCAGGACTCACACAGGTATTTCTGCGTCAACTCCACGAGAAACACGACATTGACGATGCGACATTTCTCATTGACGACGCCGACCACCTCCAAGCCGCACTCTCACGACTCGGACTCCAATTTCAAATCCGCCGCCACGGAAATCGGAACAGCGTTGAACGTGTTTTTCGTGAGGTAAAACGACGAACTTCCTCGTTTTCAAATACGTTCAGCCACGTCGAGCCACCGACAGCAGAAGTGTGGCTCGAAGCCTTCGTAGTCTGGTGGAACCGATGCCAAAGTTAACACGATGCCCTCACTATGCACAGACGACAGTTTCTCGCGCCCGGCGGCGACCTGCTCGCAACCGAGGTGGCTGTCGGTAGATGACCGACGCAACCTTTACCGGACAGCATACGTTATTTCCAGTACTATGGTTTCCACCTATTCTCAGTTACTGACAGTTCTGAATGAAGCAGGAACCGATGGGTACCTGATAGACGCCAGTGGCGAGGACAGCAACCAATACTATCTCTCAGGCTTCGATGCCATGGGAAGTTTCGTCACGCTGTACACTGGCGAAGAAATTCGGCTTCTCGTTCCCGATCTCGCCTATCCACGAGCGAGCGCGGACAGCAATGGTGATGTCGTTCGTCGGCGCTCGGAATTTGATTATGGGAACAAGCACACCGAATATGGGCCAACGAAAGCTGGTCCTCTTACAACTGCGGAGTTCCTTGCCGAATACGGGGTTGAATCAGTATCAGTACCAGCCTCGTTTCCCAACGGTACTGCGGATATCCTTCGGGATCATGACATCGAGGTTGTCACAGACTACGAGCTCACTATCGATGATGTTCGCGCGGTGAAGACTGACGAGGAGATCGAGCACATCACAGAAACCCAGCGGGCAACCGAGAGAGCGATGGCAGTCGCTGAGGGAATGCTCGAACGCGCGACGGCTCAAGACGATACTCTATCGCTCGAAGGCGAAGTGCTGACCAGCGAACGAGTTCGCCGCGCGATCGAGGTCACCCTTTTGGAGGAGGGCTGTGAGGTAAATGTCTGCATCGTCGCCTCTGCCGCAGAGGGTGCCCGAGGTCATGACGCCGGGACGGGAGCGATCGAGGCCAGTGAACCGATTATCATCGATATTGCTCCGCATAGCAAGGAGTCGCGATATTTCGCAGACATGACTCGAACCTTTGTGAAGGGTGAACCGAACCCAAAGATCAGGGAGTGGTACGATCTGACTCGGGAAGCATACGACGTAGCACTGGAGACGATCGAAGCTGGCGTAACTGGCGAAGCGGTACATAATGTGGTCTGTGACGTGTTCGAGCGCGAGGGATACCCAACGCTTCGGACCGATGAATCAACCGAGGACGGCTTCACGAGCGCCACCGGTCACGGCGTCGGACTGAGTGTTCACGAACAACCAAAGCTCATCTGGGGTAGCGGGGAGCTACAGGCCGGTCACGTTGTCACAGTCGAGCCGGGTCTATACGAGCAGGGAGTCGGCGGCGTCCGCCTTGAAGATCTCGTCGTTGTAACCGAAACCGGCTACGAGAACCTGACCGACTATTCCAGGGAGCTCGGCGAGGTGTAGAGCTTCCATGTTAATGGATCCGCTGCTCTTCCAGTATTAGGCAGGTTAGTCATTTGGGAAATAGAAAGACGAACATCATCATTCGCAAATAGTTTTAGTCATGTCGCGTTAGAGACCGCTCAAAATTGGCTTGAAGCCTTCGCCGTCTATCACAATTCACGCCAAACTTAACGCGACCCGCCACCCGGCGTATGTACATCCGGACGTGATTCGGCTCATATACATCCGGACATGCTTCTGTGACACGTCAGGACACGATATCAACGAGTATCGACCCTGACAGTTCACGGCTCGAAACTAGGGTTTGACGAATGCCCGGCGGTAAAGAGTCATAACAATCAGTATAAGCCGGGCGGCCGCCACGCTGGTGTATGGACCTGCTGGGATCGCTGGTTGACCGCGACCGGGAGCCACGCGTTGGCCTGTACGTCGACGGGCCGAACGTGTTCCGCGAGGAGTTCGACGTCGACCTGGACGAACTCCGGTCGATCGCCGGCGAGGAGGGTGCCGTCGCGGCCGCCCGGCTGTACCTCGACGAGCACGCGACGCCGGCGCTGATCCAGGCCGGCGAGGCTCGCGGCTTCGAAGTCGTCACTACCAGCGGCGACGTCGACGTGCGGCTCTCCGTCGACGCTACGGCGGCCATCGTCGACGGCGACATCGATGTCGTCGTGATCGTCTCCCGGGACACCGACTTCAAGCCGGTGCTGGAACTGGCCGCCGGCGAGGGCGTCCGCACAGTCGCCATCGCGCCGGGGGCGCACGGCCGCTCGGACGCGCTGCAGAACACGGCCCAGCGCGCGCTCACGCTCGGCGAGGACAGAGGCTGAAAAAACTGACCGGACAACGCCGCTCAGGCCCGCGTCACGGCAACGATGAAGCCGATCAGCACCCCGACAACGCCGGCGGCCAGCACCAGGATCGACCACTCCGCGGCGCCGGGTTCGACGCCCAGCCCGTCGAAGACGACCCGTTCGAGCGCCTCGCGCTGGACGAGCTGTTCGACGAGGATGATCGCCGCGGAGCCGACGATGGCGTACCAGACGTACCGCCGGACGCGGGCGACCGCCCGGAGGTCGACGGCGGGTCGCTGCCGAACAGCAGCTGCCAGACCGCCCGGCCGATCGGGCCGGACTGGCCGACTTTCGCCATCGTCGCGACGGAGATGAGCCCGACCGTCGCGAGCGTCCCGTTATCCCACCAGACGTTCGGCGCGTTCGCCGGGTCCTTCAGAAGCACCAGCACGCAGGCGGCGACGGCCGCCACCGGGAGCGCGAGCAGGAACCACAGCGTGATGAGCAGGCCGGTGATCCCGCCCGGGGACAGGAACAGCTGAATGGTGATCACGACGAGGCTGGCGCCGAGCAGCCCCCGCAGGCGCCGCCGGACCATCGACAGCTCCGTGCCGTACCCCCACTGCTCCAGCGCCGGCGTCGCCGCGTCGACGACGTCCCGCCGCTGGGCGTTCGGGTCGTGTGAGAACTCCGGCCGCTGCCGGTCGTCGCCCTCCGAACGGGACTCCCCGGTGGCTCGACTCATACTACTCCATACTGACGGAACGCCTAAAGTTTCTTCTCCGCGTTTCTGCACCGGAATTCCGGGTCGCGGCGCTCGGTTTCGACATCCACTGCGTCGCTGCTTGCGACTAACCGTCCGTTTCTGCCGGCCGAGCCCGTCCAGTCCGCTACTCGCAATCAACTCCTGAAATCCCCACCAACCCAAACGAGAAGACGAACAGCTTTTCCAGCACGCACACCGACACCGAGCCATGAGCGAGACGCCGATTCTGGACAACCACCTCCACCTGGATCCGGTCAACGGTCGGGGGGCCGAGGCCGCCGCGGAGTTCGCCGACGCCGGCGGGACGCACCTGCTCGTGCTCAACAAACCCTCGTGGTACTTCGTCGACGACGTCGACGGCGTCGAGGCGTTCCGTGAGACGTTCGAGATCACCTGTGAGGTCGTCGAGGACGCTACCGAGGAACTCGACGGCCGCGCGTGGCCGGTGCTCGGCGTCCACCCCGCCCTGATCTCCCGGCTCGTCGAGGACGGTTACACGCCCGCGGAGGCCCGCGACCTCATGCAGTCGGGGCTGGAGGTCGCCGCGGAGTTCGTCGCCGACGGGCCGGCGCTGGCGATCAAGTCCGGCCGGCCGCACTACGAGGTCGACGACGACGTCTGGGCGGCCGCCAACGAGGTGATGCGCCACGCGTTTGAACTCGGCTCCGAAACCGGCTGTGCCGTCCAGCTCCACACCGAAGGCGGCGAGGATTTCGAGGAGGTTGCCGAGTGGGCCGAGGACCGCGGCCTCCCGCGCGAGCGCGTGGTCAAGCACTACTCGGGTGGCCCAGTCGAGGGCCCGATCCCGAGCGTCATCGCGAACAAGGACGCGCTGGAAGCGGCCGCGAGCGAGGACGGCCCGTTCCTGATGGAGACGGACTTCCTCGACGACCCCGAGCGCCCCGGCGCCGTGCTGGGCCCGAAGACGGTCCCCCGGCGCGTCCGGTGGCTCACCGAGCAGGGCTACGAGGACGCGCTCCGGACTGCCCACGTCGACACGCCGGCCCGCGTCTACGGCATAGACACCGAAGCGACGCTAGACGAGTGAACTACCCCTGCCTACTCAGCCGTCTGCGACGGCTTCCTTGAGGCAGGGGCTTCCTGGTTCAACGACGCGCTTTGCAGGAACTACCGTGGTTCCCGTAGGGAGCGCAGTCTCCACAGGCGTTGCTTCGGAGTGACCCACTCCTAGTTT
Source organism: Halobacteriales archaeon SW_10_66_29 (assembly GCA_003022845.1). Taxonomy (GTDB): domain Archaea; phylum Halobacteriota; class Halobacteria; order Halobacteriales; family Haloarculaceae; genus Halovenus. The sequence continues at coordinate 107 of PXSF01000071.1, read as the reverse complement.
CGAGAGTCCGCGAGAAAGGATGTTCCACGCCGCATTTGTATCTCTGTCCGCTTCAAAGCCGCAAGCAGGACAAGAGTGCTCACGCACCCACAGCGGTTTCTCCGTTT
>PXSF01000070.1 GCA_003022845.1 Halobacteriales archaeon SW_10_66_29 | reverse complement strand
TTTCTCGAACTTGACCTGGATCTTCCCGGTCGTGTCCCGGAGGATGAGAAAGGCGATCCCGCCGAGGTCCCTGATCTCGTGAACCCAGCCGGCGACTGTGACGCTGTCGCCCGGCGCCGCATCTGCCGTGTAGGTGCGTGATTCCATGGGCGTGAGTTTCCCTCCCCGTAACTTAAACTCGGTCTTTCCGCCCGCACAGCCCGATAGCGATCAGCCACCAGTATGAGTCAGCACCGGATCGACCGCACTCCCCCCTTGTAGCGTCCGCCACGCGACCCGTCGAGCGCCGGTAGATACCCGCGCGACAGTAAAGTCAGAAAAAATATGTATTCGATAACCTATAAAACTTATATAGATAAACTTTTTATTACTTTTTGGTGCCAACCGCCCTCAGAACGCTATTCACGACTGGATACAGCAGGTCGATCTACGTAGCGTGTGACCCGTTACCGCCGGGCAGACACAATACCCAAGATTCGAGCCCTGAACTCCCTGTATTTCCGAGGGAGTCTGAAAATAATCACGACAACCACTACGAATGCGTGAGGATATGTGCTATCATCCGTTCGCCCACATGGCGAGACCCAACCGTATTTTACCGACCAGAGCCCCGCTTCCGAACCGATCGCCACGGAAATCCGAGTGGGACGACATATATACTTTGATATAACAAATCGAAACTCTTAGCTTTCGATTATTCTATCGTATCGAACAAAAGCCGGTCTGAGGTGGTTACCGAGTTTCGTTTGCTAGCACGATACTCCAGACACTCCCCCTCGGGGATACTACTGTCGTCACGGGTCAAGATATATGGACCGGCGAATTCACCGTTGCAGTCCCGATTCGGCCTCCGGTTTGAGCAGCTCCCATACCCGTTCACTGAGGTCGTTGAACCGCTCGGAGCCGAAGACGTCAGTGCTCCTCGGGCGTGGGATATCCACCCCGACGGTCTCCTTTATCTGTCCAGGGCGGGCACTCATCACGACGACGCGATCGGAGAGGTGAATCGCCTCGTTGATCGAGTGGGTAATAAACAGCGTCGTTTGCTCGGTCTTTGCAGCAATGGAGAGGAGTTCGTCTCCGAGCATGATCCGTGTCTGTTCGTCGAGTGCGCCGAACGGTTCGTCCATCAACATCACCGCGGGATTCATGACGAGTGTTCGTGCGATGGCAACGCGCTGGCGCATCCCTCCCGAAAGCTCGTTGGGATACGTATCCTCGAAGCCGCTCAGTCCGACGAGTTCGATCACGTCCCGGGACCGCTCGCGCCGCTCGTCGAACGTCACGCCATGCATCTGCAAGCCGAACTCGACGTTTTCGAGGACGGTCCGCCACGGAAACGTCGAATCCTTCTGGAAGACGACACCGACATCGCGGCGTGGGCCAGTCACCGGCTCACCCGCTATCGTGACCTCCCCTGCCGTGGGATCGGTAAGTCCGGCGACGATCTCCATGAGTGTGCTCTTCCCACAGCCCGTCGGGCCGACGATGGAGACAAACTCGCCACTCCCGACGTGCATCGACACGTTCCGAACAGCTTCGACACCACTGTCCCGTTTGTTCGCGTCGTACGTCTTCGAGACATCCTCGAGTTCGATCGTGGCCACGTCACATCCCTCCCTCGTCGACGGAGATACCCCAGTTGAACTCGAGATACCGCTGAACGCCATAGAACACGAAGTTGACCAGGAGGGCGATGACGACGATGACGAACGTCACGCCCATGATGTAAGGTCGGTTGACGCTTCCCAGCGCGTTCTGCAGGATGAGCCCGAGTCCGGATCGCGCGGCGAACAACTCCGACAGGATCACCCCGAGAAAGCTGAGGTTGAACGCGAACCGGAGCCCGACGATCAGAGGAGCGAGCACTGAGGGCAGCACCACGTATCGGACGTTCTGCCACCGCGAGAGCTGCAAGGACCGTGCAACGTCCCGGTGAATGTCCGGAATTTCCCGGACGGCGTTCATGAGGATGATAGCCATCGGAAAGGTGCCGTGAAAAGCCCCGAACGCGATTTTCTGATCGATGCCAAACTGGAAGATGAACAGGAACACCGGGAAGAGAATGATCTTTGGGACTGCGTAGGTGTTGAGCAGGAACGGCTCGAACACTGCCCGGAGTGACTCCCGACTACCCAGGACGATGCCGATGACTCCGCCGACTCCCACAGCAACAAGGAAGCTCCCGAGCAGGGCCGCCAGCGTGTTGACGAAGTTTGCCAGCATCCACCCCTCGACGATGATCCCCTCCGTCGCCACTCCGACCGTTTCCACGGGGCCCGGAAGCACGGCAGCCCCGACCAATGCGGTCAGTGCCCGCCAGCCCAGTAGCAGAAGTACGACGGCACCGATCCGACTGGCGTTACGATAGCTCAATACGAAAGACTGTCGCCGCGTGTCGTGAGCGGCCGCCATCATGCATTCACCCTGTGTTGGTAGAGCCTGCCCTCGATGCGCAGCAACGTCTGGTTGATAGCAACGGAGACGATGACAACGAACAGCATGACGGCGTACATTTTCGCGGTGTTGAACGTCGTATAGTAATTGGAAACGAGATACCCGAGCCCCGACCCGGCCAGAATGAATTCGCTTGCGATGACGCCGATGAGCGAATAGATGAACCCCAGTTTGAGGCCGGTGAAGACGTACGGGAGTGCAGCAGGCAGCGCAATGTGTCTGAATCGCTGGTACCGCGAGAGCCGCACTGCCCGGCCGACATCGAGGTACACCTGATCGACGGCCTCGAACCCGTTTGCCGTGTTAATCACCACGGCAACGACGCCCATCGCGAAGGCAATCAGCAGGATCGGGAGTCGATTGAACCCGAACACCACGAGCAAGAGCGGATAGAACACGAACACCGGGATTGCGTAGTAGGTGATGATGAATGGGTCCAGTATCTCCTTGAGTTCGGCCGACTGCCAGAGCGCCCACCCGGCCGGGATGCCGACCAGCACAGCAAGCGAGAACGCTCCGAGGACGACGGAGAACGTCTGCCAGATGTCCCCGGTAATTTCACCCGATACCAGCAAATTCACCAACGTCGTTCCCATCTCTGACGGCGGAACCAGGGTGATACGGCCGACAGCCCCACTCCGAGCGAGATATTCCAGACTACTGACAAACGCTGCGAGTCCCAGCCCTTGCGCAGCGTGGACGTGCCTGGTGTTCATACACGCTCTATTTTACGACTTGGCAATTAAGCTTTTCCCGATGGTATACGTGACATTTTGATTACCATTAATTATTAGATACTGCACGGAAAACGTCCCGCTGTCGTTGGAGGTACCAGTATGTCAAGACAGCATACTAGACGGTCCGTCCTTGCCTCGATAGGGGCCGCGTCCGTCGTCACACTGGCTGGTTGTTCCGGCTCGGACGATTCAGATAGCGCGGACGACGCGGACGGGGCTGGGGAAACGACACCAACTGAACCGGCGACGACATCGATCAGTTTGGCAGTGTCAGTGTATCCGACCGCTCCGGGATCGGCACGTCTGTTGATGGCAAGAGAGCAAGAGACGTTCGCGGACCACAACCTCGAAGTTGAGGAAATCGTTTCTTTCGGCAGCGCTGGCGACGTCGTCAGAGGCATTTCGACGGGTGGACTCGACGTGGGACTGGGCGGGCTGGCGGCGCCAGTTAACGCGTACATCCAAGGAGCACCGATAAACATCCTTGGTATTTCCCTGGGTGTGAATCCGATCGAATTTTTCGCCCGAGCGGACTCCGGGATAGAGTCGATACAGGACGCGGCAGGGGCGCAGATCGCCGTCAATGGGGAAGGTGATAGCCCGGAAGCGGCCGCGATCCAGTCGATCAGTCGCGCAGACGGCGTTTCGATCGACGACGTCGAGTTCGTCTACGCCGGTGGCCTCGGGGAGTGTCTCACGACCGTCAAGCAGGGAGGCGCGGACCTGACCTGGATTATCCCGCCGCTGTCACTGATTCAACTCGATGAAGGCGATCTCAAGCGCGTCTGGCGTGTCCGCGAACACGCCGAGTGGATCCCCCCACAGGTGATTACGGCCGGGACGACGACGATCGAAGAACGGCCTGACGTGTTGGGTCGCATCATCAGCGCTCTCATGGATGGAGCCGAATACGCACGCAACAATCTGGAGGAGACTGCCAGTGTTTGGGCGGCGGCGGCCGAGTGGCCCGAACCACTGGCACTCCAGACACTCCGGAATCTAGACCTCGAGCGCCACTGGGACCCGACCCCTCGACAGCAGTACTTCACGAACACGGGCGAAACGATGATCAAACAGGGACTCGTCGACGAACAGCCCCCCTGGCAGGATATCATCAATCAGACCCCGCTCCCGGCGAACAAACAGGCCGACTGGCTATGAGACAACCATGACACTGAGCGAGACCCGACTGCGGACAGCACTGGAGATGATGACCGACCGCGTGGAAGCGACGCTCGATGAAACGGGCGACCGGTTCCCGTTTGTCGCCGACCCCCAAACCGGCGAGTGGGAGACGACGGACGACGGTAACTGGTGTGGTGGACACTGGGTCGGATTGCTGTGGATCGCACACGAGGTCGCTTCACGCGCCGGCGAGGACGAGCGAGCAGCCCGGTTCAAACGGGCAGCCTACGACCACACGGACACGCTCTACGCGGAGATGCCGCGGGACTGGATGTTCTGTGGGATGAATTTCGACTATGCGGGCTTTTTCGGATACGATCACACGGGCGACAGGGACCTCTATGCGATCGGGCTGGCGGGAGCCGATGCGATGGTCGACATGTTCGACGAAGCCGCGCGCCAGGTTCGCGTGGGCGTGCACAAGATAAAGGGTCCCGAGAAGCAGTTCGACATGGAACAGGAGGTCGACGGGCGCCCGCCCGGCGAGAACGTCGCCGTTCTCGATACGATCTACACGTCGCTGCCCGTGCTCTGGCGGGCCTACGAGGAAACCGGAACCACGAGGTTCCGCGATGTCGCACTGGCCCACGCGGACCGCCACATCGACTGGTATCTCGAAGACGACGGATCCAACATCCACATGGCGGCATACGATCCGGAGACAGGACAGGCGGACGAGTTTTTCGACACGCTGGCGTACAGTGAGGACACGTGCTGGGCGCGTGGCCAGGGCTGGAATATCGCCGGCCTGTCGCGGGCATACTCCGCGACTGGTGCGCGTCGGTATCTCGACCACCTCGACGCTGCTGTCGACTACTACTGCGATCACACGCCGCAGGATCTCGTCCCCTACTGGGATTTCGAGGACCCGCGAATCCCCGACGTTCCCCGTGACACCAGCTGTGCCGGGTTGACAGCGTACGGGCTCCTCGCGCTGGAGGGGGACGGTCCCCGCATCTCGCGTCTGCGTGACGTGGGTCGCGAGGTACTGGCCTCCCTCGTCTCGGACTACATGCGCACAGATGTCGACGACCACCGACGTGGCATGGTTCTCCACGGCTGTTACAACTACCCCGGTGACTACGCGACCGATAACGAACTCGTCTGGACGGACTTCTACGTCGCTCGCGCCCTGCGGAACGCACTGGCGGAGGCGCGATAGTGATTGTTGTGAGTCGTTACCACTGTCGACCCATCAGACTCCGGTGTCAGCCCGTGACACTCCCGAGAATGCGATGCGACTCCGAAAATAATCACAACAATCACTATGAGACGTTATTTTCCCACACAGCCGTCTCATCACCGTGCTGTTTACATTATGGAAACGCTTAACATCGTCGACCGGGAGGGCATGTGATATGCTAGGAGATGACAGGGGACGAACGTTACAGACGACACAGACCTCGTTACGGATCATCGAGCTCGTCAGTGACCGGAACGGACTGACGCTTGCGGAACTGACTGACGTGGTAGACCAGTCGAAAAGCACCCTTCACGCACACCTCCGGACGCTGGTAAAGAGTCGGTTTTTGATCGAACGGGACGGCACATACGAGATTGCACTACACCCGTTCGCAGTGTACGAATCCGCACGCCATCGCCGACATGCGTATCACGTTGCGAAGAACAAAGTCGAGCGCCTCGCAGAAATAAGCGGTGAGGAGGTGAACTTCACTGTGATAGAACAGGGCCGTCTCATTATGGTACACACTGCAATCGCCAACTCTTCGGGTGAGCACACACTCAAGTTCCGCAGGGAATACTACATGCACAACACAGCCGCCGGGAAAGCGATTCTCGCCGAACTTCCGCAGAAGCGAGTCGACAATATTCTCGACGAGTGGGGGCTTCCCCGTGAGACTGACGCGACGATCACCACCCGGACGGCGCTGTTCGAGGAACTGGAGAGTACCGAGGCGCGAGGATACGGCGTCGTTGACGAGGAGTTCACCGAGGGGCTCATCGCCGCGGGGACGGCCATTCGAGACGCCGAAGACGACATTGTTGGTGGACTCACCGTCGGTGGTCCGAAGTACCGACTCGACGAAGATCGAGTGCACGATGAACTGGCAACTGATCTTCTCACTGTCACCAGCGAACTGGAGTCAGAACTGTCGTAATTCCGTCTGCGTTTACACATTGTGAACGGTCCGACCCCGTTCTCGACCTCCATCGTACTGTTCCCGGACCGTTGTCACAGTATCACGACCGGTGGCGGACAGCCTCGGCGGCAAGTCGGACGCTGCCGATCATGCTGTCGGGGGCGGCGACGCCGTCGCCGGCGATGTCGTAGGCTGTTCCGTGGAGCGTCGTCGTGCGGACGAACGGGAACCCGAGCACGGCGACGGCCGCGCCCACGCCCCCGCCGGGGACGTAGCTGTTGACGAACAGCGGGATGTGGCCCTGGTCGTGGTACATCGCGATCACGCAGTCGAACTCGCCGGCGAGAGCACGGTTGAACGCGCTGTCTGGCGGGAGCGGCCCGCGGGCGTCGATCCCCCGTTCGCACGCCCGTTCGACGGCGGGCCGGACCGTCCGGTCGTCGAACTCGCCGATGACGCCGCTGTCGCCCGCGTGAGGGTCGACGCCGAGCACGCCCAGCGACGGGTCATCGATCCCGACCTCCGGCAGGTGGTCGTGGGTGACTCGGATCGTCTCGAGGACTGTTTCGGTCGATACGTGCTCCACTGCCGTCGCGAGGGGGACGTGGAGCGAGCAGTGGGTGACGTACAGCTCATCGTCGGTCAACAGCGGCGTGTACTCCTCGACGCCAGTCCGCGCGGCCATCATGTCCGTGTGGCCGGCGAACTCGCTGCCCGCTCGGCTGATCGCCTCCTTGTGGATCGGGGCGTTGCAGATCCCGTCGACGGTTCCCTCGACGGCCAGGTCGATACTCCGCTCGACGTACGCGAGGCTGGCGCGGCCGTACTCGCTTTGAACCTCGCCGCGGGTCACCGGCGACGCGACGTTGTCGAAGTCGACGACTCCGACCGCGTCGGCGTCGGTGTCGCCCCCGAGCGCGGGGGCGTCCGCTGCGCTGTCGACCCGCTGAAGCTCAACGTCGATCCCGAACCGTTCCCGCTCGGCCTGCAGGAACGCGTAGTCACCCAGCACGACGGGGGCCGCCGCCCCGCGCGCCGCCGGATCGGCGAGCGCCTTCAGCGTGATTTCGGGGCCGATCCCCGCGGGGTCGCCCATCGTCACGGCGAGGCGTGGGTTCGCTCCGGTCATAGCTGACTCTGTGGATGGCGACCGCCTTCAACGTTCCTCCGTTTCGCCGCCCACGCCGAACAGAAAGAACGATCCGCGCTGACCGGTCCCGGCCGGGGAGCCGTCGCCGCGCCGATCAGGCGACCTGTCTGTCGGGTTCGGCGCGTTTGTCCCGGCCGTGATAGACGGTCTCCTCGGTTTCGGGGTCGAACAGGTGGATCTTCCGGTGTGGGATGCGGAAGTCCACTTCCTCGCCCACCTGCGGCAACGCGGTCCGGTCGGTCTTGACCGACAGCTCGTCGGTGCGCTGGAACCGGACGCTGATCCGCTCGGCGGGCGCGTCGCCGTTCAGGTCGCTCGGGCGGACGCCGAGGCGGTAGTCGCCGCTGACGAGCTCCGGGGCCTCGTCGGGGAGCTCGAACCGGAACTCGTCGCTCCGGACGGTGCCGTGCTCGATGGAGACGTTGGTCCAGTGGAGCTCGTCGGCCGCCGCGGCGTCCGAGCTCGGCACCGTCTCGACGGCCGTCACCGACGAGACGGACTCCCGCTCGATCGACACGGTGTACTCGTGCTCGTTTTCGAGGTAGACCACCGCCTCGCTCCCCGTCGGCTCGGTCACCTCGACGGTCGCGGTGCCCGAAACCTCGCTGTCGGGACGGAGCTCGACGTCCCCGGGCCTGATCCCCAGCAGGTACGTGCCGTCCGCCAGGTCGGGGCCCTCCCCCGGGAAGCTGAAGCTGAAGTTCTCGCTCGAAACGGTCCCGTTCTCGACGGTCACCTCCGCGAAGTTCATCGTCAGCTCGCCGATGAACTGCGCGACGAAGTAGTTCTCGGGGCGGTCGTAGACGTCGGCGGGTTCGTCGATCTGCTGGATCTCCCCCCCGTCCATCACGACGATCCGGTCACCCATCGTCATCGCCTCCTCCTGGTCGTGTGTCACGTAGATCGTCGTCTTGCCCAGCTCACGGTGGATGCGCTGGAACTCGGTGCGCATCTGGAGGCGGAGCTTCGCGTCCAGGTTCGAGAGCGGCTCGTCCATCAGGAACGCCTCCGGCTTCTGGACGATCGCCCGGCCCAGCGCGACCCGCTGTTTCTGCCCGCCCGACAGCTGGTCGGGCGTCTTCTCCAGTGTCTCCTCGATCTCCATCATCTCGGCGAACTGCCGGACCCGCTCGTCGATCTCCTCGCCCGAGAGGCCGCTGGACTTCTCCAGCCCGTAGCGCATGTTCCCGTCGACGGTCTTGTGGGGGTACAGCGCGTAGTTCTGGAACACCATCGCGACGTCGCGGTCCCGGGGCGGCAGGTCGGTCACGTCCTCGCCGCCGATGAGGACCCGCCCTTCGGTTGGCTCCTCCAGGCCGGCGATCGCCCGCAACGCCGTCGACTTGCCGCTCCCCGACGGCCCGACGATGACGATGAATTCGCCGTCCTCGATGGTCAGGTCGATGTTGTCGTTGGCGACGATCGTCCCCTCTGGACCGCCGAACCGCTTCACGAGACTGTCGAGTTCGACACTGGCCATACTACGTGAAACACTCTCGCGGGTCACTATAATAGTTGCGGTGACAGGTGGTCCGGCGCCGATCAGTCGATCCCCGTCTGGGTGTTCATCCCCTCGATGAGGAACTTCCCGAGGAAGTATGCGAGGATCAACACCGGGGAGACGGTCACGATGATCGCTGCCGACATCGGCGAGACCAGCAGGTCGGAGGAGGTGACGTACGTCGAGACCAGCACCGGCATCGTCCGCAGGCTCTCGTCGTTGGTCAGCAGGAACGGGAAGATGAAGTTGTTCCAGGAGTAGATGAAGATCAGGATCCCCGTCGCGAAGAACGCGGGCTTCATATTGGGGACGATGATGTTGATGACCGCACGCACCCGCGTGTCGCCGTCGACCATCGCGGCCTCCTCGAGTTCCTCGGGGAACCCCTCGAAGAAGACGGTGAGAAACCACACCGCAAACGGGATCGCGAACGTCATGTACGCGAGGACGATCGCGGTCCGCGAGTTGCCGATCCCGAGGGCGTCCCAGACGAAGAACATCGAGATGCTGAACGCGATCGGCGGGATCAGGATCGGGAGAAGGAACGCGACCCGCAGGGGCATGCCGCCGGTGTCGAACCGGGCGATCGAGTAGGCCGCGAACGCGCCGACGGCGAGCGAGAGCAGCGTCGCCGCGCCGGCGACGAACAGCGTGTTGAACAGGTACAGGTGGACCGGCGACCCGCTCCGGGTGATGTCAACGGTCGACTCGGCGCCCTCTCTCGTTCCCCCGGATCCGGCGTCCACCAGGTTCCACATGAGTTCGAACGACTCCAGCGTCGGCGTGAAGTTCGTCGCCCCCGGGTTCAGCGCCAGGTGTTCGGGTTTCAGTGCCGTCCAGACGACCCACAGGAACGGGAACACCGTGAACAGCGCGAAGACGACCAGCACGCTGTCCGCGACGAGTTCGCCCGCCCGCGACTTGATGATCGGCGAGTCAGAAGACATCCTTCTGCAACCCCCCTGACCAGTAGAAGACGTACAGCAGCCCGAGCACCATCAGCGTGAGCGAGACGGCCTGCGAGGCGGCGACGCCGAGGTCGTTGAACCGGAACCCGATCTTGTAGACGATCCAGCTCCCCGTTTCGGTCGCGGATCCGGGCCCCCCTTCAGTCATCGCGAGCACCTTCGGGAACACCTTCGACGCCTCGACGATCCGGATGAACACCGCCACCGCGACGACGGGGAACATCATCGGCAGGGTCACGTCCTTGATGACCTCCAGGCGGGACGCGCCGTTGACCCGTGCGGCCTCGTGGGGCTCCTCCGGCAGCGACTCCAGCCCCGCCAGAAACAGGATCAGCATGAACGGCGTCCACTCCCAGATGTCCGCGATCATGATCGCCACCAGCGCGTACGTCGGGTCCGAGAACCACGAGATGTTCACCCCGACCTGGCTCAGCAACAGTGGGACGATGCCGATCCCGTCCTCGAACATGAACCGGAACATCAGTCCGACCGCGACCCACGAGACGAACATCGGGGTCAGCAACACCGGCAGGACGTACTTCCGGCGTTTGGGTCGCCCCCACAGCAGCAACGCCAGCAGAAACCCCAGCACGGTCTGAACCGTTACCACCACGACGATGAACACTGCCATATTCCACAGCGCGTTGTGGAACTCGTCGGATTCGAGCACCGCGGAGGTGTAGTTCTGGACGCCGACGACGCCCTCGGTCATCCCGCGGAGGACATTGAAGTCCGTGGCGCTGAGATAGCCCAGATAGAGGATCGGGAGCAGCGTCACGAACGCCAGCAGGAGCGCCGCCGGCGCGACGAGCGTCCACCGGAGCGGTACCACCTCCTGCAGGTCGCCGAGGGTCCGGCTGGCTCGCTCGCGGGAGCCGCCTGGGTCGGTCGCCATGGCTCACTCCATCGCGTTCTCGACCGCCTCGATGCCGGCGTCGATGGCGTCCTCGACGGACTTCCCGCCGGCGAGCGCGGCCGACAGTTCCTCCCCGTTGCGGGTGTTGGCCTGCAACGCCCCCGGGTACTTCGAGATGGACTTGCCGCCGGTGATCAGCTCCTCTAAGTTCTCCCACAGGAGCGGGTTCGACTCGACCACCTCGTCGTCGTCGAGCGTGTCGTAACAGACCGGCGAGCCCCCGTTGAGGATGCGCTGCTTGCGCATCTCGAAGCTGTTGGCCCACTGGATGTACGTCCACGCGGCCTGGGCGCGCTCCTCCGAGAGGTTCGCGGGGATGCCCAGCGACCACGACCCGACCGCCGGCGACCCCCCTGGCGTGTCGTACTGCTTGATCTGCCCGTTCTCGGTGTTCTCCGACAGCGCGTTGTTCATGTTGACGTAGAAGATGTTGTAGTTGATCGCCGAGAAGCCGTCCCCCCGGCCGACGTGCTCGGACACCTCCGGGAAGCCCCAGGAGCCGGAGCCGTCAGGACCGCCCTCGTGGATAATCCGGATCCAGTCCTCTGTGGCCTCGATGGCCTCCTGGCGGTAGTCGCCGTAGACGGGGTTGCCCTCCTCGTCGATGAAGGTACCACCTTTTCCCTGGAAGAGGCCGAGCCACTGGTCGTTGGCCTTCGTCCCGCTCTGGCCCATCAGGGCCGCGCCGTGAACGTCGCCGCCTGTCATCTCCGTGATGTTTACCGTCATGTCCGCGTAGGCCGAGACGCTCTCGGTCCCCGACTGGAGGTCCTCGCCGAACTCCGACTCGTACTGGGCGGCGAACTCGTCGTCCTGGAGGAGGTCCTCGCGGTAGCCCGCCCCCAGCGTCCACTGCCAGAACGGGATCGTCCAGGTCGTCCCCTCGAAGTGTGCGACGGTGTCCCAGACCTCCTCCAGGTAGTTGTCCGAGTCGACCACGTCACTCCCGCCGATCAGGCTGTCCAGCGGCAGCAGGTTCTCGCCCAGCGCGAAGTCACCGACCCAGTAGGTGTCGATCGTCATCACGTCGTAGGCGCTCTCGTCGGCTGCCACCTGGTTGCTCGCCTCCTCCTGGGTCTGCTCGTAGCCGAAGTCCGTCCAGTTGACGGTGACGCCGTACTCGTCCTCGAACCGATCGCTCATCTCTGCAAGCACGAGGTTGTCGGCGACGCCCTCCGCCAGCACGTTGATCTCGTCGACCTCGAGCTCGTCGGGAGCGACGTCGAGGTCGTCGGGCGAAACCGACCCGCTGCCGTCGTCGCCCCCGCCGACGCACCCGGCGAGGCCGATCACGCTGGCTGCACCGGCCGCCGTCAGGAACCTCCGTCTGCTGGGGCCGGCTGTCGAGGCTGTCCCGGTGAGGGTCCAACGTGCGGGTTCACTGTGAGTACTACTCGCGCGGTCTCCACTCTCACTCCGCGTCATACGTTGCTGTATACTATTGATGGGTAATAAAATTATATGAACAACACTTACACTTCTCGACTGGTCACGCCTGGAAGTGCGATTCCTGCAGCTGCCGCAGGTGGAACAGTTCGCCACGCTGCAGTTCGACGTCGTCGTAGGTGATCGGCTCGCCCTCGCCGACGTCGCTGGTCAGGGTGGCGCCCTCGACGAGGCCGACCGGGACCAGGTTCTCCCGGAGCGCGACGTCGGCGTTCTCGGCCAGGCCGTACACCGTGCTCCCCCCGATCCCGTCGATCGCCTCGCCCGCGGCGAGGTCGCGCTTCGCGACCGTCACCGTGTCGACGACCGGTTCCTCCGGGACCAGCGCCGCGTCGCCGTACAGCTCCGACCGGGCCGCCCCCAGCAACGGCTCCATCGTCGGGATGTGGTAGTTCCGGTGGAGCGCGTAGTTCGGCCCCGTGCCGAGTTTGAGGTAGGACATATCGTCGTGGATCGTCGCGTCGTCGGTGGTCACGACCACGAACACGCCGGGTGCGACGCCGCCGCCGAGCGCGAAGTCGACGGCGCCCGCCCGCGAGAGGACGCCGTCGCCGTCGGTGCTGAACACGTCGGCGAGTTCGTCGACGCCGGAGACGCGCACGCCGTGGCACCCGCGCCTGTCGACGCGGAGGCCGGTGGCGTTGGCCACCATCGTCATTTCGAGCATCGAGTTGGTGCCGTCGACGAACGCGGTGTAGATCTCGGGGTTCAGCCCCTTTTGATCTGCCCGGTCGGCGAGGCTGGCCGGCGTCGCCTCCCGGTCCAGCGGGTTGTTCTTGCCCTTGCCGGCGGCGACCACGTCGAACCCCAGCGAGCGGGCGAAATCGTACAGCTCCATGATCGCCCCGGGCTCGTCGCCCGCCGCGCCGCTGTAAACCACGCCGCTCTGGGCGGCGAGCGTGCTCAGGTACGGCCCGACGGTGGCGTCTGTCTCGTCGGTGAGCATCACGACGTGCGTGCCGTGCTCGATCGCCCGGAGTGCGACTGTCGCGCCGACGTCCGGGTCGCCGGTCGCGCCGATCACGGCGTCGACGTCCGCGAGCTGCGGGGGGAGGAGCGCGTCGGGAGTGGCCACCAGCTGTCCGTTCCCCCGCGCCTCGTTGCCCTCCGGCACCGACTCGACGAGTGCTATCTCCTCCTCGGTGTACCCGAGCTCGCGGAACGCCTCCCGGGCCCGTTCCACCTCGATATCCGCGATAGCCGTCACCTGGAGCCCGTCGACGTGCGCCGACCCGACGGCGAGGCTCCGCCCCATCCGCCCGGCACCTACGATCGCAACCGAAATCTGCTCGTCAGTCGATTCTAACGCCTCTAACTGCGCGTACAGGCGAGTCATTCATCTGTCACCGAGTATGTGCACTACTTTCTGTAGCTCGGTAAAAATATTTTTCCCGTTCACTCGTCGCCCAGCGCCGCCAGCCGGTGCATGCTGTCGCACACCTGCGGGTAGAGATCCCGATACACGTGGTAGTACTCGTCGTAGACGTCGCGGTTCGCCGGATCGGGATCGGTGCTGCCGGTGACCGCGACCCGCGTTTCGAGCGCGTCGAGGGACTCGAAGACGCCGGTGCCATAGCCCGCGAGGAAGGCGTCGCCGAGCGGCGAGCCCAGCGGGTCGGCGACGTACTCCTGGCTCACGCCCGTAATGTCGCTGACGATCCCGCGCCACAGCTCGCTTCCCGCGCCGCCGCCGATCGCCCGCACGCGGTCGACGTCGATCCCCACGTCGGCCATCGCCTCGACGTGGTGTCTGAACCCGTAGCCGACGCCCTCGAGGATCGCCCGGAACAGGTGGCCCTTCGTGTGCTGGAGCGTCAGTCCGACGAGCGTCCCGCGGGCCGAATCGTCGGTGATCGGCGTCCGCTCGCCGCTGAAGTACGGCAACAGGACGAGCCCGTCCGAGCCGGGGGCGACGTCGGCGGCCTGCCCGTCCAACAGTTCGTACGCGTCGGCGGCCGCGCCCTCGGCGCGCCGGCGCTCCGCGTCGGCGAGTTCGTCCCGGAACCACCGCACGATCGCGCCCGAGGTCGCCATGCCGCCGCCGGCGTGGTACGTGTCCTCGAACACGAACGGGCCAGACCACAGCCCTTCGGGGGCGCGGTTCCCCCCGAGCACGGTGAAGATCACGCCCGTAGTGCCGTACATGAAGATCGCCTCGCCGGGATCGACGGCCCCGACGCTGACCATCGACGCGAGCGCGTCCCCCGTCCCGACGATCACGGGCGTCCCGGGCTCCAGCCCGGTTTCGGCGGCTGCCTCGTCGGTGACGCCGCCCGCAATCTCGGTCGCCCAGCCCGGATCTGGCAGCAGGTCCCGCGAGATGCCGACCGCCTCGACCATCTCCTCGTCCCACGAGCAGGTTTCGGGGTCGTACATCGGGTGGAAGTACGAGGCGATCGCGTTGTCGATCGTGTAGTTGCCCGTCAGTTCGTGGACGACGTACCCCGTCGCGTCGACGATCTTCTCGGTCTCGGCGAACAGCTCCGGTTCGTTGCGCTTGTACCAGAGGATCTTCGGTCCGACAGACTGGAACGTGAGGCGGTTCCCGCAGGTCTCGTAGATTGCCTCCCCGCCGATCCGGTCGGTCAGGTCCGCGCGGCTGCATCGCCGCGAAGATCGCGCTCACGCCGACGCCGGCGATGGCAGCCGGGTCGACGCCCGTCCCGTCGAGCAACTCCCGGGAGAGCGCAACGAAGTCGTCCCACCACACCTCGTCGGCGTCGTGCTCCAGCCACCCCGGGTTCGGAACCCGGAAGTCGTGTTCGGTCGACGCCGACGCCACCACCGCCAGGTCGTCGTCGACGATCACGCCCGACGACCCCGACGTCCCGATGTCGATGCCAAGCAGGTACTGTTCCGCCATCGCTGCTGGAGATGTTCTGTCTACCCAGTCATAATGATTTCGCCGGGAGGAGTCACGCACGACCGTATGACGGTGTTCAGTTCCTCGTGTGGATCGCCTGCCCCATCGCCTGCTCGGCGGCTTCCATCACGGTTTCCGAGAGCGTGGGGTGGACGTGGATCGTCCCGGCGAGGTCGTCGAGCGTGGCGCGCTGGCGGATCGCGAACGCGAGTTCGGCCACGAGTTCGGAGGCCTCGGGGCCGACGACCTGCGCACCCAGGAGCGCCCCGCTTGGTTCGTCGGCGACGACCCGGACGAACCCCTCGGTCTCGTCGGCCGTCAGCGCCCGGCCGCTCGCGCTGTACGGCATCGTCCCGACCGCGGGCTCGAACCCGGCCGCGTCGGCCGCCTCGGCGGTCATGCCGACAGTCCCGATCTCGGGGTCGGTGAACACCGCCGCGGGGACGATCCAGTCGCCGACGTCGAGTGGCTCGCCGGCCGCGTGGTGGGCCGCGAGGATCCCCTCCGTGCTCGCTGCGTGGGCGAGCAGCGGCTCGCCGGCGACGTCGCCGACGGCGTAGATCCCGTCGACGCCCGTCTCGCCGTACCGGTTCGTCCCGATGAACCCGTCGGCGTCCGGCTCGATGCCGACCTGCTCCAGCCCGACCGTCCCGGTCACTGGCTCGCGCCCCACCGCGACCAGCACCCGGTCGGCGTCGTACGCGTGGGAGTCGCCGTCCTCGCTCTCGGTCGTCACCCGGATCCCGTCGCCGGCCTCGGTCCACCCCTGTGCGGCCTCGCCGAACTGGAAGTCGACGCCCAGTTCCGCGGCCCGGTCCCGGACGATCGCGGTGACGTCGTCCTCGTAGGCCGGCAGGGCGCTGTCGAGCGCCTCGACGACGGTCACGTCGCTCCCGAGCCGTGCGTAGACGTTCGACAGCTCCATCCCGATGTAGCCGGCGCCGACCACGAGCAGCCGGTCGGGGACGCGCTCCGGCGAGAGGGCGTCCCGGGAGCTCCAGACCGGCTCGTCGCCGAAGGCAAAGCCCGGCAGTTCGACCGGCCGGCTGCCGGTCGCGACGATGGCGTTCTCGAAGCTGATCCGGTCGACGTCGCCGCCCTCGACGCGGACCGTCGAGCGGTCGACGAACGCGGCGTGGCCCTCCACCAGGTCGACGCCGTTGTGCCGGCAGAGCTGTTCGACGCCGCCGGTCAGCTTGTCGACCACCCCGTCCGTCCAGTCGAGCAGCTGCGGGACGTCGATCGACACCTCGGCGTCGATCCCCATGTGCCCGGCCGAGGCGGCGCGCTCGGCCAGGCTCGTCGCGGAGAGCAGCGCCTTCGAGGGGATGCAGCCGTGGTTGAGACAGACCCCGCCGTAGGCGTCCTTCTCGACGAGCGCTACGTCCTGTCCGAGCTGGCCCGCGCGGATCGCGGCGACGTACCCGCCAGGCCCGGCTCCGATGACTAAGGCGTCGGTTTCCATGTCGTTCGACCTCACCGGAGTGCAGACTCCGTACGCACAAAAATGTAGCTGGTTCGCCCGAAAGCCCCACCGGTCCGACGTACCTAAAAGCGGGGCGGCGGTCCGCCGAACGGGGAACACCCACTTTTAATAGCACGAACCAGGTGAGTTGCAGTATGGGCTACATCGTCCGAATGCCACAGATGGGTATGGAGATGGATCAGGGCGAGGTCGTCGAGTGGCAGTACGACGAGGGCGACGACGTCGAGGAAGGTGACGTGATCGCGGTCGTCGAGTCGGAGAAGGCGGCCAACGACGTCGGGGCCCGCGAGGACGGGCGGCTCCGCCGGATCGTCGTCGGCGAAGGTGGCACGGCCGAACCCGGCGACCCGATCGGCATCGTCGCCGGTCCTGACGAGAACCTCGCCGAATACGAGGCCGAACTCGAGGACGAGGCGGCCGATGCGGACGCCGACGCAGGTGCGACGGCCGACGCGAGCGGGGCCGCCGCTGCCGCGAACGCGGATGACGGGGCGGCGGCCGGCGGGAGTGCTGCCGGCGGGACTGGCTCCCGCGGCGGCGCGGCCGACACGAGCGCCGACGAGGTCCGGGCGACGCCCGGTGCCAGACAGCGCGCCGAGGAGGCCGACCTCGATCTGACGGCCGTCGAGGGCACCGGCCCGCAGGGCGTGATCACCGAGGACGACGTCGAACACTACTTCCGGGACCGCGGTACCGACGACGACGGGACTGGGAGCCGAGGCGCTCGTCGCGGGTGCGGGCGTCGGTCCGGACGCCCACGACGCGACGGCCGCGGCGGCCGCGCCGGGAGCGGACGAGGTCCGGGCATCGCCGGGTGCCCGGCGGCTCGCGGGCCGGGAGGGCGTTGACCTGACGGCCGTCGATGGAACCGGTCCGGAGGACGCCATCACCGAGGCGGACGTCAGGGCGACGCTCGAGGCGGCGTCAGCGCCCGCCGCACGAACGACGGCCGGCGCAGCGAGCGGGGCCGGCGACGCGACCCGGACTGTCACAGAGGCGCGCGAACTCGGCGGTATCCAGCAGACGGTCAGCGAGCGCCTCGGCGAGAGCTACCGGAACGCGGTCCACGTGACCGTCAAGCGCACGTTCGACGCGGGGACGATGGTCGACGTCGCCGGGATGGCCGAGGACCGGGGCGTCGACGCCTCGCTGACCGACCTCCTGCTGAAGGGCGTCGGCGAGACGATGGCCGCCCACCCCGCGTTCAACGCGCTGTTCGAAGGCGGCGAACACCGCCTGGTCGAGGAGGTGAACGTCGGCGTCGCCGTCGACGTCGACGGCGGACTGGTGACGCCCGTCGTCCCGGACATCCGCGCGAAGAGCGCCGAGGAGGTCGCCGCCCTCCGCGGGGCGCTCACCGAGCGCGCCCTCGCCGGCGAGTTCACCTCCGAGGACCTCGCCGGCGGGACGTTCACCGTCACGAACCTCGGGATGTTCGGCGTCGACAGCTTCGATCCCGTGATCAACCCCCCCGAGACCGCCATCCTCGGCGTCGGGCGCGTTCGAGAGAACGGAACGATGACGCTCTCGCTGTCGTTCGACCACCGGGTGGTGAACGGCGCCGACGCCGCCCGTTACCTCGACGACCTCGTCGGGACACTGACTGACCCCGGCACGCTCGTCTCGTTTTTCGACGCCGACCTGTTCGCGTGACGCTGATCCGGTCGTTCGTGATATCCTGCAGATTTATACTTCTGCAATAACGTGTTTGAGGTGTATGAGCGAGCAAGCAGACCAGCGAGCGCAACCGACCGACGAGGAGCGCGTCGAGATGCTGGAGACGATGCTCCGGATCCGCGAGTTCGAGTCCCGGATGCGGGACAACTTCGCGGACGCGGAGATCCCCGGGTTCCTGCACCTCTACATCGGACAGGAGGCGATGGCGACCGGGGTCTGCCAGGTTCTCGAGGACCGCGACTACCTGACGAGTACGCACCGCGGCCACGGCCACTGCATCGCCCGCGGGCTCGACACGACCAAGATGGCCGCCGAGATCTACGGCAAGGAGACCGGCTACTGCAACGGCAAGGGCGGCTCGATGCACATCGCGGACGTCGAGGCCGGGATGCTGGGCGCGAACGGCATCGTCGCCGGCGGCGTTCCCATCGCGACGGGGGCGGCGCTGTCCTCGAAGATGCGCGGGACCGACCAGGTCGCGGTCGCCTTCTTCGGCGACGGCGCACTCTCTGAGGGGGCGTTCCACGAGTCGTTCAACCAGGCTGCCATCTGGGACCTCCCGCTGATCGGGATCGTCGAGAACAACCAGTACGGCGAGATGAGCGGCATCGACGAACAGCACCCGCCCTCGACCCACGACGACCTGACGATCTACGGGGAACCGTATGGCGCCCACCGCGAGCAGGTCGACGGGATGGACGTCGAAGCGGTCTACGACGCGGCGGCGCGGGCCGTCGAGCGCGCCCGGCACGGCGAGGGGCCGTCGCTGGTCGAGTGCGTCGGCTACCGCTTCGAGGGCCACCACGAGGGCGACAGCGAGTTCTACCGCGACGACGGCGAGTACGAGCACTGGAAGTCGAAAGATCCCGTCGAGACGTACCCCGAGAGGCTCATCGACGAGGGCGTGCTCACCGCCGACGAGTGGGCGGCCATGCAGGCCGACGTCGAAACCGAAATCGACGAGGCCATCGAGTTCGCACGCGAGAGTCCGATGCCCGATCCCCAGCAGGCCTACGAGGGGCTCTACGCCGACGGAGGTGACTCCCGATGAGCCTCGCCTCGCGGGAGACCGAGGAGATGGCAGTGCGCGACGTGATCAATCAGACGCTCGACGAGGAGATGGAGCGCGACGAGCGGGTGTACATTCAGGGGATCGACGTCCACGGCCGCGGTGGCACCTCGAACATCCTCAAGGGGCTCGACGAGAAGTACGGCCGCGAGCGCGTCCGGAACACCCCGATCAGCGAGGTGTCGATCGTCGGCTCCGCGCTCGGGGCGGCCGCCACCGGGATGCGGCCCGTCGTCGAGATCATGTACTGTGGCTTCCTCGGCGTCGCGGGCGACCAGCTGCTCAACCAGGTCGCGAAGATGCGCTACATGTTCGGCGGCAAGCTCGACCTGCCGCTGGTGATCCGCACGAAAAACGTGATGGGCGCCAACGCCGCCGCCCAGCACTCCCAGGCGTTGCACCACTGGCTCGCCGCCATCCCCGGCCTGAAGGTCGTCTGTACCTCGACCCCCGAGGACACGAAGGGGCTGTTCAAGGCGGCCATCCGCTCGAACGACCCGATCATGCTGTTCGAACACGGCAGCGTCTACAACGAGACCGGCCAGGTGCCAGTCGAGGACTACACCTTCGAGATCGGGGAGGCGGCCGTCGAGCGCGAGGGCGAGGACGTCACCGTCGTCGCGACCCAGGCCCAGCTGTGGAACGCCCTGGAAGCCGCCGAACAGCTCGGCGAGGAGGGGATCAGCGTCGAGGTCGTCAATCCGCGGACCATCTCGCCGCTGGATACCGAGACGATCGCCGCGAGCGCCCGCAAAACCGGCCGCTGTGTCGTCGTCGACGACACGCCGCTCTCGTACGGCACCCAGTCACAGATCGCCGCCGACGTCTCCGAGGAGGCGTTTTTCGACCTCGACTTCCCCGTCCAGCGCCTCGGCATCCCCGACGTCCCCACGCCGTTCAGCCCGTCGCTGGAAAACGAGATCCTCATCGACACCGATGATATCGTTGACGCCATTCTGACCCTCGCCTGATACGGTCCCAACTCCCGTTGTTCGGACTGTGACACAGCCGATGGACTGTCCTGGCACTGTCCGGAGTCACGTCTGGCTGTATATCCTGCCACTCCCACAGGCAAGAGCCGACACTGACCGTCTGCCCGCTCGTTCCCGCGTCGATCTGCTGGCGGCCGGCAGCCGTCCGGCTGTTCTCTCTGAGAGAACGATCTATCCCCACAAATAACTCGGTACGTATCGAAAATCAGCTCATCAGAACTTCAGATACCGTTTCGGTGAGTTTCGCCCGTGTTCTGTATGTTATCACCACTGTTCTGGATTGGAGAACAACCTATTTACGTCGGCGATGTCATACACGTGCATGGCACGCGAGGCGAAACATCCGGTGGAAACGAGCCGGAAGACGTTCCGGCTCCTGGAGGCGATCAAGGAGCGCGACGGCGCCCGGGTGACCGAGCTCGCCACGGCGCTCGATATGGGCAAAAGCACGGTCCACAACCACCTGAGCACACTCCGGGAGGACGAGTTCGTGGTACGGGAGGGGACCGAGTACAGGCTCGGGCTCAGGTTCCTGGAGTTCGGGGGGTACGTCCGGAACCGGCAGGAGCTGTACCGCGTGGCCGAGCCGGAGATCGACAGGCTGGCCGAGCAGACCGGCGAGATGGCGAGCCTGGTGACCGAGGAGCACGGGCTCGGCGTGTCCCTCCAGCGCTCGAAGGGGAGCCAGGCGGTGGCGCTCGATACCCACGCCGGCTACCGCTGTCCCCTCCACGTGACCGCCCACGGGAAGGCGATCCTCGCACACCTCCCCGAGGAGCGGGTGCGGGAGATCCTCGACCGCCACGGCCTCGCGGCGCGCACACCCGAGACGATCACAGACGAGGCGGCACTGTTCGACCACCTCGAGGCGGTCCGCTCGCAGGGGTACTCCCTCGACGACGAGGAGCGGATGACCGGCCTCCGGTGCGTCGGGGCGCCGATCGTCGCCGACGGGACCGTCGAGGGAGCGATCAGCGTCTCCGCGCCGACCGGCCGCATGCGCGACGACCGGTTCACCGACGAGATGCCCGACCTCGTCCGGAGCACCGCCAACGTCATCGAACTCAACCTCACCCACACCTGATCCCCGTCGGCACCGGCGTCGTTATTCTGTTCTTTATTTCTGGAAAGCTGTTCTATTCGTCAAAATGCGTTGTTGGTGACCAAAATCCGAAACACACGTCAAAAAGGATTGTGGCGTTTATTTTCGGGTGAACTTTGGTATTCAATCATGGAGAACGATCGGCGGTGGAACACGTGAAGGCGGCGACGCGTTTATGCGAGTGGCGGCGCGAGGGGGAGGCATGACCGACCCACGGCTCATCGGGATCCACCTTGGGACCTCCGAGGTGCGGGTCGACCGCTACGACGCGGCGGGGACGTTGCTGGACAGCGGCGAGGTGACGATCGAGGATCAGACGGCGGTCGGCTGGGAGCGGGCGTTGCGGCGGGCGGCACCCCCGTTGCCCGACGAGGGGATCTGTTCGGTGGCGAGCACGTCCGGGACGCTGCTGGTCGTCGACGGGACGGGCGAGCCGATCTTTCCCCCGCAGATGTTCTACGAGACCGCGCCGGCGTACGCCGAGCGGATCGACCGGGCGGTCGCCAGCGACCTCCAGAACCGGAACATCGCGCTCTCGGCGACGGGGCCACTCCCCAAACTGCTGAAGCTACGGGAGGAACACCCCGATCGGTTCACCGACGCCGAGTGGGTGCTGCCACCGACGACGTGGCTGCTCTACCGGCTCCGGTACGGCCGGTCGACGCGGTGGCGCAACGTCGAGATCGACTGGACGAACGCCCTGAAGTTCGGCGCGGACGTCAGGCCGGCGATGCCGGAGTGGTACGACCCGCTGTTCGAGGCGCTCGACCTGCCGCGGGAGCTGTTCCCGACGATCCGTCCCCCGGGCTCGTACATCGGCGTGGCGAGCGGCGAACTCGCCGAACGGACCGGGTTCGCGGGCACCAAGCTGTACCAGGGGCTGACCGACGGCGGGGCGACCGCGCTGGCCAACGGCTGTCTCGAACCCGGCGACTTCTGCATCACCTCGGGGGCGACCAGCGTCGTCAAGTACGTCTCGGAGACGATCGAACCCCACGAGGCGCTGTACTACCACCGCCATCCCATCGAGGGGTACCTGCCCGGCGCCTCCTTCGACACCGGCGTCGTCTTCGAGTGGTTCTGCGACCGGCTGTTCGACTGCTCGCCCGGGCGGGGGCTCGAACTCGCGCGGGAGACGCCGCCCGGCGAGGAGTACCAGGTGTTCCTGCAGGGCAACCGGAGCCCGTTTTTCGACCCGGAGATCGGCAACTCCGTGCTCGGCATGACCCACGACGGCGATCTCTCCTCGGAGGACGTGATCGGGCGGTTCGCCCGCGGGATCACCACCGGCGTCGCCCTGGCCGAGCACAACTACATCAGCATCTTCGAGGAGCTGTTCGGGACGGCGATCGACGAGGTCCGGATGATGAGCGAGCGGTCCGCGACCGGCGAGGACCCCGTCGAGTGGTGGTACGACCTCCGGGCCTCGATCTGGGACCGGCCGATCCGGAAGATGAAACCCCGGACGACGGCCGGCCAGCTCATCCCGCCGGCGCTGATCACGTCGCTGTACGACGACGCGACCGAGGCCAGCGACCGCTTGCTGGGCGTCCAGCGGCGGATCGAACCCGACCCCGACGTCGGGGGGATCTACGAGGACCAGCGGCGGGAGTACGTCGACCGCTGGCGCTCGGTCGTCGAGCTGTACTGACGGCGGGGCGGCTCCCGAAGCGTTAACACGGACCGGCACCGAGTGTCCGGCAATGACAGCGGATACGTCCCGTACCCGTCGCGGCAAGGTCGAACGGCTGCTGGCGGCGTACGACATGGGAGAGGTCGGCGAGGAACTCGTCGCGGCCTGGACCGGCGAGGGCCGGGAGCGACGGAGCCTCCGGGAGCTGGCGCGGTACTTCAACGAACAGCTGATCGAGCAGGTCCTGACCGAGCACGCGGCGACCGCCGTCGGCGCCGACCCGGGGACAGTCCTCGACCGCCTCCGGGAGGACTCGGTCAGCACAGCCGTCCGCAACCGGACCCGCCGGCAGCTCGAACGCGAGGGGGTCGACGTGGACGAACTGGAGTCGGCCTTCGTCTCCCACTCGGCGGTCCAGACGTTTCTCCGCCACCGCGGCGCGTCCCGCGAGGAACCCGACACCGACCAGGTTGCCGTGGAAGCCGAACACATCCAGGGGCTCAGAAACCGGACGGTGACCGTCGTCGAGGACAAGGTTTCCTCCCTCCGGTCGACCGACCGCATCGACGTCGGCTCGTTCAACGTCATCGTCGACGTCCAGGTGTACTGCGAGGACTGCCAGACGGGCATGGACGTCGACGACCTGCTCGAGGCCGGCGGCTGCTCCTGTCCCGACGCGTAACAATTACAGTAGTACGGTTGTAACGTATGACGCGATAGTCGTTACAATAGTTCTCCTGTAACGGGCATGGCGGAACCGGCGTGATCGAATGACTTTTTACGCCGGCACGTGGAAACCGTGGTATGGAAACAGCGAGCGAAGCCGCCAGCCTCGAAGTCGAGCGGATCGGGGGGATCGAGGAGACCGCTGTCGACCTCGCGCCGGGGGTCAACGTGCTGGTGGGACGAAACGCGACGAACAGGACGTCGTTCCTGCGGGCGATCATGGCGGCGGCCGGGAGCACCGACGTGAACGTCAAGGGCGACGCCGACGCCGGGCGCGTCGAGCTGACTCTCGGGGGCGAGACGTACGAGCGGCGCCTGCAGCCGACCGGGGACGGGACCGTCAGAGCCACCGGGGAAGCGTACCTCCCGGAGCCGGCAGTCGCCGACATGTTCGCGTTCCTGCTGGCGACCAACCCCGTGCGGCAGGCGGTCCTGCGCGGCGACGACCTGCGGGAGATCATCATGGAACCGATCGACACCGAGGCGATCGAGGCCGAGATCGACCGCCTCACGGACCGCCGGGCTGAGCTCCAGGCCGAACTCGATCGGATCGGGGAGCTGAGCGAGCAGCTGCCGGGTCTCCAGGAGCGGCTCACGACGGTCGAGAAACGGATCGAGGAGACAGAGGCGGGCCTGGAGACGAAACGGGAACGCCTGGAGTCGGCCGACGAGTCCCTGGAGGAGCGCCGGTCCGAGAAAGAGGAGCTCGACGAGACACTCGAACAGCTCCGCTCGACGCGGCGGGAGCGCAACCGCGTCGCCTCCGACATCGAGATCGAGGAGGCGACGGTGACGGACCTGCGCGAGGAGATCGACCAGCTCGAGGCCGAACGTGATGAGCTCCCGGCGGTTCCGGTCGAGGAGATCGACCAGCTCGAGGGCGAGATCGACCGTCTCCGGACCCGGAAGAGCGACGCCGAGGGGTCGGTGACCGACCTCCAGCGGATCCTCCAGTTCAACGAGGACATGCTCGAGGGGACACAGACTGACGTCGTCGAGGAGTTCCTCGACGGGGGCGACGACGGCGGCTCGCCGACGGACGAGCTGCTCGAGGGGTCGGCGGTCGCCTGCTGGACCTGTGGCACCGAGGTCGAACAACGTGCGATCGAGGAAACCTGCGAGCGCCTCCGGGAAGCCCGCTCGGAGCTGATGGAGCGGGTCAACGAGCTCGACCGCCGCATCGAGGAGGCCGGCGAGCGCAAGGCCGAACTGGAACGGACCCGCGACCGTGCCGGGCGGATCGAGGACGAGGTCGCCTCGCTGGAGGCGGAGCTGTCCGCGAGCCGGGAGACGCTCTCGCAGCTCAAATCCCGGCGGGAGGCGCTCGACGAGGAGATCGACCGGCTCGAGGACGAGGTCGACGCCCTCGAGGACGACGACTACGACGAACTGCTCGCGCTCCACCGGGAGGTCAACGAGCACGAGTTCGAACTGGAGCAACTCCGCGAGGAGCGTGCGGAGGTGCGCGAGGAGATCGACCGGCTCGAGGAGCGGCTGTCCGGGCGCGAACAGCTGGAGGCCGAACTCGAATCGGTCCGCGAGGGGATCGCCGACCAGCGCACGCGGATCGAGCGGATCGAGGAAGAGGCCGTCGAGCAGTTCAACGCGCAGATGGACGACCTGCTGGCGCTGCTGGAGTACGACAACCTGGAGCGGATCTGGCTCGAGATCCAGGAGACGGAAGTGCGGGAGGGGCGGTCCGTCGTTCCGAAACGGCTGTTCGAGCTCCACATCGTGCGCCGGACTGACGCCGGGACTGTCTACGAGGACACGATCGACCACCTCAGCGAGAGCGAGCGCGAGCTCACCGGGCTCGTGTTCGCGCTCGCGGGCTACCTGGCCCACGAGGTCTACGAGGACTGCCCGTTCCTCCTCCTGGATTCGCTGGAGGCGATCGACTCCGACCGGATCGCGGCGCTGGTCGAGTACGTCAGCGATTACGCCGCGTTCGTCGTCGTGGCGCTGCTCCCCGAGGACGCACAGGCGCTCGACGACGGGTACACGTACCACTCGGAGATCTGACCGTCCTGAACGGAGCCGTCGCCGCGCTGGCCCCGGACCTCACCACCGGTGGCCGTAGCGCGTCCCGGACTCGGCGTAGCGGGCGTCGACGATCCGCTGGAACTGGTCGTCACCGAGCGAGACGTCGACGGCGCCGACGTTCTCGTCGAGTTGCTCGACAGTCCGGGCGCCGACGATCGGGACGCAGGTGAAGTCGGGCTGCTCGACCAGCCAGCGCAGCGCGACCTGCGCGGGCGTCGCGTCGATCTCGTCGGCGATCGCCCGGATTTCGTCGAGGACGTGCCAGCCCCGCTCGGAGAGGTAGTACTCCTCGAAGGAGTCGTAGATGTCGCCGCGGGCGCCCTCGGGCCCCTCGAAGTCCGTCGGGTCCTCGCCGGTCCGCTCGTACTTCCCGGTGAGGAAGCCGCCGGCCAGCGGCGAGTACGGACAGACTGCGAGGTCCTGGTCGATGCAGACGTCGAGGTAGCCGGTGATGTCGTCGCGGTAGCCGGCGTGGAACAGCGGCTGCGCTACCTTGAACGGCTCCCAGTCGTTGACGTCGCTTTTCCAGAGTGCCTTCGTCAACTGCCAGGCGGCCATCGTCGACGCGCCGAGGTAGTGGATCTTGCCCTCGCGGACGAGGTCGTTCAGCGTCGCCAGCGTCTCCTCGATCGGCGTCGCCTCGTCCCAGCGGTGGATGTAGTAGAGGTCCAGGTAGTCCGTCCCGAGGCGGTCGAGGGTCCCCTCGACCTGTGCGCGGACGTGTTTGCGGCCGAGGCCGCTGTCGTTGGGGCCGGGCTCGCGCTCGCCGCCTGTGCGGCCGTTGAACGGGAAGTACACTTTCGACGCGAGGACGAAATCCGCCCGGTCGTAGGACTCCAGCCACTCGCCGATGTACTGCTCGGCCGTCCCGTGGGGGTTGCCGTACCTGTCGGCGGTGTCGATGAAGTTGATGCCGCGGTCCCAGGCCGCGGAAAGCAGGTCGTGGGCCTCCTCCCGCGTCGTCTCGACGACGCCGCCGGATTCGCGGCCGAACCGCCAGGTCCCGAACGCCAGCTGCGAGACCGTCGTTCCAGTCGAACCGAGGGTGGTGTACTCCATGCTTGTTCGAACTAGCTGCGTAGATTCTCTTGTGTATTTTGTCTCCGTCAAATCTGACGATTGTGCGATCCGAATCGGTTCCGGCCAGCCGAGTTTTCAGACATATTGTCTCATAATCTCTGGGAGGGCCAGAAGCGACTCCCCGTCAGTAGCGATGCGCCGGATCGGCGTCGAATCATACCCACGTGAGAACGATTCGCACCACGGCCACGAGCTGTTACTCCGTTCCACATCACTCGGGTCCGGAGCGGGTCGTCCGTCCCCCGGGCGGCACGCCGGCCTCGTGCATCAACCGCCGAACGTGGCGGCGGGAGTACTCGACATCAAATTTCTCTCGGAGGAATTTCCTGACGAGGGCCGTACTCCACGCGGACGCGTCGTAGCCCGCCTCCGCCGGCAGATTCTCCAGCGCTCGCTCCAGCCGGCGCCGCTCGGCGGCGTCGAGCGCCGGTTCGCGCCCCGGCGAGGGCGTGTCGTACAGCGCGTCCTCGAACGCCCGTCCCTCGAACCGGTCGAGCCAGGAGTAGATCGTCTGTGCTGGCCAGCCGTACTTCGCCTCGATCGCCGGCACCGACAGCCCGTCGAGGTACTCGCGGGCGGCGACGAGGCGCTTGATCGCCTTCGGGTCGCGCTCCTCCGGCAGCCGCTCGCGGATTCGCTCTGCGGTCACCCCCGGGAGTGTGTTCGTCGGATCCGTCATTGTCCGTCGTTTCGCGCCGCAGTATTATCAAATTTTCTGTCTGTTTTTACAGGTTCACGCCACCGCCGGGGCCGACGGCATCCACCGATCGCTCGCGGAGGGTCGTCGCCGGCCGGTCGGCGTCATACGGTCGTGCGTGACTATTTTCAGCACCGTGTCGCAGTATCGGCTGTTTCAGGAGCTGAGGCGGGGGATGAGTGAACCCACAACGGTAAAGAATCACGCACGACCGTATCAGTCGGCCAGCTGTCCCTGCCAGTCCCGGAGCTGGTCTGCGGTGACGCCCTGGAGCTGGTCGGCCAGGCTGTCGGGGTCGGCCTCGCGGAGGTCCTCGGGGGAGTCGACGCCGACCGCGCCCAGCTTCCCGGCGGTCGCCTCGCCGATCCCGTTGACGTCTTCGAGGTCGTCGATCGCCTGCTCGGCCTGGTACTCCCTGTAGTTGCAGATCGGACAGCCCAGCTCCCAGGGCTCGTCGTCGCCGTCGTGGACGTGGAGTTCGGGGAGGCCGTGCTCCTCGCAGTGCGCGTCGGTGACCTCGATGTCGCCGCGGCGGGGCAGCGGCAGCGAGTACTCGCAGTCTGGGTAGCGGGTGCAGCCGACCAGCCGCGAGCCCGACCGGAGCTGTTTGATCGCGAGTTCGCCGCCGTGCTCCGCGCCGCAGTCGGGGCAGGCGCCGATGACACGGTCCTCGCTCTCGTCGGCGGCGTCGGCGGCACACCGCGGGCAGCCGTGGACGAACGTGTCCCGGCCAGCGAGCATCTTCACGTGGTGCATGTCGTGGTCCTCGCAGACGTCGTCGAGCACGAGCGGCTCGCCGGTGCTGGGCAGCGGGAGCGTGTACCGGCAGTCGGGGAACCCGTCGCAGCCGACGAAGTACGACCCCCGGCTGCTCTGGCGGACCAAAAGCGTCTCGCCGCAGTCGGGACACGGGCCCAGCTGTCGGTCGGCCTTCAGCGACTCCCGGAGGTGCTCGCCGATGTCCTCGCGGGAGTTGCGCAGCTCCGCGAACACCTGTTCGAGCATCTCCCGTGACTCCTCGGTCACCGCCTCGAGCGTCGCCTCCCCGTTGGCGATGGCCGTCATGTCCTGCTCCAGTTGCGCGGTCATCTCCTCGCTCACGACCAGATCCGCGAACGCCTCGGCGGCCTCGACGACCGCCTCCGCCAGCGCCGTCGGCCGCGGCGGGTCGTCCTCGACGTACCCCCGGTCGTACAGCTTCTCGATGGTGTGGTGGCGCGTCGAGTTGTGGACGACTGGGCCGCCCTGAACGGCGAAGTTCGGTGCAGCCTCGTCTATCGTTAAGTCATATACATTACCGTCGTAATCGCGTTCTTCAACGTCAATTACCTCGATTTCAGCGGGATAATCGAGTACAGTCGCGTATATAGATTGCTTGAACGAAGTTGCAGTGTATCGGATCGTCCGAAGCCCATCCTTAGATCGATTACTCCCTTCGACCTTCTTTTCCAAGTGTCCCGCATCACGTAATTCTCGGACGTAAGCGTTCACCCGACCTCGAGAGATTCCGAGACGTGTCGCAAGTTCTTCGGAACTCTTCGGCTCAGTAGCTGCCAATTCGAGTAGTAGTGCCTTGCGTTTGACTACGTCGTACTCTCGAAGTGCATCAAGACCACGGTAGAACTTCTCATCAGCTGCAATGGGTATGATATCGAGGAACCGCTCGACGTTTTGTCGTCCCCTCACATGGAGCTTGTGCTGATTCGTCGCAAGCTTGGCCTCTATATTCATCCGTCCAAGCATTTCCGAGACTCCAGCGAGCAATCCGTGATCAGTATTCGATATGAAGATTTTCCTCTCTCGTGAGATGTGCCCCTCGTCGTCGAACAGTGCGCCGACAAACAAGGCCTCTAACTGTTCAGGGACGTCTGGACAGGCCTGTGCGACCACTGTATCGAGAATATACTTCAGAATCCGTCCTACGGCACCAGGGAGATTCACTTGATACCGTCTTTTATGATGATTTTTCCGGCCATCTCGCTCAGAGACAGTCGGAGTAAACCCAAATAAAGTCTGGATATCTGAAACAAACTGGCTGATGAGACGGTGGTCGGTACTGTGGTACCGGACATCAACAGTGTTCTCTTCATCGTTTACGTGGATCGATCCGTCTCCAAGGAGATGCGCTACTATCCGAAGGAGTTCCGGACTCCAATAAAGGGGGAACGGGTTCTCGAACTCCAAATCGTAATTCAATCCATGGAGTGTTTCGGGACGAATCTCGAGTTCTCCGAGAATCCATACCGGCACGTCGCGTTTTCCGTTCTCGTAGTCACTGAGCGCCGTCCGATCCACACCAACCCGGCCGGCCAATTCATACTGGGTTTCGTTCCGTTTGTTTCGGATTTCAGCAATCCGGTTCCCGCAATTCGAACCGTACAGCTTCGAAGAGATATCGCACGAAGAAGCAAACTCTGGCCAGGTAATGATGGAGGCGTCTCCCTCGTAGTCGATGGAGGTCTCCTGGCGAGTAGACAACAAACAGTCGCCCCGAGAAACTTCGGAGGCAGGAACGACTTCGAATCCGTCGCTAGTACTCCGGTAGATCGGATGATCAGTGGTTACTGAGAAGGTACCGTTCACCGTAGTGATCCGGAAGACCTGTTCGTGGGGTTCGAGTGGGCGCCTGCTTATTAGTGTCTTTTGTCGTTCAGTCACGCGGTTACTCTTTTCTTCGATTGAAAGCGTTGTCGGCCCTCTATCGTTGACTGCAATGTCCGTATTACCATCCGCCAGTACGATAGATTCTTCAGTGAACAGATCGGAAACTGGAGTTCGAATAATATCTCCGTCCTGATTACGATGAAGAACCGGCGTATCTGCAGCCAAGCATTTCGTCCCCACCCCCATCTCCTCCATCTTCCGGATCAGCCGGCTCTGGCCGTACCGCCGCGGCGGCTGGGTCTCCTTCTCCTCGAACTCCACGCCGCGGAGCGCCAGCCGTTCGCCCTCCTCGACGGCGGGGACGTAGTTCTCGCTGGTGCTGGCGTAGGGGTACACTGCGTGGTAGCCCGCCTCGACCAGCCGCTTGCCGTTGGCCTTCAGCCGGCAGCCGTTGGCCTCCGCGACCACGCGCAGGTGCGCCCACGTCGCCGGCTCCGCGACGGTCGCAAAAAAGCGCCGGACGATCAGCTCGTAGATCTCCCACTCGTCGCTGCTCAGATCGCCCCGCGCCGGCAGCTCGTCCGTGGGATGGATCGGCGGGTGATCGGTCGTCTCCTCGTCGCCCCGCGTCGGCTCGATGTCGTCCAGTTCGAGCAGCGAGCGGGCGTCCTCGCCGAACTCCGTGCTTCCCACGAAGGAATCCAGGAGTGTGTCCGGTTCGAGGTCGTCGGGGTAGACCGTGTTGTCGGTGCGGGGGTAGGTGACGTAGCCGGCGGTGTACAGCTCCTCGGCGATGGACATGGCGCGCTGGGCGGAGTAGCCCAGCGAGCCGGCGGCGCTGATGAACGCGGTGGTGTTGAACGGCTCGGGCGGGCTGTCGGTGCGGGTGCGCTCACTGACCGACGTGACGGTCGCCGCCTCGGCGGCCCGCAGTTTCTCGTGGACCGACTCGGCGGCCTCCTGCTCCCAGACGCGTTCGGCCTCGGTGCCGTCGTCCTCGTAGAAGTACTGCGCCTCGAACTCGTCGCCGTCCGACGGAGCGCCAGTTCCGTCGCGGCTCGCCGAGGTTCCCTCGGCGGTGTTTTTCCCGAGGTCCGCAAACAGCTCCCAGTACGTTTCAGGCTCGAACGCCTGGATCTCGCGCTCGCGGTCGACGATCAGCTTCGGCCGGCCGACAGCGAGAGGAACCGAGTGAGGGCGGCGCCCCAGATGAGGTCGATGATCTGGCGGGCCTCGCCGGCGGCCGCGAGGTCGAAGTCCAGCTCGTCGGGTTCGGCGAACGCCCCGCGGACCTCGGTGTCGGTGATCGAGGAGAACCGGACCCGGTTGATCGGGCCGTCGATCTCCTCGCGGACGAGCTCGTAGGCCTCCTTGCCGATCAGCTCCCCCTCGCGGTCGTAGTCGGTGGCGATGATCGCCTCGTCGGCCTCCCGCGCGAGCGCCCGGAGCGTCCCGACGATGTTCTCCTGGGTGGGCTCGGTAACGATCTCCGCGTCGATCAGCTCGACCGGCTCGACGTCGCGCCAGTTGCTGTACTCCTCGGGGAAGTCCAGCCCGACCACGTGCCCCGACAGGCCGACGACGCGCGTGCCGCCCCAGCGGTAGACGTTGACGCCGTTGTGGCGCTCCGCCGTCGCGCTGCCGTCGCTCAGAATCTCGGCGATCCGCCGGGCCGCGTTGTCCTTCTCGGTGATGATGAGTTGCACGTGGGGGTCACCGTCTCGTTGTCACCCCTAGGCCGTGATCCCCTCTAAAGCCTTTCGAGAAACCGACAGACAGCGCGGGTGTGCACGGCGCGTGCGCGATGCATGCGCGGCGCGTGCGTGGCGCGTGCGTGCGAGGTTTGAACTCCGACGACGTGGCAGCGCCGATAGTATAACGGTGTTCCGGCATGTTGGGTCGCGTATGGTCGACGAAACGGACCGCCAGCACTCCGACGAGCCGCCCGCCGAGAGCGCCGCGAACGGTGACGAACCGGCGGACGGGGCGACAGCCGACGGCACGGGCGGCGAGGGGACACCCAGCGGCGACGGCGACGGCGCCGACAGCCGGGAGGCCGAACTGGACGAGCGCGAGCGCGCGCTGGACCAGCGCGAGAAGGGCATCGAGAAGCAGGCCGAGGAGCTCGACGAGCGTGAAACAGCCCTCCACGAGCGGGAACGAGAGCTCGACGAACGCGAGCGGGAGCTCGACGAGCGCCGGGAGGAGCTTTCGGAGCTCCGGGGACAGCTCCAGGACAGGAAGGTCAGCCTGAACAAGCGCGAGCAGGCGCTTGACGAGCGCGAACGCGAGATCGAGGCCCAGGAGCAGGAGCTCGCCGAGCGGAAAGCGCAACTGGACGAACACGAGGAGACGCTCAACAACTACCTGCAGGGCCAGGTCGAACACCTCCAGGACAACGTCGAGGCCGTCATGTGGTCGACGCTGGAGCGCTACGAGGAGAACAGACAGCCGGGCCGGCTGGGACCGACCGGCGCCATCCTCGCCGGGCTCGCCGGGGCGGCGCTGGTCGCCGCCGGCGTCGGCTACGGCGCCTGGATCGCGTTCGACGGCGGCGCTGGCGCGCTCGGCAGCGAGAGCGCCGATCTGACCGCTGGCGCCGCCCTCGCGCTGGTCGGCGTGGCGGTCACGCTGGCGGCGCTGGCCGACCGGGCCTGATACTGACGGACGAAAATCCGTTAATGATAGAGAAAAGAATTGCAAAGGCAGTGTATGAAGTGGAAGCCCCCGACCGTCTCGACTCGGGGGGCTCGCTGTCGTTCGAGAATCGATAGTACCTCGGGGAAGAAATTAAAGA
>PXSF01000069.1 GCA_003022845.1 Halobacteriales archaeon SW_10_66_29 | reverse complement strand
CAGGGAAGTGAGCCGAGGTAGCCTAGCCCGGCCAAGGCGCCTGCCTCGAGAGCAGGTGTCCGAGAGGACTCGTGAGTTCAAATCTCACCCTCGGCGCTTGTCGACTCGATTTACCAGAACCGACAGCCACGAATTTCCTCCTCCTCGTCGGCGTGTGGGAAGCGCTGAAACACACTAGCACGCAAGGGGGGTGATACTGATGGCTGTAATTCGTTTACTCACCAATCTCTGCTAGACAGCCAGACGTGACTCCGTCCAGTGCCAGGACAGTCCATCGGCTGTGTCATGGCCCGACCAACGGGAGTTGGGACGGCATGGCGTAACTGAATCACGTCTGGCTGTCTAGTTCCGACGAACGGTGACGCGGGCCCCACCCTCGATGCCCGCGAGCGGTTCGACGTCGTCAATCAGCCCGACGACCGAAACCGGCGATGCCGCACGCGGTTCCTCGCCAGTACTCGCAGGAGTTGGCCCCCAGAAGAGACAGAGTGCGTTCCCCTGCGGCCAGTACGCGACAGCACCGACGGGAACCTCTGTCCGACCGTTCTCCGGCGGGACGTCGACGGGGATCGAGAAGTACAGCTCTTGGCCCCACCGTGTCGCGTCACCCGACAGCGGGAGCGCGTCGGCGATCGCGTCGCGGGTCTCCGGGTTCTCGTCGGTCCAGCTGGCGGACAGCTCCCGGCCGTCGACCTCGATCCGCAGGTCTACCATCGCTCTACGCGGAGTTACTCGTCGTCCTCTTTGTCGCCACCATCCGCGTCGACGTCCTCCTCGTCGTCGACATCCTCGAAGTCGGCGTCGACGTACTCCTCGCCGGCGCTGGCTGCGCCACCGGGACCGCCCGCTGCGCCGCCGGCAGCGCCACCCGCGGCACCGCCTGGACCGCCGGGTCCGGCACTCCTCTTTCGTCGCGTCGTCGTCTTCCAGGACCGACTCGACGTCCTCGATGGCGCTCTCGATCTGGTCGCGGAGCTCCTCGTCGACTGCCTCCTCGTTCTCGTCGAGCAGCGTCTCGGCACGCTGGATCGTGGACTCGGCCTGGTTGCGCGCCTCGATCCGTTCGCGGCGCTTCTCGTCCTCCTCGGCGTGCTTCTCGGCCTCCTCTTTCATCTCCTCGATCTGGTCGTCCGAGAGGCCGGCGCCGCCCTCGATGGTGATGTCCTCCTTGTTGCCCGAGCCCTTGTCCTCGGCTTCGACGTTGACGATGCCGTTCTCGTCTAGCGAGAACGTTACCTCGATCTGTGGCGTGCCCGCAGGCGCGGGCGGGATCCCGGTCAGTGTGAACTCGCCGAGCAGTTCGTTCTCCTCGGCGATCTCGCGCTCGCCCTGGAAGACGCGGATCTGGACCTGCGTCTGGTTGGCCTGCGCCGTGGTGAAGATCTTCGACTCCTCCGTGGGGATCGTCGTGTTCTTCTCGATCAGGCGCTCGAAGAGGCCACCCTTGACCTCGACGCCGAGCGAGAGGGGTGTCACGTCCACGAGGACGATGTCGTCGACGTCGCCCGAGAGGACGCCGCCCTGGATCGCCGCGCCGAGCGCGACGACCTCGTCGGGGTTGACGTTCTTCTTGGGCTCCTGGCCGGTCATCTCCTCGACGTTCTCCTGGATCATCGGCATCCGGGTCGACCCGCCGACCAGCAGCACTTCGTCGATGTCCTCCTTGGTGAAGCCGGCGTCCTCCAGCGCCTGTTCCGTCGGGCCGACGGTCCGGTCGACCAGGTCCTCGGTCAGCGACTCGAACTTCGCGCGGGTCAGCGACGATTCGAGGTCCTTCGGGCCGTCGTCGTCCGCGGCGATGAAGGGGAGGGTGATCGTCGTCTCCTTGCGGTTCGACAGTTCGATCTTGGCCTCCTCGGCGGCCTCGTGGAGGCGCTGGAGCGCCTGGCGGTCCTCCCGGAGGTCGATCCCGTGCTCCTCGTGGAACTCCTCGGCGAGGTAGTCGATGATCGCCTGGTCCCAGTCGTCGCCGCCGAGTTCGTTGTCGCCGTTGGTGGCGACGACCTCGTAGACGCCGCCGCCGAGTTCGAGGATCGAGACGTCGAACGTCCCCCCGCCAAGGTCGTAGACGAGCACGGTCTGGTCGGACTCGTCGTCGAGCCCGTAGGCCATGCTCGCGGCCGTGGGCTCGTTGATGATGCGCTCGACCTCGAAGCCGGCGATCTCGCCGGCGTCCTTGGTCGCCTGGCGCTGGCGGTCCGAGAAGTACGCCGGAACGGTGATGACCGCTTTCTCGACCTCGTCGCCGAGGTAGTCCTCCGCGTCGCGCTTGATCTTCTGGAGGATCATTGCCGAGACCTGCTCGGGCGTATATTCCTCGCCGTCGAGTTCGACGGCGTAGTCCTCTTCGCCCATGTGGCGCTTGATCGATTCGACGGTGTCGCCGGGGTTCTGGACAGCCTGGTTTTTCGCCGGTTTGCCGACCAGCTGCTCCCCGTCGGAGAAGGCCACCACGGAGGGTGTCGTCCGGTCACCTTCGCCGTTGACGATGATCTCCGGGTCACCGCCTTCCATGACCGCGAACGCGCTGTTCGTGGTCCCGAGGTCGATGCCCAGAATCTTGTTGCTCGTCATCTTGTGCGAATGTATCCGATTGTCCCGGTTAAAAGTTGCTAGATCCCGTTCTCCGCCGCGACCCCCACGGCCGCTCTCCCGCAGTTTTGCCCCACGGCGAACGCCCGGAGCCAAAGATTATAGTTGACCGCAACTCAACCGAACGACGGTTCGGTTCCGCCGACCCGCCCCACGACGGACCGACGGCGGTACTGACTCACAACAATCACTATCGGGCGTCCTCTTCGTCTGCGTCCTCAGTTCCGCCGGCGTCCGTCTTGTCCTCCTGGACCGATCCATCGCTGACCGCGACCTGCGCGGGTCGCAGCACTTTCCCCGCCATCTCGTAGCCCGTCCGGTGTATCTGGGCGATCCGGTCTTCGGGCTGGTCGGACGCGATCGTGACCAGGACCTCGTGACGTTGCGGATCAACCTCCTCGCCAGGCTCCGGTTCGATCGGGCTCACGTTCTCGCGGTCGAGTTCGCGGTCGAACTGTTCCAGCGTCGATTCGACGCCGCCCCTGATGTCGGCGTCCTCGTCCTGCTGCAGCGCGCGGTCAAGGTTGTCGCGGACGTCCAGCAGGCGCGTGACCAGATCCTCGGTCGCGCGCCCGATCTCCTCCTCCATGCGCTTTTCCTGGCGCTGCTTGTAGTTCTGGAAGTCCGCCTGCTTGCGCTTCAGCCGCGACTCGAACTCCGCCGCGCGTTCGCGCTGCTCGGCGGTCGCGGATTCGAGCGCGTCGACGTACGACCGCAGGAGTTCGATCGCGAGCGCGACGGTTTCGGGGTCGCTCGCATCCACCTCCTCGACGAGCGCCTCGTCGACGATCACCGATTCCGGATCCGGCTTTTCGACTGACTCGACGTCGCCGGCCTCGACGGCATCCATGACGACGTCTGACAGCGCCACGTCGACGTCGCCGTCCGGTTCCTCGGCGATCTCCGAGAGCTGCTCGGTGACGTCCTCGGGCTCCTCGGTTCCCTCGAGGCCGTTCGAGTCGCCGTCCGCGCCCTCGGAACCCGTATCGGCGTCCTGCTCGCTCATACGCGAATGGACTCGTCTCATCAATAAAAAGGGCGCGACATCCGTGCCTCCTCCGTCTCACCGTCTGATACTGATGGTCGGCATCGCGGCGGCCGACGTCGTTGTCAGATAGAGCGCTGCTGAGCTTCGACCTCCTCGCTGACGACGCGGTTCTTGATGGCGTCACCAGTTTCGGGGTCGAAGAGGTGGACGCGTTCGGGCGGGAAGAGCACGTCGAGTGGTTTGCCAGGGTCGAACACGAGTTCACCAGAGACGCTTGCCGTGTACGTCTGGTCACCGATGTCGATGTACACGTACGAAAGCTCACCCATCGGCTCGACGACGCTGACAGTCGTCGGAATCGAGTTGTCGTCGCCGTCGCTCGCGAGTTCGATATCCTCGGGCCGGATACCGAGCACGAGGTCCTGACCAGGCTCGACATCCCGTTCGACCAGTTCGGGAATCTCGTAGCTGAAGTGGTCGTGTTCGAGCACGCCGTCACGAGCGGTGACGTGCAGGAAGTTCATGCTCGGGCTGCCGATGAAGCCGGCGACAAACTGGTTCTGTGGCTTGTGATACAGCTTCAGAGGGGTGCCAATCTGCTGGAGCTGTCCGCCGTCGAGCACTGCAATCCGGTCGCCCATCGTCATCGCCTCGGTCTGGTCGTGGGTGACGTAGATGGTCGTCACGCCGAGGTCCTGCTGGAGTTCCTGAAGTTCGGTACGCATCTCCGCGCGGAGCTTGGCATCCAGGTTCGACAGCGGCTCGTCCATCAGGAAAATCTCGGGGTCACGGACGAGTGCGCGCCCGAGCGCGACCCGCTGTTGTTGCCCGCCCGAGAGTTCCTTTGGCTGGCTATCGAGCAGTTCGCTGATACCCAGCAACTCCGCGGCCCATTCGGCTTTCTCGTGGCGCTCGGCTTTCGAGAGGTCCGTCGTCATCTTCAGCCCGAACGACATGTTCTTGCGGACACTCATGTGTGGGTATAGGGCGTAGTTCTGGAACACCATCGCCACGCCGCGCTCGACGGGCCGTTTGTGCGTGACGTCGACGCCGTCTAGTTCTATCGTTCCATGGGTGACCTCTTCGAGGCCCGCAATGCAACGAAGTGTCGTCGATTTCCCGCACCCTGATGGACCGACCAGTACCAA
>PXSF01000068.1 GCA_003022845.1 Halobacteriales archaeon SW_10_66_29 | reverse complement strand
GGCCTCCGGCCTGCGGTGCTTGCGTCGTCCGGGCTGGATCGAGCGACCTGCCCCGTTCAGTCCCACCCGAATCGGCTGTTTTCACCGTCCACAATCGCGTTGATGGCCGAATTAGCGACGCGGGTGGGACTGGAAGGGGCCGGCTGTCCACGGCGGGAGCCGTGGGCTCGGGAATCTCCGATTCCCGGTGCTCGGCGACGGCGGCCGACGCAAGCACTGAGCGGGCAGTGCGGAGAGCGAAGCGCGCAGCGAGGGTCACGCGAGCGAAGCGAGCGTGACCTCGGTAGACGACCGAAGGGAGTCTGCCAGTGCCCCCGAGTCGAGCAGCCGGGGGCTTCCTGCATCTACGAGTTCTTCAATTTCTTCCCCGAGGTACTATACGAGGCGTACCCGACTACCTACCGGTCGCTGTCACTCCCGCCGGTGGGCCGCCCCCGGATCGAAGAAACGGACCGATCAGGCGTACCGGGAGAGCTCCGGGTCGTCGAGGTTTTCGAGCACGTCTTCGGCAGTTTCGTCGAGCAGGCTGTGCCCCTCGGAGGTGACCTGGCGACCCTCGCCTTCGGCAGTCTCGACGTAGCCGGCCTCCTCGAGCTGCTGGAGCGCCGTCCGGATGATGCTGCCCGACCCCTCGGTCTTGTGTCGCGGGCGCACCCGGTAGCGGTTCGAGCCCTGCTTGGCCTTGCCGTACTCGGTTTTGAGCGCGCCGACGCCGACCGGGCCGTCGATGGCGACCTTCCGGAGCAGGCTCGCGCTCCGGCGGGCCCAGAAGTCCTCTTGCTCGGGTGGCAGTTCGCGGTCGTGGCCGGTCTTCACGAACTCGATCCACTCCGGTTCCTCGACAGCGTCCTCGTCTGTGAGCGTCTCCGCAAGCGCCTCGATGACGTCCTCGGCAGGCGCGTCGTACAGTGTCGTCATTAGGGAACCCTTCCCGATGCCCGTGATTCCGTTCCCACCCGGATAGCGCTCGGCGTCTGATAGTGATTGTTGTGAGTTTTTTCGGTATTGCATCGCACTAACAGTAGTTTCACGGCTCGAAACTAGGGTTTGACGAATGCCGGCGGTAAAGAGTCACGCACGACCGTATCACCTGGATGGGCCCCCGCGACCCGGCTGGCGTCGCCTCGGAGCGGGCGGAGCTTCCGGGGCCGGCAGCCGCCGGCGGTCACTCGATGCCGCCGACGGAGAACCCGGCCAGGAGGTACCGGTTGAGGAAGTAGACAACGACGAAGGGGGGGAGAACGAGAAACGACCCGCCGACGACGAGGTGGTTCCACTGCGTTTCAGTCGTGCCGATGAACTGCGCGATGCCGGTCGTGAGCACCTGCTGGGACGGGTCGGTGATGAGTACGAACGCGAACGTGAAGTCGTTCCAGGAGATGGCGAACGCGAAGATGGCGCAGGCGACGATCCCGGGCATGGCAGCCGGCATTGCCACCTCGATCATGCTCCGGAACCGCGAGGCGCCCATGATCCAGGCGCTTTCCTCCCACGCTAACGGCACAGTCTGGAAGAACTGCCACATGATCCAGGTCGTAAAGGGGAGCGTGATCGACGCGTGAGCCAGAATCAGCCCGATGTTCGTGTTGATGAGACCGGTGCGCTGGTACAGCACGAAGTACGGCAGTCCGAGCATCATCGCGGGGAACATGTACGAGAAGATGAACGCCCTGGCGATGTTTTTGCGCTGCCAGACATCGTAGCGTGCGAGGCTGTACCCGGCGAACGACGC
This sequence comes from Halobacteriales archaeon SW_10_66_29, assembly GCA_003022845.1. Classification (GTDB taxonomy): domain Archaea; phylum Halobacteriota; class Halobacteria; order Halobacteriales; family Haloarculaceae; genus Halovenus. Next base: position 3,075 of record PXSF01000068.1, on the reverse strand, counting down.
GACTGTGACGCTGAACAGGATGTTCCCGGCGGCGATCGTGAGGCTGTTTCGGAGCCAGATAGCGTAGTCCGTCTGCCGGAACAGCAGCCGGTAGTTCTCCAGTGTCACAGTGTCCGGGATCAGCCTCGGCGGGTAAGTGATGATGTCTGCCAGCGGCTTGAAACTGGAGATGAGCAGCCAGTAGAGGGGGAACGCGAACACGAGAAACAGGATCCCGACCATCACGTTGATCGCGATCCGCCGGAGGAAACTTTCGGAGGGCATCAGTTCTCCACCTCCTCTTCCGGGCTGAACGCGGCGAAGTACACGATCGACACCGTCGCGAGCAGGAGGAACATCAGCGTCGTGACCGCTGCGCCTTCCCCGTAGGACTGCTGGCCGAAGGCCGTCTTGTAGGCGTAGATCACCATCGTCTCCGTCTGCCTGAACGGCCCCCCCTCCGTCAGGACCCAGATCATATCGAACTTGTTGAACATGAAGATCCCCCGCAGGAGGATCACCAGGAACAGCGCACTCCTGATCTGGGGGTAGGTCACATCGCGGAACCGCTGGATCGCGTTCGCGCCGTTGATCCGCGCGAGCTCGTACAGCTCGGCGTCGATCGACTGCAGCCGCGCGAGGATGATCAGCACGACGAAGATCGTAAACTTCCAGCCCGACGCCCACACGACCGTGTGCAATGCGAGGGCTTCCGAGAAGAAGTTCACCGCGCCGTCGACCGGGGTGTATCGCGTCAGCGAGAAGTTGACGATCCCGATCTGGGCGTTCAACAGCCAGCGAAAGAGGATCGCCACGGCGACCGTGGGGATCAGGTAGGTCACCAGAACGATCGTCCGGACGAAGTTCTCGAACCGGAACGACTCGTTGAGCAACAGTGCGATTGCGACACCCAACGTCGTCTGCAGGACGACCGAGTACGCCGCGTAGACGGCGCCTGTCCGGACGCTGCTCCAGAAGTTGGGATCGTCGAACAGCAGGCGCCGGTAGTTTTCGAGGCCGACGAACTGCAGATCCAGAAAGCCAAAGCCGCTCTGGAAGCTCAACCAGATCCCGTACAGTACCGGGCCGACCGAGAGGACGAGAAACACGAGCACCGCCGGGAGCAACAGCAGATACCCAAGGAGGTTCGTCCGCTTCCGTTTCCACTCCGCGACCGTGTCCTGCATCTCAGAAAGCCGTTGCTGGATCGCACTCATTTACGGTCCTCGTGGTGGGTCACACATCGTATCGGAGATCCGCCGCGGTGGTTGCGGTGTACAGTGGAACGATACCGACGGGGCAGAGACCTTTTCGGGACGGGTTACTCCGCGAACTGTTCCTCGAACTGCGGAATCTCCTCGCGGAGGCGGTCGCCCGCCCGGTCGACGGCCTCCTCGGGCTCCGTCCGGCCGACCATCGGCTCGGCCAGCATCGACGGTCCGATCTCTGTCCCGCGGATCAGCGGGTCCCAGTACGTCGTCGGCGTCTCCTTGCCGGTGAGGCTCGTGTAGAACCGTGCTCCCTCGGCCATCTCCTCGATGTAGCTGACGTACTCCGGGGACGCCTGCACGATCTCGTTGGCCTGGTACCGCTCGGTGTGGAGGATGTCCAGGTCCGCCGGCACCCGGTGGAGCGGGACCGTCAGCAGGAAGTCGACGTAGTAGTCGGAGCTCATGAAGTAGTCGATGTAGCTCTCGGCGAGTTCGGGGTTCGACGCGCCGACGTCCGTGGTCGGCACCGAGAACCCCTCGCCGATCGTGGCGATCTGGTATTCGGACTCGCCGGCCTGCATCGCGGGGGTGTCCGCGAACCGCCCCATCTTCACGTGTTCGGCAATCTCCGGGTTCTCGTTGAACGAGTTGACGAGCGCCCGCGCGGGGTATTTCGTATCCATCACCCGCTCGGTCGTGAACAGCTGTGTGGCTTCACCGTAGCCGAAGTTGACGGAATCCGGTGAGTACTCGTACGCGTCCTGGAGGAACTCGAGGTACTCGATCGCACGGGATCGGTGCGGCTCCTGGTCCACGACCGGGTACGGCGGCTCGTCGTTGCTGTCGCGGTCGATGAACTGTGACCCGTTGCTGAGCATCGGGTGGTAGTGCCCGTAGATCATGTAGGGGTGTGAGCCGTTTGCGACGTACAGTGTCGGGTCCTGATCGTCGGGCAGGTGTTCGTCCAGTACCTCGTAGTTGTGGAGCTGTTCCTCCCAGGTCGTCCCCCACTCGATCCCTGCCTCCTCGTACACGTCCTGCCTGTACCACGAGGAACACATCTGGAGGTTGCCCGGGACGTACACCTCCCGGCCGTCGAGGTTCATCCGAACCGAATCCGGCACGCTGCTCGGAACGATATCCTCCAGGTCGCGGAGATGACCCCTGAGACCGAACTGTGCGTGGTAGCTCACCGAGGTGAATATCAGGTCGGGTGCGTCCTCCGCCGAGAGCCGGAGGTTGATCGTGTTCCTGATCTCGCCGCTCGGGACGTACTCGAAGTTCGGCTCGACGTTCGTGTCGGCCTCGTTCTCCGCCCAGTCGTCGAATGCGTCCTCGAACATCTGCTGGGCTTGCTCGACCTGCACGTCACTGAGCAGGTGAAGGGTCTTCGTCCCGCCGTCCTCGCCGGTCGTGTCGTCGTCGCCGAGACACCCTGCCAGACCGGCGGTCACCATCGCTGAGGACGCCAGCACGCTCCGACGATCGAGTCTGATACTGTCCGTGTTGCTCCGTTGTTCGTCGCTATCTCCCATCGCTACAGCCCCTCAAGCGGGGACGAATCAAAAAATCTTGTGGAGGACGTGCTCGCACTCTCGTGGCATCCCCAGCCGGGCTGGCCCGTGCAATCGCTTAAGTCGATCGTTGATATACAGCCAGACGTGACTTCGTCCAGTGCCAGGACAGTCCATCGACTGTGTCATGGCCCGAACAACGGGATTTGGGACGGCATGGCTTAACTTAATCACGTCTGGCTGTATAATCGGGGTTCATGAGCGCCACAGATCGCGGTCTCGATACAGGGACAGAACGTGCTATCGAACTCTTTCTCGAAGACTGGCTCGTCGAAGAGGAGATCCCGGGTGCAAGCGTCGCAGTCTTCGAC
>PXSF01000067.1:26579-31888 GCA_003022845.1 Halobacteriales archaeon SW_10_66_29 | reverse complement strand
CCTGGGACGCTTCGAGGGCTGCTTGCTTGGCTTCATCATCCAGTTCTTCGTCCATCTCACGCCAGATGCCGAAATCGATCAGGTCTTGGTTCGACATAACCGCGTGAGAATATGGAGGAACCGCACTTATTTATTTGGAGAATGATATTTCTCTAGTCGAATCTAGTGAAATTCTGTTCACTCGGTCCCGCCGGCAGGCTGCTGACGGTGGACATCGACGACGGTCATGCCCAGACCACTTCGACCGTTTTCGGAGTGCCTTCAGCGATAACGAATGGCGAGTTGGGACCGCTGAAGTCGTTTATAAGCACGACGAATGGCGACTTCATGTCACTGTCACTCACGAACACCACAGAGTTACCACCAAGAGTGATGCAGACACGATTGTCGGCGTGGATGTGAACGAAGATTCAGTACCGAACTTTGTGAGGTACTGAAAATGCAGAGCGAACCGACGAACAGTTATCCGGTGACATCCCAGAACGTTGCATGAACGACAGGAGCGGCTCCCCGAAGGAGGCCAGCGGAGGTGCGCCGCCGGGATGACGGAGTACTTCGAGGTCCACGAGCGCGACAGTGCGGCGCGGCTGGGCGAACTCCGCCTGGCCGAGCCCCTCCACACGCCGACACTGGTCGACGAGGTACTGACCGACGCGGGCAGCGAGTGGGTCGAATCGCGGGAGGATCCCGAGGGCTCCGAGGACGAACTGACCGTCCTGCCCCACCGGGCGCTCCCGGGCGGGACCCCCGAGGAGGTCACCGAAGCGTTCGCCCCGGACCCGCCGGACGCCGAGTTCCCGAGCGCGGCCGTCGTTTCGCCGGCCACCGCCGACGACCACGGCACCGACGCGTACGTGCTCTCGAACGCGCAGGAACTCGCGGGCCACGCCGCAGCACTCGTCACGGCAGTCGTCGAGACGCGCGAGGCGATTCCCGCCGACACCGCGCTGTACCTGCCCGGCATCGCGACGCCCGCGAACGTTGCGACGCTCGCATACGCGGGTGTGGACCTGTTCGACGCGGACAGGGCCGCCGTCAAAGGCACCCAGGGGAAGTACCTCACGACTGACGGCGAACGGTACCTCGCGGATCTCTCGGAACTGCCCTGTGCCTGCCCGGCCTGCCAGCGTCCCCTCGCAGAGTTCGACCGCGCGGCGTGTGCCGAGCACAACGAGCACGCACTCCGCGCGGCGCTGGGCGTCGTCCGCGAGCGGATCAGGGCGGGCACCCTCCGGGATTACGTCGAGGGGCAGGCCCGCCACGAGCAGTGGCTGACTGCGACGTTCCGGGGTCTCGACCAGCAGTACAGCTATCTCGAACAGCGGACGCCAGTCGTCCGGCAGGCGGAGCTCACCGCCACCTCCGCGGACACGATGCGCCGGGTGGAGATCCAGCGCTACGCCGAGCGGGTGACGGGCCGGTACCGCAACCGGTTCGACAACCCGCTCGTACTGGTGCCATGCTCGGCGCGGAAGCCCTACAGCGAGTCCCAGAGCCACGGGCAGTTCCACGACGCGATCCAGTACCGCGCACACCTGGTGTCGATGACCTCGCCGATCGGCGTCGTCCCGCAGGAACTCGAACTCACCTACCCGGCACAGCAGTACGACACCGCGGTGACGGGCCGGTGGTCCGCGGCCGAGATCGAGTTCGTCGCGACCGTGCTGGAGGCGTATCTCGAACGGAACGACTATCCCAGGATCGTCGCGCACGTCCCCGAGGAGGGGTACCGGGAGATCTGCGAGCGCGTCGAGTCGTCGCTGGGGCTCGACTTCGAGTACACCGTCGAGGGCCACCCCACCGCTGGCGATTCGCTGGCGAACCTCGCGTCGACGCTCTCTCAGGAGCTGAAGTACTCGAAGCGGGAGCGCCAGCACAACACGATCCGCGCAGTCGCCGACTACCAGTTTGGCGAGGATGCGGGGGACGACCTGTTCGCGGACCTGGCCGTCGAGAGCGTCTACCCCAAGCTCCGGGCGCTGTCGGCCGACGGCGAGCAACTGGCGATGCTCGTCCCCGAGTACGGCGTGCTCTCGCTGACGCTGGCCGGCGCGCGCCGCTGGGTCGACAGCGACGTGCCGACGAAACGGGTCGAGATCGACGCGTTCGTGCCCCACGGCTCCGTGCTCGCGCCGGGTGTCGTCGCGGCGTCGCCGGAGATCCGGCCCGGCGACGAAGTCGTCATCGAGGGCCCGAAGGCGTTCGCGGTCGGGCGGGCCGAGATGTCCGGCCCCGAGATGGTCGAGAGTTCGCGCGGGATCGCGAGTGCGGTCCGGCACGTCGAGGAACAATAGCCGGGGAGCGCGTGCTCATACTGCCGGACGTGATTCCGTTACCACCCGGATAGCGCTCAGCATCTGATGGCAGTATCAGTGGATTTTGAGTTCGACGCGCCGGCCGTCAGGGTCCCGGACGTAGGCGGCCCAGGCCCGGCCGTAGGCGCCGTAGCGCCTGTACGGCTCCCCCTCCTCGACCTCGACGCCCTCCTCGCGGAGCCGGTCGAGCAGGTCCTCCAGTTCCTCGCGGGAGTCGATCTCCGAAGACCGGAGGAGAAAGCAGATATGCTCCCGTTCGACTGTGAACTCCTCCTCGGTCGGCACGATGTGCACGTGACGGCCACCCGCGACGACCGCCACGTACGGGACCTCGCCGGCGTCGTATCGCTCCCGGTCGCGGAGTTCCATGCCCAGCAGGTCGTGGTAGAACGACAGCGCCCGGTCGAGATCCGATACACGGATCGCCACGTGGTCGAGGTCGACGACATCCATACTACCCCGTCGTCGGCGACGTCCTTATACACCCGGACGTGATTTGCCTCATACTGACGGACGAAAATCCGTGCGGATTTTCGCCGCCAGTATACCACACTGACTACAGACGTGTCCGGACCGCTCATCCCCGGACTGTCGTCCGGTTCTTCGCGGTCCTCCGACCGGGCTGTTGTTGGACTTCTGATTAACGTACTTCTGTCAGTCAGTATCAGTCATCTCGACACAACTCGGGACTTTCAGGGTCGATATCAGAGGTCAGTGCTGCTGAACCGGTAGTACCCGATCCCGATCGGGAGGAGGATCCAGAACGCGACCAGGACGACCACGAACCACATCTGCAGGTGCGGCCCGACGGAGATTGCGACGTCGTTGACCTCCTCGAGGAGCACCTCGTCGAACTCGACGACCGAGGGGAAGGTGAAATCGCCGTCGGCAATCCTGCCAGGGAGGAAAAAGAGGTCGGCGAAGATGACGAGCAGCCAGAACCGCTGGGCGAACGACGGGAGGTCGATGCCGGCCTGTTCGAAGATGAGCGGCCACAGGATCAGCACAGCGAACATGACGACGCCGGCGATGGTCGCCTGCGTTTCGCTGTTGACCAGCGCGGAGAGGCCGATTCCGATGCCGACCCACATGACGCCGAACACGCTCAGTGCGAACAGGAACGTCAGCAGCTGCGTGAATCCGGCCTCGTCGGCCTGCACGAAGATGTACAGCAGCGCGGGCAGGAACCCTGCCAGGACGGTGACGACCATGACGACCGAGCGCCCGACGAACTTGCCGACGATCATCTCGCCGCGGGTGTGTGGCAGCGAGAGCAGCAGATTGATCGTTCCGGAGTTGCGCTCGCGGATGATCGACTTCACGCTGAGCAGCAGGCCGGCCATCGGGACGAAAAACAGGACGCCGATGAGAAACGTGAACCCGGCGGCCGCGATGAACGTCTCCTCGCCGGAGCCGTCGGTGAACAGCCACGACAAAAGCAGGATCAGCCCCAGGAAGATCCCGATCGTCGCCCACAGCGTCCGCGAGCGGATGCTGTCCTGGAGGTCTTTCTTGGCGATCGCCGTCCAGCTCATGCCTCTGCACCCCCGTAGTCGGTCGTGTATGAGGCGAATAGTTCCTCTAGCGACGCCTCCTCGGTCGAGAAGTCAGCGACGGTCGCACCGGCGTCCTCGATCAGTCCGAGTACCTCGGACTTGTTGACGTCCTGGCCGACGTTGATCGCAAGCTCCGATCCGCCGCCCCGAACCTGCACGCCTGCGACGCCGTCCATCGCTTCGACGTTCCGGACGACTTCCTCGGTGAAGCCCTCGCCCTCGACGACCAGCGTCTCGCCGCCGCCGACGTTGGCGCGGAGCCCCTCGATGGAGTCGTCCGCGACCAGTTCGCCGTCGCGCAGGATCCCGACGCGGTCGCAGACGGCCTCGACCTGCTCGAGGATGTGGCTGGAGAAGAAGACGGTCGTCCCGCGGTCGTTCTCCTCCTGAATGATCCGGCGGACCTCGCGGGCGCCGTTGGGGTCGAGCCCGGTCGTGGGCTCGTCGAGGATCAGCAGGTCGGGGTCGCCGACCAGCGCCATCGCCAGCACGAGGCGCTGTTTCATCCCTTTCGAGTAGTCGCCGGCCTTCCGGTCGGCGTCGCCAGCGATGCCGACGCGGTCCAGCAGCGCGTGGACGTCCTCGCTGGCCTCCTTCGATTCGAGGACAAACTCCAGGTGCTGGCGGCCGGTCAGCCGCTCGTAGACGTCGTACCCCTCCGGCAGCACGCCGATCCGTCGCCGGATCTGCTTGCCGTTCTCCTGGCAGTCCATCCCGAACACCCGGGCACTCCCCGAGGTCGGTTTGGCGAAATCGAGCAGCATGTTGATCGTCGTCGACTTCCCCGCCCCGTTGGGCCCCAGGAAGCCGAAGATCTCCCCCTCTTCGATCCGTATCGAGAGGTTCTCGACGGCGGTGACTGACCCGTACCGCTTCGTCAACCCCTGCGTCTCGATCACTGACATGTGCGACGCTTCAAGTGATCGAGGTTTGTATGTTGCTATTCGGTTTCTGAACCAGAGACAGGGACTGCGTATGGATGCACCGCGATCAGGACGTTTCGATCGGGAGTTCGTACGTGTGTTCGGTGAACGAGTCCCCGCCGATAACCGTCTCGCCGCTGTCGACCTGCTCCATCCCGAGGTGCCGATAGAAACTGTTCACTTGGGACGGCATGGCGTAACTGAATCACGTCTGGCTGTATAGAAAGCCATCGGCCCTTCGCTCTGAACTGAGATTGAAGTAACTGCAAACGTCACGTCGAAGAAAGCCCTCGGCGCGCTCGCGCCCGCTGAGCAGGCCCTATTCGAGCGACCGGAGGGAGCGAGAATATCCTGCTCAGCGCCACTCCGTTGACGCGAGCGCACCTCACCGGGAAGCGATAGTACCCCGGGGAAGAAATTGAAGAACTCGTAGATGCAGGAAGCCCCCGGCTGCTCGACTCGGGGGCACCGGCAGACTCCCTTCGGTCGTCTGCCGAGGTCACGCTCGCTTCGCT